>NZ_NMQR01000099.1 GCF_003545805.1 Photorhabdus sp. CRCIA-P01 | reverse complement strand
GACATACCCAGTTCAAAGATGGATGTAAACCTATTGTAATATTTTACAACATGCAAGTTACTTTTTATCATTAGTGATATTTTTTATTATTAATGCTATACGGTTAAAATTTTAAGGGGTTTAAATGATTCTGTTTGATGAAGAAAAGCTGTCGCCAGTCCGGCGTCGTACCCTGGAACGTATCACTCATTCAGCGCTGAAGTTATACCGTGAGAAAAAATTCCCGTCTCCTGAAGAGATTGCCAGTGAAGCTGAATATGCGAAGGTCACGTTGCGCAGCTACTTTTCAACCCATAGTGATTTTGTAGAGTATGTTGTAAAACAAGTCATTGGGTCATTCGTTGTCCCCTCTATGGGCAATAATGCAGAGGAAAATATTGAGAAATTATTAAGATGGGGCTATGAAGAAATAGAAGCCAATGAGGCGCTGATGAGGGATGCTTTACGTATTTCTCAGTTACGCTGGCAGGAATCTTTATCCGGTGAAAGTAACCCCGAACGACCCGTTTTGAAGAAAAAAAGTAACCGTAAAGAGACACTTTCTACGGCGTTAGCGCCTCTAAAAGGTCAGCTTAAAGATGACACAATACATAAGATTATTATGTTGATTTCCGTTTTATATGGTACAGAGGCTATGACTATTCTGAAAGATACTTTTGGTTTAGAAAATGATGAAATAATCAACTTAACGAGTTGGGCCGCAAAGTTGATTGTTCGGCAGGCCATTAATGAGGAGCTAAAATAATCAGAAGACCATTTTTTTAACATTAAGGTAAAGAACCGGGCATGAGGCCCGGTAAAAGTTTCTTTTGGTGCCGATAACTTTTGTCACCAATCTTCTGATTAGATATAATCTGAGTTCTGGATAAAAAAATTGAACTAAATGCCGTTTGAAAAATAGAGTTTTCGATCAAGAAAAAACCGTCCCTGAATATTCCCATACATGATGAACGCTCTCGTTAAATAAATATAACTATTTCATTTTGGTACAATTGACACCATGTGGGACGTCCATTTTATCAGCTCAGGTCTGAGCTAGGCATCAAACCGCACAGGAAAAAACGGGTTGTAACTGACCAAGTACCTTAGAAAAAATCGGGTTCGGCGTCAATCTTCACTCCAGAGAACGTTGTTGCGTAAGCGTCCGGAGAACTGCACTTTACTTAGCATCATTTTCCATGGCAGTAGTTTTTCTAAATCCGGGGCTGGCGATGACAACAGTCAGTGATTCTTTGTGAATATCCAGGCCGACATAAGCTGAAGGGATATCGTGTAACATAAAGATCTCCAATAACGCACCGATATTAAAGTGATGATATAAAGGTCATACCATCTGGCTCTTCGCAGGCTCTGCAAAGGTGGCGAACGAGCAGCCCTTCTGAACAGTTTTATCGGTACCTGCCAGCTAAATAAAGTGGATCCTGAGGTCTGGCTACGCCATGTCATCAGTCATATTGCGCACTGGCCTGCAAACCGGGTACATGAACTGCTTCCCTTGGAAGGCCGATCCACCGTTAATACGGCCTGAATGCGCTACTTACATATGGGGAGTGGGATTATTTGAATATTCATCATTATCAATAAATCAGAGTCATCACCAAAGAAAGCGCTACCGACCTTGATTCAGAGATATAAATAAAGGTTCAAAGGTAGCGCTTAAATTATATTTACAATTTTCTCATATAAATTCTTAAAAGAGTTTTAACCACCCCTGGATTATTAATAACATCAACATCTTTTTCCTCATTATACGCGACAAGAGTACGATAAATTTCTTGATTTATATCACACGACAATGTAATAAGACCTGATAAGGGTTATAAACATTCTTTAGCTACTTTTTTAAGGATCACTTCATATAAAGAAGTTGCCAGAACTGATATATGTATATCATTGATTTAATGAAATCTGTTTTTTATAGTATCCTCTCTAAACACACAAAAATAATAGTGGATTTAAATTAGGACTGGATAGTATATCGACTGGGCCAAATTTCTGAAGGATGTACTCCTAGTCTGTCCGCAATAATCCTCTCCCCTTTAGGCCACCGGCGTATTAATGCATTAGATAGTGTCGATGGACTTAGCCCCGATTCCCTTGATAATGCAGCAAGTGTTGTGCCGCGTTTACGCAATGCTGCAATAATATCTGCTGGATGCCAGTCATTTTGAGTCGTTATCATCTCTGTTTACTTCCCCTAATTGATTTATGGTGGCTATTCAAATAGGATGCATGAATCAGTGTTCATTTCCGGCAAGCAAAACCAAAACCTTTCCCGCCAGAACCGCCATGAAAGGGCTAATAACAGACAAATAGGCAAAAAATTTCTTACCAATGTCCATGAACACAGGACCATGATTCCTAGTTATTTATCAAATTACTATTACTAAAAAACGTCCTTGTCATTCATGACCATTACTGTTGCAAGTAATGCTTTGCGTTATTACCCTGTCAGAATAATTTTCATTTTGATTCCAAAAAGTTTTTCACTTTATTATGAGATAAGCTTGGACTATTGGTGCATTTTAAGGACAAGACTAAAGCTGAACATCTTTGTTCAAAATGAACAATATCTTTATGCCCTGAAGTACATGAACGTCCAATCCCAAAAATATCGGCTAATGCCGATGGTTTCATCAATGGATCTCGCCTGAGCCGTTTTAAAATTCCTTTCTGATTATTTGACATATCAAATCATTAAAACCCTTATTCTTACATGGATATTTTTATTTCATTGATGATCAACAGTAAAGATAATTTTTTACTTCTATTTTAATTAGAATAAAAAAATAGTAAATTTAATTAAAGGGATTTTATATTAAAAAATGCGTTCAGATTGCTTCCACGCTTTATTTCCTATTAGTTTAGGTTCAACGATCAAACTTAATTTTCGGACAATAATCTGAACAGCAACCAAATAATCTTTAATGTTAGTCTGATCAATGCACGGAGCCGTCATACCAAACATCGTCAGCTCTAAAGCGGGTTTATGAATATCAGCCAATGGCGTAAAATAATTGACAGAGCCCGTCGTCATATTTGCAGCATTAGATAATACTGAACGAGAAATACGGTTTAGTTTGTTGAGATCGGTTACCGTATAAAGCATTGCAATATTGCTGTCCCTAACATTCCCTGACGCCATAGTTGATACCATAATTTTAGGCAAATCGATCGGCAGGCTTTGCATAGCCGCCGGAGTAATCAGCGCCGTTTCACCTGAGCCTCCGATACCAATCACCCCCGCGATATCGTCGATTGAACTGTTCAGGAAATTCGTGAGGGCGATAGGCATCGCTGTTATCTCTTTATTCTGCATGCCACAAAAAACGGGATCAGCGCCAACGGGATGATACTTAGTCACCTGAAGTGAATGAATATCTACCTTTTTATTCTGATAATTTTTCCCGGGAATTGATGTAGACACATCAATGATGATTGAATCAACTCCTGCGAGGTATAAACAACATTTCAACCAGACCAGCTCGTCCAGTTTTGTGTCTGCTGTGCCAACGACAACCACAAATCGCGTCATAGTGTTCACCCCATGTGGCATACCTAGTTTAAAGACAAATGTAAACCTATTGTAATATTTTACAACATGCAAGTTATTTTTTATCATTAGTGATATTTTTTATTGTGAATGCTATATGGTTAAAATTTTAAGGGGTTTAAATGATTCTGTTTGATGAAGAAAATCTGTCGCCAGTCCGGCGTCGTACCCTGGAACGTATCACTCATTCAGCGCTGAAGTTATATCGTGAAAAAAAATTTCCGTCCCCTGAAGAGATTGCCAGTGAAGCTGAATATGCGAAGGTCACATTGCGCAGCTACTTTTCAACCCACAGTGATTTTGTAGAATATGTTGTAAAACAAGTTATTGGGTCATTCGTTGTCCCCTCTATGGGCAATAATGCAGAAGAAAATATTGAGAAATTATTAAGATGGGGTTATGAAGAAATAGAAGCCAATGAGGCACTGATGAGGGATGCTTTACGCATTTCTCAGTTACGCTGGCAGGAATCTTTATCAGATGAAGATAACTACAAACGACCTGTTTTGAAGAAAAAAAGTAACCGTAAAGAGACACTTTCTACGGCGTTAGCGCCTCTAAAAGGTCAGCTTAAAGATGATACAATACATAAGATTATTATGTTGATTTCCGTTTTATATGGTACAGAGGCTATGACTATTCTGAAAGATACTTTTGGTTTAGGAAATGATGAAATAATCAACTTAACGAGTTGGGCCGCTAAGTTGATTGTTCGGCAGGCTATTAATGAGGAGCTAAAATAATCAGAAGACCATTTTTTTAACATTAAGGTAAAGAACCGGGCATGAGGCCCGGTAAAAGTTTTTTTGGTGTATGGGCCTATGCATTTTGTGAGAGGTTATGTAGTGCTCCGGTCATCTTACCTTGCAATGCCCGTAGCTCTTTGGCAACAGTTGTGCGCTGGTCAGTTTTTGAACAAGTTGTTATCCGCTCTTGGACCTTGTCATATTCCTGCCGATATTTATCCCTGACCGTCGCACGACAACTGCTATCTCCCTGACAGTTGACCAGTTCCTCRCTCCTYGARYGATTCTGGTCAACGCTTAAGTGATTATTSTCCACAACAACSCATTCCAGTGCGAAGTTGACCATCGAACACCGATTTTCCTAATGCCCTCAGTCAGTTACAACCCGTTTTTTCCAATGTCCGTTCACCGCCGAACCCAAAACCCCCTGACGCGCTTTTCGCCCCCGACGGCCCGTTTTTCCCGCCGGGCCTTTGTCAGCGTAGCGCCTTTTTCGGCAACGGGCGAACGTCGCCCAGCTTGCCTGGGCGGCGGACGCACGTTCTGCGGGCGCGGGCGGCACAGAGCCCGCAAGCGGCGCTCCTGCGACGCTCTGAGGCACTGTGGCTTCGGGTTGCGCATGGCCTTGC
>NZ_NMQR01000098.1 GCF_003545805.1 Photorhabdus sp. CRCIA-P01 | reverse complement strand
AGATAAAAGCCGGTCAGGCGCTGCATCTTGGTGCGCAAAATCTCACCAACAGCGCCGCCGGTGAAATCAGCGCCGGGCAAACGCAAATCCAGGTCCACGATACGCTGAACAATACCGGATTGATTGACGGCGGTCTGACCCATCTCACGGCCAACACCCTGAACAATACCGGCACCGGGCGCATTTACGGCGACCGGCTCGCCCTCCAGACGGGCACGCTGAATAACACCGCGCAGGACGGCAAAGCCGCCGTGATTGCCGCGCGTGACCGGCTGGATATCGGCACTGGGATACTCAACAACCAGCATCATGCCCAGATTTACAGCGTGGGCGATATGCACATTGGCGGCCGGTTGGACAACAACCTGACAGCCACCGGTCAAGCACGTGAGCTCAATAACCACGCCGCGACAATTGAAGCCGGGAATAATTTGAAGATTCAGGCCGAGCAGATGAACAACACCAACGCCGGTCTGGTGACGCAGGTCGTCGAAACGGAAAAATCGCCACATCACGACGCGGTACTGAGCGGCCAGACCACCCGCTATGACTGGTCTCAAGTAGACACTTCCCGCCACAACAAATACGACGTGCACGATGCCATCATGCCGGACGGCAGCCGCAGTAATGACTTTTACGAATATCAGTACACCCGCACCGTGAATGAAACACAGGTTAAACAGAGTGACCCCGGTAAAATTCTGGCGGGCGGCAATATCACGCTGAACAGTGCGAAAGTCACCAATCACGACAGCCAAATCGTGGCGGGCGGCGTGCTGGACGGGGAAATCGGTGAACTGCACAATATAGCGACTCAGGGCGAACGTATCACCACCGATAAAGGTCGCCAGACTCACTGGTATGCGAAAAAGAAACGACGTAAGCCCAGAGTACGGGGTACCAAAACTTCTCAGGGGAAAAGTCGCAGTGGTTATAACCCGGCCCCGGTGATAGAAACCCTTGACCTGAAAACGCTGGCCTGGCAGGAGCATACCCGTCCACAGAGCACCGATATCACGATTACGGACCGACAGACCGGTCAGATACACGATGCCCCCACGTCGGTCAAACCGGTGAGCGGGATAAACGACCAGCCTTTGGTCTTGCCCCCCGGCCAGCCATTTGAACTGAGTTTGCCCCCGGAAACGGTGAAAGGGCAAACAATCGACCCGGTGATACGTGTAGTGACCCCCAATACCCGCTTGCCGGATAACAGCCTGTATACGGTGCAGCCGGGCAGTGACAGCCACTATCTGGTCGAGACCGACCCGAAATTTACCCAGTATAAACAGTGGTTAGGCTCGGACTATATGCGGCAACAATTAACGCATGACCCGGCGCTGGTCCACAAACGCCTGGGGGATGGGTTCTACGAACAGCGGCTGGTGCGGGACCAAATCACCCAACTGACCGGCCGGCGTTATTTGCCCGGCTACAACAACGACGAAGCACAGTTTAAAGCGCTGATGGATGCCGGAATTGCCTTTGGCCAACAGCAACAGTTAACGCCGGGCGTCGCCTTAAGCCCGGCGCAGATGGCGCTGCTGACTTCGGATATTATCTGGCTGACTAACCAAACCGTGACCTTGCCGGATGGGACTACCGAAGTGGTGACCGTGCCGCAGGTGTATGCGCGTGTCCGTCAGGGCGACCTGAGCAGTGATGGCGCCCTACTCGCCGGTAATTCCGTGGCCCTCAACAATCAGGGCGATATTACCAACAGCGGTACGATTAGCGGGCGTGACGTCACCCAACTGACCGCCAACAATCTGACCAACAGCGGCTTTATTCGCGGCGGCAAAGTGGATGTGACGGCCCAACAGACGCTCGCCAACCGGGGCGGCCAGATTCAGGGAGATGACCGGGTGACCTTGCGAGGCCACGATATCACCAGCGCGTCTACGTTACGCGGGGATGAGGCTAACCGCTGGCTGGACCGTCCGGCGGGCATTTATGTGCAGAACGATAAAGGCACCTTATCGCTGAGCGCCATCAACAATGTCCAATTAACCGCCAGTGACATCAAAAACGCCGGTAAAGACGGTCGCACCGAGATAACGGCAGGCCATAACCTGACGCTGGATACCCTAAGCACAAACCGTACAGAACAGGGGAATTGGGGGAAAGATAACTATCGCCATCTGACCCAACAACAGGATATCGGCAGCCGGATAACCGGCGCCGGTGATGTAACCCTGCAAGCCGGACAGGATTTGACCGCCACCGCTGCCCACGTCAATGCCGGTCAACACCTGACGGCGCAGGCCGGGAATAACCTGACATTGACAACCGGTACCGCTTCATCCGATTTAGTGGAACACAGTAAACAAACCAGCAAAGGCTGGCTGTCGAAGTCGTCAGTGGAAACCCACGACGAAGTGCATGACCGGCAGGCACTCAGTACCACATTCAGCGGCGATAAGGTCAATCTACAGGCCGGAAAAGACCTGCATATCCGCGGCAGCCATGTCGCGGGCACGCAGGATGTCAGCCTGAGCGCCGGTCAGCAGCTTACCGTCACCACCGCCGCCGAATCTCACGGTGAAACCCATTTACGGCAGGAGAAAAAATCGGGCCTGATGGGGACCGGCGGGATTGGATTTACTCTGGGCAAAGCCAGTCAGAAAGTCACCACCGACAGTGACAGCCAGCTTAGCAAAGGCAGCACGGTCGGCAGCAGTCAGGGCAACGTGACGCTCAACGCGGGAGAACAACTCCGGGTTCACGGCAGTGAAGTGATTGCCGGTAAAGACCTGACGCTGACCGGTCAACAGGTCACGGTCACCAGTGCGGAAAACCGCAATAACACCACAACAAAAACCGAACAAAAACAAAGCGGCCTGACGGTAGCGCTGAGCGGCGCCGCAGGAGGTGCTATCAACAGCGCCGTGCAAACGGCCCATGAAGCGCAACAGACTGCCGACCCGCGCCTGAAAGCGTTACAGAACACCAAAGCCGCGCTGAGCGGAGTACAAGCGACGCAGGCCGCCCGACTGGCGGAAGCTCAGGGCAGCGACAACAGCAGCAATAACAACCTGGCCGGGGTTAGCCTGTCCTACGGTCGCCAGTCTTCCCGTTCAGAACAGCAGTCCCGTCAGACCACCCAACAGGGCAGCCATCTCACTGCCGGGGATAATCTCACGATAACGGCTCACGGTGACGATAAAGGGACATCAGGTCTGAACGGCGATATCCGCGTTCAGGGCAGCCAGTTACAGGCGGGTAAAGACCTGCAACTCAATGCCAGTCGGGATATTACGCTCTCGTCCAGCCAGAACACCGAACAGACCACCGGTACGAACAGCAGCCACGGCAGCTCGCTGGGCGTGGGCCTGACCGCCGGACCGGGGGGCACCGGTCTGAATGTTTCGGCCAATGTCAGTCGGGGCAACGGCCGTGAAAACGGCAACGGCGTCAGCCACAATAACACCACATTAAACGCAGGACAGACCATTACCCTCAACAGTGGCCGGGATACGACGCTGAAAGGGGCACAAGTCAGCGGCGAACAGATTACGACGACGGTGAAACGTAACCTGGCATTAAGTAGCGAGCAGGACAGTAACCGCTATGACAGCCAGCAACACAACGCCAGCGCGGGCGTCAGTACCACCGTAGGGCCCCTCACCAACGGTACAGCAAGCCTCAATGCCAGCCGCAACAAACTGCACAGCAACTATGACAGCGTGCAGGAGCAGACCGGGTTGTTTGCCGGTAAAGGCGGCTATCAGGTTAACGTCGGCGACCATACCCAACTGGACGGTGCGGTGATAGCGAGTCAAGCTGACAAAGCCAAAAACACCCTCAACACCGGGACACTGGGCTTTAAAGATATTCAAAATAAAGCGGACTTTACTGTCGAACAGCAGAGTGCGGGTGTCAGCCTTGGTCAACCAACCGCCGGGCAGGTCCTCAATAATCTGGCGGTTAATGCGCTGACGGGGGCTCATAATCAGGGTCATGACAGCAGTACCACGCACGCTGCGGTCAGTGACGGCACCCTGATTATCCGAGATAAGGACCACCAAACGCAGGATATCGCGAACTTAAGCCGTGATACCGATAACGCCGCCAATGTCTTGAGTCCGATATTTGATAAGGAAAAAGCACAGCAGCGGCTGAAACAGGCGCAACTGATTGGCGAACTCAGCGCCCAGATGACCGAGATAGCCGGGACCGAAGGGAAAATTATCGCCACCCAAGCGGCGAAAGCGAAGCTCAATCATATCAGTGAACAGGACAAAGCCGATGCCAGAGAAAAGTTGATCAACGCAGGGAATCAACACCCGACTTCGGCGGATATCAATCAACAAATCTATGACACCGCTTACACGCAGGCGCTGAATGACTCCGGCCTGGGAACCGGCGGCAAATATCAAAAAGCGTTACAGGCGGCCACGGCAGCGATTCAGGGCCTGGCGGGGAACAATCTCGGTCAGGCGCTGGCTGGCGGCGCGTCACCGTATCTGGCCGGGGTGATTAAAGATCTAACGACTGACCCGCAAACCCATCAGGTGGATATTGCCACCAATACGCTGTCCCATGCGATTTTGGGTGCCGTGGCGGCGGAAGTCAGTGGTAACAACGCCTTGTCGGGGGCAGCCGGTGCTGCTTCGGGTGAACTGGCGGCTCAGGTACTGATAAAACAGCTTTACGGCGACGGGGCCAAAGTCAGTGAGTTAACGGAGGAGCAGAAACAAACTGTCAGCACCCTTTCTACTCTGGCAGCCGGGCTGGCCGGCGGCATTGCCGGTGATTCCAGCGCCAGCGCGCTCACTGGCGCGCAGGCCGGGAAGAATGCGATTGAGAATAACTTCCTGAGTGCTGACCAGATAACGGATTTTGCGGCCAGGGCAAAAGGGTGTGAGGCGCGCGGTGACTGCCAGCAGATCGTAAAAGAAATGGAAGATCTGAGTTTGAAACAGCGTAATGAATTAATTGTTACCTGTGCGTCAGATCCTGCTGCCTGCAAAGAGAAATACGGTGATATCCCGGCCAACAGTATGTTGGTTCATCAGGCGATCGATAAAGCTCTGGGTGAAGATATACCATGGAGTATGAAGAATGACCTGTCTGTTTTGCT
>NZ_NMQR01000097.1 GCF_003545805.1 Photorhabdus sp. CRCIA-P01 | reverse complement strand
GTTATTGGTAATAGGTATAGTGTCAATTATTTATTCTTTAAAATTGGATGGTTGTTATTCAGTAATATTTATTATGATTTAATGAAATATTGATTGCCGACAGTCTCACCGATTATTTCATAATAAAGTTTGCTGTATTGTTGACATGTATCACTGTTGAGTGTTTTTTCGACACAAGAGTGATTTATTCATAACTAATTGTTATATAATAATATTATTGAAACATGGACCTATTGGTTTGGGTTGCTAGGTACCCGTCTTATTTTCTAGTAAAAAATTATTAAAACAGCCCCTTTTAAACTCGTCATCGTTTTTTCGCTCCAACTTTGTACTAAATCGCCATTTTACATGAACAAACGGTTGTTTCTCGGCACTGCTTGTTGGATTATAGGCGGTTATGTGACGCGTTTTTGGCATTATTGAGGTATAAAACAATGAGTGAGGCAGACGCCCGCCCAACAAACTTTATCCGTCAGATAATTGACGAAGATTTGGCAACTGGTAAACATACATCGGTACATACCCGCTTCCCGCCTGAACCAAATGGTTATCTGCATATTGGTCATGCGAAATCGATCTGCCTGAACTTTGGTGTTGCGAAGGATTATCAGGGCCAGTGTAATCTGCGTTTTGATGATACCAACCCAGTTAAGGAAGATGTTGAATACGTCGATTCTATTAAAAATGACGTTCAGTGGTTAGGTTTTGAGTGGAGTGGCGATATTCGCTACTCTTCTAATTATTTCGATACGCTGTATCAGTATGCTGTTGAATTGATCAACAAAGGTCTGGCTTATGTTGATGAATTGAGTCCGGAAGAGATCCGTGAATATCGTGGCACGTTGAAAGAGCCGGGTAAAAACAGCCCATGCCGTGACCGTAGTATTGAAGAAAACTTGGTGTTGTTCGAAAAAATGCGTGCCGGTGAGTTTAATGAAGGTAAAGCTTGTCTGCGTGCCAAAATTGATATGGCATCACCTTTTATTGTGATGCGTGATCCGGTTTTGTACCGGATTAAATTTGCAGAACATCATCAGTGCGGTAATAAATGGTGCATCTACCCAATGTACGATTTTACTCACTGTATTTCCGATGCGCTTGAAGGTATTACCCATTCGCTGTGTACACTGGAATTCCAGGATAACCGCCGCCTGTACGACTGGGTGCTGGGAAATATCACCATTGATTGTCATCCGCGCCAATATGAATTCTCGCGCTTGAATCTTGAATACACGGTTATGTCTAAGCGTAAGCTGAATCTGCTGGTGGTGGATAAGATTGTTGAAGGTTGGGATGACCCACGTATGCCAACGATCTCAGGCTTGCGTCGTCGTGGTTATACTGCCGCGTCTATTCGTGAATTCTGTCGTCGTATTGGCATCACCAAGCAGGATAATAATGTGGAAATAGCAGCATTGGAATCTTGTGTCCGTGATGATTTGAACGAAAATTCCCCTCGCGCAATGGCTGTTCTTGATCCGGTCAGATTAGTGATCGAAAACATGCCAGAAGGGGAGCAGATTTTGAGTATGCCTAATCATCCGAACAAACCGGAGATGGGCAGCCGTGAAGTGCCATTTAGCCGTGAGATTTATATTGACCGAGCAGATTTCCGTGAAGAAGCGAACCGTCAATATAAGCGTCTGGTATTGGGTAAAGAAGTTCGTCTGCGTAATGCTTATATCATTAAAGCGGAGCGCGTTGAGAAAGATGCTGACGATAATATCACGGCAATTTATTGCCGTTACGATGATCAAACGTTGAATAAAGATCCCGCGGATGGCCGGAAAGTAAAAGGTGTTATTCATTGGGTCAGTGCGGTTCATGCGGTTTCTGCTGAATTCCGTCTGTATGATCGTCTGTTCAGCGTACCGAATCCAGGTGCGGAGGATGATTTTCTGGCGACAATTAACCCAGAGTCACTGGTGATTCGTCAGGGCTTTGTTGAGCCAGGTTTAGCTGATGCTAAGTCAGAACAAACTTATCAGTTTGAGCGTGAAGGTTATTTCTGTGCTGATAGTTGTCATTCCAGTGCGGAAAATTTGGTATTTAACCGTACCGTTGGCCTGCGTGATACCTGGGCAAAAATTTCTCAGGATTAATTGAGATAATGAACTGTACCTCACAAGCTGGACACTTAATCCAGCATTGAGGTGCGGTTTTTTTATGGATAAATATTTTATTTCTCTTTTGGGAATAAATTATCCGCCATGAAATCGACAAAAGCTCTGACTTTAGGTAATACCCAACGGTTAGATGGCCAGAGAACCCGGAAGGTGCTTGAAGTCCCCGCCCACTTATCCAAGATTGTTAACAATGTACCGCTAGCTAATGCTTGTTTAACGGTAAAATCAGGCAAACAGGCTATGCCGTGGCCTTGAATCGCCATGTGTAGCAGTGTTTCGACATGGTTGCTGGTTATCTTGGCCTGAAGATGTATGTCTATTTCGGATCTTCCTGAGCACAGCGGCCATTTCTCTAAAAGGCCAGTAGTGGGAAAACGATGCATCAAGCAGGCGTGGTGTAATAACTCTCCGGGGTGTGATGGTTTACTATGTTGTGCAAAGTAGCTTGGAGCACCAACATAGACGAAACGGCTAGACCCTATACGTTTATTCATCAGTCGTGAATCGTTGAGTTCTCCAGTGCGAACCACGGCGTCGAATCCTTCATCGATAACATCGACTAATCGATCACTAAAATCCAGTTCCAGCTCTATCTGTGGGTAACAAGTCGCAAAAGCAGATAATACGGGTAACATTAGATTACTGAGCAACGGCAAACTCACTCGCAGGCGGCCTTGAGGGGCAGAGATAGAGCTTAATAGTTCATTTTCCGCAGTGGAAATCTCGTCCAGGATGCGTTTGCAGCGCTCAAGGAACAGTGTACCTTCAGCCGTCAAACTGACACTACGGGTGCTGCGTTGGAGCAGACGAACACCTAATTTCTTTTCTAATCGGGATATGCTTTTGCTAACGGACGAAGGAGAGAGTCCGAGTTGCCTGGCTGCGGTTGCAAAGCTACGAGCTTCGGCGACATGAATGAAAATGATGAATCCACTCAAATTATTCACTTGGGCCTCCTGGGCTTTTTTAGGTTGCTATTGGTGACAAGAAAGTCACTTCAGAAGTGATTGTAGGTCTATTTATCCACTATTAGCGAATCTGTAGTATGAAATAAAATTTATCTTGCTTTAGCTGCTATATAGCGGAAAGCCACACAGATTCAGAGCTTGTATATCATTTATTTCGTCGGTTGAATGTTACTAAAAAGGTTTATTATGGAACTCACTATCAACACTCAAAACGAGCTTAAAAAAGAAACCGGTTACTTTTTATCTCCACTATGGGAAGACGTTTTCTCTAAAGTGTTATTGGAGGAGCTCAATTCGAATGTATTTTTGGTCGCTTGCCGCTCTGGACAGGCGGACCAGAATTTATTAAGAAAGTTTATGATCCAGCACCATTACTATTCACAATATTTCACCCGTTATCTGTGTTTATTGATGGGAGGTTTAGCAGATCAAAAAGATTTTATGCTGCTTTCTCATAATCTATTGGAAGAGCTAACAGGAACCGATGCAGCAAAGATATCTCATGCAGAGTTATATAAAAAAGCGATGGCGGCTATTAACGCTGTTCCTAAAAGTGACCCGATTCTTAACAGTACTCAACAACTGATTGATGCTATGTTTCGCCACTGCCGCAGTGATGATTCTCTAAGAGGGCTTGCGGCACTGTGTTTAGGTGCTGAGGCGATCGTACCTTTGGTTTATGGCCCAATTTTAGATGCCTTGCAATTAATAAAGGCGCCTGATGATGCATTACATTTCTTTAGAATCCATGTTGAAGAGGATGAAGATCATGCAATTGCAATGAGAAAAATTATTGATCGAATGATTGAAGAGAAACCTTACCGAAAAATGGATGTTATTGCGGTTGGTGAAGAAATGGTGCGTTTTCGCATTGGGATGCTTAATGAACTATATCAAAGCAATATCAGGATAAATACAGATGTAACGACGCTTTTATCCGCGTGTGATTGAGATACTCTGCGTACATAATGACGTGTACAGCAAAAGTACTTGATATAGTTTCTAGTGATGAAATATCAGCATAAAGGGTTGGTGGATATATTTTTGGCAAAATAAGCAATACAAACGATCGAAATCATATATAATGTAATAATTATTGGATTGAACTCGTATAATATCAAAAGTAAAAAATGAAATTAGTAATTATTGATTCTATTGGATAGATAATTAAATTCAGATGTAAATATTGTTGGGCAACAAATTATTCAACTAATATTGGAAAAGGCCGATAAGAAATACTATATTAGAGAATATGTCGTTGTTGTGAATAGCTTCGGTCAAATTTCCTCGATGGCAATAGGTAAAGTTCCGCAACCAAAGTTAAGGGATCTTTCCTCTGAAACTCTCGATAAATATGAAAGAAATAAAGAACTTCCAGATGGGATTTTAAAAATTATTAACTATACCCAATGGATTTCAAGATGTATCGCGACGGCAAGGGAGCGAATCCCCGGGAGCATAGATAACTATGTGACCGGGGCAGGGCAAGATCTCACAATTTTAACAAGGTTATTTGGGTTAAATAAAGACCAAAATATAACTTTTTATAGCCACTTCTCTCATTAAAACGTTAAGATCTCTCTATTCTATAAAAGCGTGATCTTAATAATGAGTATTTTCAACTTTATCAGCAAGATAGATGACCCACGTTCTGACATCAATAAAAAACATGAATTAATGGATGTGATTTTTTTAGCTTTTTCTGCTGTGTTATGTGGGGCTTCTGGCTGGAAATCAATCCAGGAATTTGGCAGGGCAAGATCTCACAATTTTAACAAGGTTATTTGGGTTAAATAAAGACCAAAATATAACTTTTTATAGCCACTTCTCTCATTAAAACGTTAAGATCTCTCTATTCTATAAAAGCGTGATCTTAATAATGAGTATTTTCAACTTTATCAGCAAGATAGATGACCCACGTTCTGACATCAATAAAAAACATGAATTAATGGATGTGATTTTTTTAGCTTTTTCTGCTGTGTTATGTGGGGCTTCTGGCTGGAAATCAATCCAGGAATTTGGT
>NZ_NMQR01000096.1 GCF_003545805.1 Photorhabdus sp. CRCIA-P01 | reverse complement strand
CGTCGTTTCTTTTTCGCATACCAGTGAGTCTGGCGACCTTTATCGGTGGTGATACGTTCGCCCTGAGTCGCTATATTGTGCAGTTCACCGATTTCCCCGTCCAGCACGCCGCCCGCCACGATTTGGCTGTCGTGATTGGTGACTTTCGCACTGTTCAGCGTGATATTGCCGCCCGCCAGAATTTTACCGGGGTCACTCTGTTTAACCTGTGTTTCATTCACGGTGCGGGTGTACTGATATTCGTAAAAGTCATTACTGCGGCTGCCGTCCGGCATAATGGCATCGTGCACGCCGTATTTGTTGCGGCGGGACGTGTCCACTTGTGACCAGTCATAGCGAGTGGTCTGGCCGCTCARTACCGCRTCGTGATGTGGCGATTTTTCCGTTTCGACGACCTGCGTCACCAGACCGGCGTTGGTGTTGTTMATCTGCTCGGCCTGAATCTTCAAATTRTTCCCGGCTTCAATCGTTGCCGCGTGGTTATTGAGCTCATGGGCCTGACCGGTGGCTGTCAGGGTATTATCCAACTGGCCGCCAATGTGCATATCGCCCACGCTGTAAATCTGGGCATGATGCTGGTTGTTGAGTATCCCGGTCCCGATATCCAGCCGATCACGTGCGGCAATCACGGCGGCTTTGCCGTCCTGCGCGGTGTTATTCAGCGTCCCTGTCTGGAGGGCGAGCCGGTCGCCGTAAATGCGCCCGGTGCCGGTATTGTTCAGGGTGTTGGCCGTGAGATGGGTCAGGCCGCCGTCAATCAGTCCGGTATTGTTCAGCGTATCGTGGACCTTGATTTGCGTTTGCCTGGCGCTGATTTCACCGGCGGCGCTGTTGGTGAGATTGCGGGCGTCAAGATGCAGCGCCCGACCGGCTTTTATCTGGCGGTCATTGAGGAGATTGCCGGTGGTTTTCAGGGTCAAATTGCCATTGGCCGCCGTGTTGCCGGTATGGTGAAAATCCTTGGTTAAGGTGACGGCCATATCCCCCTGCGATAACAGTTGGCCGTCACCGCTGAGGGTCTCGGCGTTAATATCCACCTGTTTCCCGGCAATCAGGGTGCCCTGTTGGTTGTTAATCCTCAGATGCGGTTGCTGAGCCTCGCTGTTGATAGTGAGCTGTTTGCCWGCAGAGACCAGCCCCTGGAGATTATTCAAGCTCTGGCTGATGTTCGCTTGCAGATGGTCGGCCGCCCGTAAAGCGCCCTGGCGGTTGTCCACCTGTTGGGCGTTGACCGTCAGGTTTTGCGCTTCCAGTCCTTTATCCGTCTGCGCCGTGTCGCGGTTAATCAGGTGAGCGGTGCTCAAGGTCAATTGCTGACCCCCACGGATAAGGCCGCCGGTGTTATCGGTTTGGGTTTCAACATTAAGAGCGGTGTCGCCCACCGCCTGCACCTGCCCGTGATGATTGTCGAGCCGCTGGGTTTTCAGGTTGAACGTACCGGCCGACAACAATTTGCCGTCCCGGTTATCCGTCTGCGCCTGTCGGGTGTCGATAACCAACTGTCCGCCTTGCAGATGACCGTGGCGATTGTCCAGCGGGCCGCTGGTGATGGTGGTTTTGCCTTCACCGAGAATATGGCCTTGTTGGTTATCCAGTAACTGGCCGTCGGTGTCCAGATTCAGGGCGTCTGCGGATTGTAAGGTCCCGTTGCGGTTGGTGAGCTGTCGGCTGTGAATGTCCAGCCCGCCATTCCCGGCTATCTGTCCCTGAGTATTATTGAGCGCGGTGCTGGTTAGCGCGGTTTTGCCGTCCGCTGCTATCATGCCGCCGGTGTTATCGATGTCGCCGGTGCGCAGGGTTAACTGCCCGCCGCTTAACAACCGGCCCGCTTTTTGGTCGGCATTGCGGGTATTAATGAGCCCATGCCCGTGGGTATCAACGGACATCTCCCGGCCGGATTGTAACCGCCCCGCCGTGTTATCCAGCTCACCACTGTTGACTGTCAGAGTGTCCTCGGCTATCACCTGTCCCGCCGTATTGATGAAGGGCTGGCCGGTGGTCTGGCTGTTGATATGCTGCGCCAGCAACACCCCCTGCGTGTTATCCAGTGTCTGGCTGGTTGTAGTCAGTCGGGTTTTGGCTTCAAGATGACCGTGGGCATTCTGAATGGCTTTGCTAATGGTCAGCATGGCGCTGTCCCCGGTAGCCACAAGGCTACCCCGGCGATTATCCAGTTGGGCGGCGCTGAGCTGGAGCGCATTGCCTGCTTCCAGTCGGCCCGCCTGATTGTCCAGCGTGTCTTTGACCGTCAGTGTCAGCGAGCCCTTGTCGGCGGCTACGAGGTTGCCGTGACGATTATCGATGGTCGTTGCCTTAAGGTTCAGGTTACCGTTACCGGCAATGGCGCCGTTCTGGTTATTTAGGGTGTTTACCGTCAGAGACAGAGTATCTTTGCCGCGTTGTTGCATCACACCGCCTTGATGGCTCAGGGTGTCCGCATTGATAGTAATCTGCCCGGCCTGCGTTTCGGCGTGGTTCAGTTGCAAATCACCGGCTTGTATCGTCAGGGCGCCGTTGGTGAGCAGTTTGCCCTTATTGCCCAGCCAGCGTTGGCTGTTGAGTGACAGTTTCCCGTTACCCGCCAGTTGCACCGTGCCTTGGGTGTTGTCTGCCTGATGCGCGGTCAGATGCAGGTCCTCGCCCTGACTGGCAATGTTGCCCTGCTGGTTATTCAGTGTGTCTGTGGTAATCGTGAGCTGTTTGCCCTGGCTGAACAAGGTCCCTTCACGGTTATTTAGGGTACGGGTATGGAGCGTCAGTTCACCGCTTCCTGTCTGGTTAATTTTTCCTTTCAGGTTAGAGATATCCGGGGTCGTGAGGTGGATTTCCTGTGCCACTAATTGCCCGCCGTCGTTGTTAAACTGGCCGGGGGTTTTCGCGCTAAAGCGGTCGGCGTTAACGGTGGCGCGAGCGGTACTTATCCCGTGTTGACTGGCATTCAATTGAATCTGACTGGCGGCGGTCTGGCTATCGCTCAGGTCAATCTGTTGACTGTGGATCGCCAGCGTGTCGGTCGCCAGATTTTTGCCATTGGCCTGAACGTGTTGCGCGGTCAGGGTCAGTGAACCGGGGCGGGTGGTGTTGCCCTTATCATCCAGTCCGGCGGCCCAGACGCTGTCATGGCTGCTGTGTATGGTGCCTGCGGTAACGGTGGTATCGCCGCGGGCCTCCACCCGGCCCTGATTCTTTAACGCCCCTTTGGCTTGTAAATTCACCGCCGATTGTGACAGTAATTTGCCGGTGTTCGAGACATCGGCAGACGACGTTAATTGCAGCCCGTCACGGCTGCTGATGGCGCCGCGATTTTCTATCCAGCCATCGGCGGTAATATGCACGTCCCCGGCTGAGGCCCCGATATTGCCGGCATTATGGACGCCCACCCCCGTTTCGGTGCCTATTAGCCTAATTTTATGGGCATACATGCCGCCCAGTGCCGCCACATCCAACGCAAACTCCGGGGGCTTCTCATTGTCTGCCGATTTTTTCTCAATCTGTTGATGCGCCGCATCCACAATATTGCGCCCGGTGGTCACTTTCAGGTCTTGCGCATGTAATTTGGCGTTAATCGCCACGGAGCGGGCGATAATATCGGTGTAACTTTGCCGGGTGCTGTCCATGCCGTGCCCATCAATGCGCACTTCCCCCTGATTGACATCAAACCCTTTCAATCGGCCCCGTTCCATCAGGGCTTGCCCGGTGGTGAGCGTGGTGCGATGCGCATTAATAAACCCGCAACCGTTACAGGTGATACCCGCCGGGTTGGCAATAATCACCTCGGCTTTATGCCCGGCCACTTCAATCCAGCCGTTGAGGTGACTGCGGTCGTGGCTGTTGACTTCGTTGAGGATAACGCTGGCGTCCCCTTTGGCTAACCACGGATTACCGGCCACCATGCCGCCGAGTTGGGTCTGCGTGGCCTGATGGCTGTTATTGAGGATAACCCCTTGTTTATCCACATCAAACTGACGATAGCTGTTGTGAGAAACGCCATCAGAGCCGGGCGTCTGGATATTAACCTGCGGCGTGCCGTTGGCGCTGCGAATGATGGTCGGTTGCTGACGCCCTGGCGCCTGTCCATCGGCCACAATCGCTGCCTGTGTCGTGAGTGAAATCCCGCCAAGGGCGAATAACACCCCAAACCGTAGCGCAGTAAGCCGACAACGACGTTGCGGTGAAGAGGGGCGACGAGTACGACGTCCGGTTCGTCCCTGTCCGGCACACACTATCTCGGCGACCACCATCCACATCTGACGGGCCTGATTAAAGATAATACGATATAACTGCGTGTTCATAATTTTTGCTCCACACAACACTACCCACTGGCAGTTTTGCTATTTGAATTAATACTGCCAATACAGGTTGAATCCGGCCGTGACCGGGGAAGTTTGGAAACCGGCGGGTTTGGACAGCGGGACGCCGACAAACAGGTCGTAGCTCACCCCTTTCAGGCTGCCTCGCCAGCCCAGAGCACTCCCCGCCAGATGTTTTCCGAGCAGCGCGTCACTGCCCCGTCCGCCCACTTCGCCATAGTCGATCCCCAGATACAGCGATTGCCCACGCAGCGGGGTTTGCCAGTCCAGTTCGTTCCGGCTGTACCACCCCCGATCAGCGGATAAGGTCAACTCGCCATCAAAGCCGCGTACCGTCCAGCGGCCGCCAATGGAAAAGCGATCCTGAGGCGTCAACGGGCTGGCGCAGATACTGGGTTTGATAAGAAAAGGGCTGAGAAAACAGCGTTAACGGCCCGGCCAGCGTCGCTGAGAACTGGGTGATTTTAGGCAAGGCAGTCCCTTCATTGCGGTACTCTTCCGGCGCCGGTTGCGCGCCAAACCAGCGCATGCCCTGTTGGTAAGTGACCCTGGTATCGAGAGTGGCGTTGCCGATAGTGTGATGATGGGACAGTCCCAGCTTCCAGCCTGCGGTTTCCCGGCGCTGAACATCGATTTCAGTGTTGTCAATAAAATTACGGGACGCCCGGCGATAAATTTCACCGTTGAGCAGGGTTTTCTGGTCGGCGTTGCGGTGCAGCACCCGGCTGAGCTGGACCGCCAGGTTTTGGCTTTTGCCCCGGTATTGAATCGCCTGATTCAGCCCGGCGATTGTCTGCATATAATCGTAATGACTGGCCGTCACGCTCGCCATCCAGTAACCGAAGGGCAGCGAGTAATAGAGCGTGTCGTTTTGGCTGCCCTTCCCGGCAGACGCATGAATA
>NZ_NMQR01000095.1 GCF_003545805.1 Photorhabdus sp. CRCIA-P01 | reverse complement strand
CCCCCCACCCGACCCTTAAAAAAGGGAGTTAGCAGGTGATTAAACCTCCCACCTGCTACCCGTAAAAAATAAAAAATGACTTCGCTTACAAGCAGCTTCGCTGCCGCCGCTCAGAAAGGAGATGTAATAATTACCTACAATAAATAAGGAAATGACTAATCGATTTTCAGTCATATTGCTTCAACATCCTTTCGTCTCCGACCATCCAACATCTCCATTGCTGTCATATCATGCCATTTAGTTCGCTTCGCTCACAGCTTAGCAGGGCGTGGGGGGTATTGAGGCTCCCTATTTCGCTCTCAGTCGCATTACTTAATAAAGACAAGTAATGCTCCGCTTCGGGGCGTATCAACTCCTAATGCTCTCTGAAACTCTCTTTCGCCCCTTACAGGCGAATTTACTTTAATGCTCACTTTAACTATCTTTTGCCTATGAAAAGTTTTGGGAACAATTTTCATACAGAGCATAAAAATTTGTGGGGTACTTGAATTAGGGTTTCCGGCGTAGGTGTGCCACGAATGCATCCTGTGGCAAATAGAGGGTGCAATGCTGTGCGAGAGATGAGGGTCGGCCCCTCGGAGGCGGTGTCCAGACGCAGCCTTCAAACTACCCTGAGTTGCTGCCGTTAAGAGCGGTGGTGGTGAGCGTCAGGGAAAAGGCGCAGTCAGATGCGTCATGTATGTGTTGTGAAGATGAACGAGAGTGAACTGTAGATGCAGTGTCGAAAGGAACAAGATGATGTCAAAAACGCGCTTTCTAAGCGGTGCGTGATAAGTCCAGCGGTTATCTGGTTACTGGCTGGTCGGCATCCGGCATATAGACAGCATGAGCACAACACAGGCTCTGGCATGGAACGTGGGAACCTGTCGTCCCGATGCGAAGGGAGCGGCGTCGAGCAGAAACCCTGCG
Source organism: Photorhabdus sp. CRCIA-P01 (assembly GCF_003545805.1). GTDB lineage: Bacteria > Pseudomonadota > Gammaproteobacteria > Enterobacterales > Enterobacteriaceae > Photorhabdus > Photorhabdus antumapuensis. The sequence goes on along the minus strand of NZ_NMQR01000095.1, from coordinate 4,440 downwards.
AGCGCCTGAGTACCAATGCGGGGCACAGGGGCAGATGGTTCCGTAGTAGTGATGAAGCGCCTGTAATGGGCGTGGAGCGAAGGGGGCCAGTCGTTGGGGCTGTATTACAGGTCAACCGCGTAAGCGGGAGGAACCTGTGAGCCAGTCCAAACCGTTTGCGTTATCCAGACAGGCTGTCTGGAGCGCGTACAAGAAGGTAAAAGCCAACAAAGGCAGTGCCGGAATCGATGGCCAGTCGATTGAGGAATTTGACAAGAACCTCGTGGGGAACTTGTACAAGATCTGGAACCGAATGGCCTCGGGCAGCTATATGCCGCCAGCAGTTCGGCGTGTTGAGATACCAAAGGTGACGGGGGGAACGAGACCGCTGGGGATACCTACGGTCGCGGATCGCATCGCGCAGATGGTGGTCAAAAACATGCTGGAGCCGATTCTGGAGCCACTATTTCACGATGACTCCTATGGCTACCGCCCGCACAAATCTGCGCACGATGCCCTGAAGCTAGCCCGGCAACGATGCTGGCGTATGGACTGGGTGCTGGATGTAGATATCAAAGGGTTCTTCGATAACATCGATCATGAACTCCTGATAAAGGCGGTGCGCAAACACACGGACTGTAAGTGGGTGTTGCTCTACATTGAGCGATGGCTGACCGCTTCGGTACATATGCCGGATGGGACGGTGCAGATAAGGGATAAAGGTACGCCGCAAGGGGGCGTCATTAGTCCGTTGTTGGCGAATTTGTTCCTGCACTATGCATTCGACATGTGGATGAAACGGGAATTTCCTGTCGTCCGGTTTGAGCGATACGCTGATGATAGTGTGCCACGAAGGCATGCACCGGGGACGTAAGTCCCCGTGCAGCTATGCAACACAAGAGATGAGGGCAGGCCCCTCGGTGTCGGCGTACAGGCGCAGGCACCAACCCCCCCACTGCTGCTGCGTTTAAGAGACGTGGTGGTGAGCGAGATGGGAAAAGGTCGGGCATGATCCGATCAGGTAGGGATCGAAGAGACGAACGAAAGTGAACCGTTGATGATGTGTCGAAAGCGTATAGATGATGTCAAAACCATGGTGGAGTCGTTCCTGTGGGATAAGCGCAGGGGGCGACCTGTTTACTGCCTGCGCGGCATCCGGCATAAAGGCGGCGTGAAGTCGATTCAGGCTCTTGTGGGGAACGTGGGAACCTGTCACCCCGATGWGAAGGGAGAAACGCAAGTGGAGGTCCCATGAGCGCCAGAGTACCAATGCGGGGTACAGGGGCGGAGCAAGCCGTAGTAGCGTTGAAGGACCGTAATGGRTCTGGAGCAAAGGGCTTGCCCCATTGTGCTGATGGCACGACAGCAACCACGRGCGATAAAGCCGGTGGGAGGACTGCTGTAAAATCGGCAAAGCCATTTCCTGTGAGTAAGCGACAGGTGTGGGAAGCGTATAAACGAGTGAAAGCTAACCGTGGTGCGGCAGGTATTGACGGACAGACACTGGCCGGGTTTGACGAGAATGTTGCAGACAATCTCTACAAGCTATGGAACAGACTGGCTTCGGGCAGTTATATGCCGCAGGCGGTAAGGCGTGTGGAGATCCCCAAAGCTGATGGTGGTGTGCGTCCGCTCGGTATTCCTGCCGTGTCGGACAGAATCGCCCAGATGGTCGTTAAACAGGTACTTGAGCCTGTACTGGAACCTCTGTTCCATGCCGATTCGTATGGCTACCGGCCGGGGAAATCTGCTCACCAGGCGATTGCGCAGGCGAGAACACGTTGCTGGAAGTTTGACTGGGTTGTGGAAATCGATATCAAAGGCTTCTTTGATAATATTGATCATGCCCTGTTACTGAAAGCAGTGCGGCATCACACACAGGAACGCTGGTTGGTGATGTATATCGAACGCTGGCTGAAGGCGCCGGTGCAAATGCCGGATGGAAGGGTGCAGGTACGGAACAGGGGGACGCCGCAGGGCGGCGTGATTTCACCCCTGATCTCGAATCTGTTCCTGCATTATGCCTTTGATATGTGGATGAAACGTCAGTTTCCCGGCGTCCCCTTTGAAAGGTATGCCGATGATGTTGTATGCCACTGTCACAGTCAGTTGCAGGCCGAAGCACTGATAAGTAAAGCAGGCCAGAGGTTCGCGCAATGTGGGCTGGAGTGGCATCCGCAGAAGACCCGGATGGTTTACTGTAAAGATGCCGATCGACGGGGGAATTACGCAGAGACGCGCTTCGACTTTCTGGGCTATACATTCCGGCCCCGTTTGTCGAAGAATCGCTGGGGTAAGACCTTCGTTAACTTCAGTCCGGGGATGAGTGCCAGAGCAGGGAAAGCAATCCGTCAGGAGGTGAGGAGTTGGGGTCTGCAAAATCGCAGTGACAAGTCCTTGAACGATCTGGCGCATATGTTCAATGCGAAAATCAGAGGCTGGATAAATTATTACGGTGTTTTTTATAAATCGGCCCTGTATCCAACGCTGAGGCAAATCGATCGCAAACTCGTGTTATGGCTGACCCGTAAACATAAGCGACTTCGGGGCCACCGGCGACGGGCCAGTCACTGGCTGGCGCGTGTTGCGCGGAGTGAAACGAGGTTGTTTGCCCACTGGCCGCTACTATGGGGGCAGGCTTCAATGGGAAGAGCCGGATGAGCGGAGACGTTCACGTCCGGTTCCGTGAGCGCCTTGGGGGAGGTTCCCCGGGGCGACTCGACTGATTGTTCACTGCAAATCGCAAAAGGCAGCTGAAAGGCTGTTTCGGGACATTGGCCAGCGATTCACTGAGTGTGGATTAACACTGCACCCGGACAAGACGAAGGTAGTTTATTGCAAAGATGGCACAAGACGAGGAGATTATCCGGTGATCCATTTTGATTTTCTCGGGTACAGGTTCCAACCTCGATGTACACAGCGTCGGGATGGAACGCTGTTCCTCAGCGTTCTACCTGCTGTCAGTGTGAAAGCAGCTAAGGCGATGCGGGGGAAAATTCGAAGATGGAAAACGCACCGATGGACACAGTTATCGATCAAGGAACTGGCGAATAGTCTCAACCCTGTTTTACGGGGCTGGAGCAACTACTATGGCAAATTTTATAGATCGAAGCTTGCTCCGATTTTGGAGCAACTGAACTATGCTCTTGTGCGATGGGCAAAACGGAAATATAAACGGCTGGGTAGCGCTTCACGGGCAACGACATGGCTAAAGCGTGTAGTCGCGCGGTGGCCTAGTCTATTCGCTCATTGGCCGATTACTCATGCTGGTATGACTGGACGATAGGAGCCGGATGAATCGAGAGAGTGCGCCGTGAAAGCGGCGAATCGAATCCCTGCCTTAGGCAGGAGGAGTTGGAAGAAATACTGCTGGGTCATCAGTCTTACCGGATGGTGAAAATCTTAAGGGACATAAGCATGACTGAAAAGCACAGTCCCGACGAACATACCGGGTTGTTGTGCAAGACCCGCGTAATAAGGTTAAAGCTGTATTGCCTGAACCTCAGACACCAGTGATGGAATACTCACATCCATAGCCACGGTATGTCAGGGCTGTGTCGGCAGGATAGGCTGGTAAACCTCTCGCCAGCCGAAATCTTCCCCTGCTGAACGACGGTCAGCGAGATCGTTCAAGGTGTCGAACGGGGAACCTACGTTGCGCTATCACGTTCGATTCGTGCGAACACGGGATCGCCTACGGGTCGCGAGACCCAGGGTGACGGAGTGATCGTAGTAGTCCGGGGACGGGAAAGCCGTCCACATGGCGAAGGATCACAGGTGTCTGACGACCAAATATTGAGGTAACCGAAATGGCCACAGCCGAAAATGTTCTGGCCGTCTATTCCGATCGAGGCAGGCGGAAATTCACAAGTTTTGTCCAACCAAAATCGGGAAAAATGACACTGGAAAGCCGGATGAGGTCGAAAGTCTCATGTCCGGTTTGGAGAGGGGGCGTTCGGAAAAGTGCTATAGCAAATGGTAACTCGCTGGCGCTCTACTCTACTTCATGTCCGGTTGCGTGAGGGCCTGCGGGTGAGATCCCCTCGGGCTACTCGACCAATTACCCATCTTCAGGTGATGGGATCTCATTGATAATAAGATATTGGCTGATGCCGATGGGCAAAAATTTTCTACAAGGAGAATGTAATGAACGCATCCCAACCACTTAGCTCCCGGCATTGTGATGGAATTGAGAGATGAGGCGTGGATCCTCTCAGATTTCCGGCCTTATAGTGCCTAAAAGTGGAAGCCTGTAGCTTCCCGATGACTGGAGGATCCACTCATGAAATCTGATTGGTATGGAAGCCTGTGGTGGGGCGCATTATTGGGCACGGGAACTGAGAAAACAGGGACATGAAGTCCGTTTGCTTCAGGCCCGGTTTGTCCGGGCATTCCGGATGGGTAATAAAAACGATGTTCAGGATGCACGAGCTATTTGGAGGGCGGTTCAACAACCGGGTA
>NZ_NMQR01000094.1 GCF_003545805.1 Photorhabdus sp. CRCIA-P01 | reverse complement strand
GGTCTTTAATCACTCCGGCGAGGTAAGGGGAAGCGCCGCCCGCCAGTGCCTGACCAATGTTCCCGCCCGCAAGTCCCTGAATGGCGGCAGTGGCCGCCTGTAAAGCGGTGTGGTATTTCCCACCGGTGCCAAGGCCAGATTCATTCAACGCCTGATTATAGGCGGTTTTGTAAATCTGGTCTTGAATGAGTTCCGGGGTGATGTCGGTTTTACCTTTATCCTCCAGGACTTTTATGGCCGCTTTTCTATCCGGGTCGCTGATGTTCTCCAGTTTGGCGTGGGCGGCTTTGGTGGCGATAATGGCCCCTTCGGTACTGGCGATGTCAATCACCTGCGCACTGATTTCGCCAATTAGTTGGGCCTGTTTCAGTCGTTGTTGCTCTTTCTCTTTGTCAAAGATAGGGCTGAGAGCATTGTTAGCATGGTCGGTATCCCGGCTCAGGGGGGTGATATCCTGCTGCTGGTTGTCTTTATCCCGGATAATCAGGGCGCCGTCACTGACTGCGGCATGGGTGGTGCTTTGAGCATGGCCTTCCCGGTTAGCGCCACCCAGGGTATTGGCCGCCATGTTACTGAGTAACATACCGCCTGCTGAACCCCCGGTGCTGATGCTTACGCTGTGGTGTTCAGTTTTAAAATCCGCTTTGTTTTTTATATCGCCGAAGCCGAGAGTGCCGGTATCGAGGGTGTTTTTGTCTTTGTCTGCGGTACTGGCAATGACTGCGCCATCAAGCTGAGTATGTTCACCCACTTTCACTTGATAGCCGCCTTTGCCGGCAAACAGGCCAGTCTGCTCCTGTACGGAGTCAAAGTTGCTGTGGATTTTGTCGCGGCTGGCGCTGAGGTTTAATGAACCGCCTGAACCTGGGCCGACAGTGGCACTGACGCCGGCACTGACATTCTGCTGCTTCATATCGTAGCGGTTGCTGTCCTGCTCGCTACTGAGCGTCAGGTGACGTTTTACGTCGGCGGTAATTTGTTCGCCGCTGACCTGAGCGCCCTTGAGGGTGACAGTTTGCCCTGCATCCAGCGTAGTTTCATTATGGCTGACGCCATTGCCGCTTTCACGGCCTTTGCCGTAGTTGGTGCTGGCGGAGATATTCAGGCCAGTGGTAATGTGGCATGACTTTATACCTAAACTTAAATGAATGCTTCCTGTAATTCTTCATAGAGAATTTTCCCCTACTTGTTGGTTATCCAACTTTCGGGGGGAGTTCACAAGGTCTGGATATGTATTATTTCAGCATTAGAGAAAGCTTACTTATAAAGTTGTTTTGATTGAATTCAATATGTAATACATAGTTATCTCTCACATATTTTATCCATCGGTTAATGTATCCCAACAGCATATCTGGTTTGCCTCCTCCGCTTGACGTTGGTTCGCCTATGGATTCAATAACTTTTGACTCCTTTTCCTTTAGCTCTATACCTTCTGGTAATTCACCAATATAACCAGTAAAGCCTTCACTTGGTTCTATAAAGAAAGTAATTTGATCTAGGATATTATTCTCTAGTAAAAGTAATATTCCTGAATTATAAAAAGAATAATAGATTCTTTCTCCTAAAATATCAGGAGAAACATCTGGTATTTCATTAACTTCTTGAGCTAATAAGACAAAACGATGATCGAGCTTCGAACATCCAAGCAAAGTTATAATTTCTTGCAATTTCAACATTATTTTATTACTCCTTGACCCCGATTACGTTCTACGATCTGTCGCACCGCATCATCAACTAATTTAGGATCATAACCTCGTTCTATCATATTACGTCTCAAAGCTTCGGTATCACGGCATACGGCACCACAAAGATCCTGTGCATCTTTCTGAACTTGAGCGGGAGTATTTTTACCTCCGTAAGTCGGGCTGGCTTTATGTGCATCCCGTGGAATTTCAACAGCCGTTGCATTTTGGTATAAAGTTTTTTCCTCTGCGGGGGTTAATTTTCTTCCTAACTCATCTTCCTTTGTTTTTCTAAGCGCTGCAAATGACGGAATATGGTCATGCTCTAGTTTATCCCCCACGACTGAGCGGGATTTTAATTCCTTATAGGAACCAACATCCAGCGCCTGCTGCCTTTCCGGGTCTTTCAATGCTTCCGTAGCTTTTTTCGTTGCAGTGATGGCTTCCTGCGTATTTCAGCATTGAGCACGGACCGTTGATTATCCGGCTCGTTGAGAACAGCGGAGGGTTAAAGGGAAAATCCTAGCACTTTGGCTGGGATTTTTCTCACTAATACATATCAAATAGCCAAAGTAAAAACCCAGCTAAAGCACCTGCTGCTCCAATTTGCAAATGAACCCCTATATTGTCTTTGATGGAACAAAAAATATCGGCTTTGTCTATAAACCATAAACTGAAAGCTTGTGAGATAACACTCAGCAAGAAAACAGCCAAGAAAAAAGAAAATGATAGATAACACATAATCACTATTGATTTCATTTTATTTTTTTTCATCTTGCTGTTTTCCTTCTTGTACTGCTCCCCCAACAGTAGAGTTGAACCAACCTGATACGGCTGAATCACCAACGTTACCAGCCACTGATGGGACTGAACTTTGTCTCGCAGGCTTTGTAATTGTCCAAATCCCGATTGGTTCCCATTCAAGTTGTTTCGATATTGGATTGAAAATCTTCTCCATTGGAATTTTCAGAACATTACCAGCCGTGTAACCTGCACTGGCACCTCCTTTACTCAATATCGCATTTAAGAACGGATCATCCCCTTTAATTTCCGCAGTGTAGTAACCACCTATTGCATTCCACGTTACAGTGGGGTTGTAACCTTTTCCAGCAGTAATGGCGCCAACAACACCTGCACCAATCAAATCAGAGAGTTTTACTTCTTTCGTCGTACCATATTGAATAGCCGCATTCATACCACTGGTGATCCCTGCTGCAAGTAACTGTTCTTTGCCTTTTGCTCCCTGAATCATCGCCTTTGCACCAAAGACCATTACAGGCCATGAAGTTGGATCTAAGGCGACAGCAGCAACTCTGTCAGAAGTGGTAATATTATCCTTCAAAAACTGCAAATCCTTACCATTCAAATACTGCACTATCTTGATGGCGTCGGGATCTTTTAATTTCTCTGACAATCGAATTTGTAACGATCCCTCATCAAGCGCAACATTCGTATTTGCTTGAATAATTTCTTCATAAGTCACGCAGGTAATACCCCCTCCTTTAGCCTTACACTCCGCCAGTTCTTTATCAAAACTTCTGCTTTCATCTTCGTGCAAGTAGTTATTCTCCACAACAACCCATTCCAGTGCGAAGTTGACCATCGAACACCGATTTTCCTAATGCCCTCAGTCAGTTACAACCCGTTTTTTCCAATGTCCGTTCACCGCCGAACCCAAAACCCCCTGACGCGCTTTTCGCCCCCGACGGCCCGTTTTTCCCGCCGGGCCCTTGTCAGCGTAGCGCCTTTTTCGGCAACGGGCGAACGTCGCCCAGCTTGCCTGGGCGGCGGACGCACGTTCTGCGGGCGCGGGCGGTACAGAGCCCGCAAGCGGCGCCCCTGCGACGCTCTGAACAACTGGCGGCTAAAAGGAAGATCCCAACTTTTGGGGTGCAGTTCATTTACCACCGGGCAGCCGGTGCAGGTCAGCATTGAGCACGGGCTGTTGATTATCCGGCTTATTGAGAACAGCTGACGGCTAAAAGGAAGATCCCAGCGCTTGGACTGGGATCTTTTATCATTTATGATTTTTTATCTGGATTAATATATAGGTATCTTTCATCAATCTCTAATGATAGGTCATTAACAATCTTAATTATCTGATTATATTCATCTTTTGTTATTTCAACATCATAGTCAGCTATATGATCGCATAATGTTTCGAACGCTAGGACATTTTCCGAGTGATTTATATACTCCAAGTCATAATCAACAAGTGAAGGTTCCAAGCGATCTTTCAATCCTTCACCTAAAAGCCTGATTTTTTTGTTCACATTCATATTAGATACTCCTTATTTTATAGGCTTCAAGGTTGCTGGTTTCGATGTTTTATCTGGGAATGCAGTAACTACTTTACCATTTGCAGGCTCATAAATTACCCTCATGCGAACACCATCCCGAACCTCCCAAGCAACCCATCTAGCGGGTTTTCCAGCCTTGGTATAATGCCCGCCAGTTCCTGATTGAGCATACCATTGAGTCTTCGGCGAAGTTGCAATATCACCTATTTCATGGATAATTTTTTCTTTCGTCCAATTAGATGGGAAAGTCGTTTTTCCTGGATTTCCCGGGAATAAATGACCACCACTGGTAGGGCTATCGCCATACAGTATATGTTTTTTCGCTTCTGGAGAGAGAATATCTGTATAATCTGTGCTTTTTCCAACACTTCCAACCGTATCTTTGTAAGGCAGTGATTTTGCATCAGGTTTGCTTGTTGCATTCTCAACGTTTGTAACTTTACCTTGTTCTTTCGGGCTAAATTTCCCTTCTCCAGCACTCCATTGAGGAAGCGAATTTTCTGTTTTGCTAACAATAACCGGTACTTTATCTACATTAGGCGTCTTTCTAGTCAACAGGCTCGCAAAAACACCGCCCATTTTTTCTAATGCTAACTGATCACCTTCACTCGCTTTTTTAGCGGTTTCCTTGATTGCTTGCCAGCTCTCGCCCGTCATCAACGATTTTACGCTACCCGCAACGGCCTGATTTTTACCCTCCAGATCATTTAGGGCACGCTGGCAATAGTTATCTCCGATAGCACAACTTGTAATAGCCATGGCACCATCCAACGCATAATCCCCACCTGCCATCACAAAATCGCCAGTATCGCCAATGAACTCCAGAGCACCATTAACCACTGCCGAGGAAGTGCCTTCTCCCAATGTTTCCCTGATCTGAGTTTGCAGCCATTCCTTATTTTCTTTGACGGCTTTTCGGGCTTTGTCGCCGGACAAGGAGTTATTCTCAATCGCATTCTTCCCGGCCTGGGCCCCGGTAACGGCGCTGCCGGTGGAGTCACCGGTAATCCCACCGGCTAGTCCCGCTGCCAGGGTAGAAAGAGTGCTGATGGTCTGTTTTTCTTCTTCACTTAAGTCACTGACTTTAGCATTTTCGCCGTGAATGTGCTTCATCAGTTCCCGGGCAGCCAGTTCCCCGCCCGCCGCACCTGCTGCACCGGCTAGCGCATTGTTACCACTGACTTCAGCGGCCACTGCCCCCAGAATCGCATGGGCCAGGGTATTGCTCACGATATCCACTTGATGGGTTTTCGGGTCGGTGGTCAGGTCTTTAATCACTCCGGCGAGGTAAGGGGAAGCGCCGCCCGCCAGTGCCTGACCAATGTTCCCGCCCGCAAGTCCCTGAATGGCGGCAGTGGCCGCCTGTAAAGCGGTGTGGTATTTCCCACCGGTGCCAAGGCCAGATTCATTCAACGCCTGATTATAGGCGGTTTTGTAAATCTGGTCTTGAATGAGTTCCGGGGTGATGTT
>NZ_NMQR01000093.1 GCF_003545805.1 Photorhabdus sp. CRCIA-P01 | reverse complement strand
GTTCAGGAATGGGGATTCCATTCCTGAATATAGTTATTACTTGAAATATAATCGATCCAATAGAGTCTATTCTGATTTTTTGGATAATTCCTTGCATTAATTGCCATTCATTACTCACAGCCGAGAATTTTCATTCACAATTATTTTATTTAAAAACAATGTATTACCTACAAAAACCACACAAACATAAATATTATTTATAATAAACAAGATTCTCATCTATAATATATAGAGTTCTAGAACTATTATTTGCCTATCAACATAACTAGTTTTTTTACGTTTGTTTAAGGAGATGAATATGCCAGCAGCACAAGCTTACGCTCCACCTGGTTTTTAGGGACCTTGGGTTGATTTACAAGGATGGTCGGGTGCTACACATAATATTAGATATACTTTTGTAACAGAATCACAGATGCCATCCGCTTTTTCTGTTGAGATACAATTATGTAGATCAGTCGGGGCTAAAAACTACACACGCTACAGGCCCGGGTGATTGCATGATCCATGGAGGAGGAGCGGGAATAGACAGAATAAGATGTAAAAGCTTTTCTACAGGACAAAATGTTATTGTTACTTGGGATTAGTAATAATATACTACTCATAGCCCTACTTAATTTTTAAGTGGGCTATATGTGGTTCTTAAATATGACAGGTTCGAAATCATGAAAAATCTATTTGTTATTATGATGTTCCTCTCCGCAATAGCCGGATGTTCCGATAAAAACAATCGAAATAGGCTAATTCAAACGAAAGAAGGGTTAGAATTTGAATTTTTATCTGGTGACAAGTTTATCTTAACTCAATCTTGTACAGATCAAATTGATTATTTAGGAGCACATGATGGGATGAATAATGAGTTATCAGTAGTAGTAAAAAAAGATAAACCATGTTTTCCTCGATTTAATGCTCTAATCAATAAAAACATTGGAACCCAAATGACAGTATCATTCAACGGTATTCCTATGTTCACAACGACTATTCAAACCTCTTTATCTCCTTCGTTTAGGATGGGGGCAAATGATAAAAAACAAGCCATTAGTATTGTGGACACATTGAAAAATTAGATGCGTTGCCCTAAGTAGTTTTCAAAATAGTAGAGCGATTATTGATGGTATCCATTCTGCCCGTCAAAATAACGATATCGACATTCGTCTTATCGGAATTTTAAGCAGAACTTTTGGTGAACAAGCCTGTACTCAGGAATTAGCTAGTCTGCTAGCTCACCGCCAACATATTACGGCCTTGGATCTGGCAGGTGACGAGTTAGGTTTTCCCGGCCCTCTTTTTCAATCTCATTTTACCAAAGCCCGTGATGCTGGATGGCATATAACCATCCATGCCGGCGAAGCTGCTGGCGCTGAAAGTATTTGGCAAGCCATTAGGGAATTAGGCGCCACTCGTATTGGTCATGGAGTAAAAGCCATTACCGATCCCGGATTAATGGATTATTTGGTTGATAACCGGATTGGTATTGAAGCCTGTTTAACCTCAAACCTTCAAACCAGCACCGTTAATTGTTTATTGGACCATCCACTGAAACGATTTCTGGAAAAAGGCATTCTTGCCTCTATTAATACAGATGATCCGGCAGTTGAAGGCATCGATATCCGCCATGAATATGAAGTTGCCGCCCCCGCCGCGGGTTTATCTATTGCTCAAATTCGCCAGGCTCAGATAAATGGGCTGGAAACCGCGTTTATCAGTGACGCAGAAAAACAGGCATTACGGGTGAAAGTAGCAAATCGTTAAATGTAAACAGTTCAGGAATGGGGATTCCATTCCTGAATATAGTTATTACTTGAAATATAATCGATCCAATAGAGTCTATTCTGATTTTTTGGATAATTCCTTGCATTATTGCCATTCATTACTCACAGCCGAGAATTTTCATTCACAATTATTTTATTTAAAAACAATGTATTACCTACAAAAACCACACAAACATAAATATTATTTATAATAAACAAGATTCTCATCTATAATATATAGAGCATAAAAAAGTGTGGGGTACTACATTAATGTTTATACTACTATAGCTAATGTAGAACTATCAACCGTACTCCGGCTAGCTCATTAATTCTAATGCCAGGATACCAACTCCCAAATTGTGCCTTCAGTTCTCCATTCAGAACGGCCATCTGAGGGGAACCATAGATTTTTTATGCTCTACAGATAAATGGAAAACCAAATCAATGCTGTTACTAACTCGCTGAATATGTGTGGGGACACTGATCTGTCGGGAGCCGGATGCGGTAGTTCCGCAAGTCCGGTTCTGAGGAGGGGCCTGTCCGGGTAACCGGCAGGTCTACTCAACCGCTGGTCCTAGACAGAATCACCTGAGTGTCCAGAAACCGAACTAAACGGTGTAAATGACCGCTACGGCGGTCAGCATAAAATGAAGTACTTCTAAAGAAGATGATAAAAGAGAAAATTCTAAGCAGAATTTCCCCTTTCTAACGTTTGTTTTTTCATTATTCCATCCCCTTTTTTGATATATTATCTGGAAATCATTGTGAAATTTTTTGTATCTGTATTAACATACATTTCCTTAGAGTATATAAATGCCAATTTGGCAAGATCGTACCCGTTAGCCGGAAGCTCAATTTTTCCTAGATTGGTATATGCGTAGAAATAATTACCATCTACTACGCCAACTTCATTAACAATGACCCTTTTACCTATTATTGATACGCAGTCACCACATGAGGCCCAGCTATTTGTTGATAATAATACACATGATAAGGTAAGCGAGAGAAAGGTTTTCGATATAATTGACATGTTTTGTTTTCCTTTAAATATAACTTGGGTGCAAGATTGTGAAACATATGATGAACTCATCCTAGATTTCTATACAGCGTATTCTGGTTACTAATAACCTTAAATTTTGAAAGGAGTAATATAATGGCTGGAAAGATAGATATACTTCCTATAGAGACCATAAAAATCTGTGGGGCACGGTGTTAAATCGACGATAGAATAGGATGATCGGTATCCATAAAGGTACCTTTTCATCCATGCTAAAAACAAGGAAATAATCCTCTATAAACATCGGGAAAGTCAATTTTATAGAGTATTCTACAAATCTTTATCAGGTTTAAAGACTTTTGAGGGTGATATGCATTATGCCTACATTCGGGTCAGTTCGGTTGACCAGCATGTTGATCGCCAGAAAGAGGCACTGTCTGCGTCCGGTATTAAAATTGACAAAATCTATATCGAACAAGCCAGGGCGAAAAACATCAACCGGCCACAGCTTCAGGATATGCTTCAACCGGTCAGAACCGGCGACACGATAGTTGTTCACTCCCTCGATCGGTTATGCCGCATTAAGAGAGAAAGGTATCAAGTTAAAGCTGGCCTGCTATAACGTGGGATTAGCTCAAAGATATTCTGCCGGTGGGGGAACGCTGTAATGCCTCCACAGTCAGAAATCATCTCTGTCAGATCGCCCAAAGACAAGAGGCCGAATTAGACGGATTGCCGGATTTTCTCCCTGGCGATCCCAGAGAATGGGAAAAATTACCCAAACCGGGAAAACCGATGACGGTGGGTATTGATGGAGGCTACGTCAGAAACCGGGACGACAGAAAACCCCATTTTGAAATCATCGTCGGAAAATCATTCGCGGCTAATGCTCCAACCAAACGCTTTGGTTTTGTGCAATGTCTTGAAAATCACCCCAGAAGAAAACTCATCGCCCAGTTATCTTCACAAGGTATGCAGGCGAATCAACAAATTACTGTCTTATCGGATGGTGCCAATAATCTCAGGGATCTGCAATTTAACTTGTACCCCGAATCGCAGCACGTACTGGATTGGTTTCATATCACGATGCGTCTGACAGTACTCAAACAATATGCCAGAGGGGTATCGACCCCCCCCTGAACTCGGTGCAGAATTATTGGACGCTTTAACCAGTACAAAATGGTATCTCTGGCATGGCAATGTGATTAAGGCATTAGAACAGCTAGAGGATTGTGCTGAGATGTGTGATGAGGACATCTCGCATTATGATAATAAGAAATCCTTATCAAAACATATCGATGAAATGTACACCTACATTGAAAATAACCGCATGATGATCCCGAATTATGGTGAAATGTACCGCTATGGTGAACCCATGTCCTCTTCATTTGTTGAATCGACGATCAATGAAGTGATTGCCAAACGGATGGTGAAAAAGCAGCAGATGCAATGGAGCCGGCAAGGTGCGCATGACTTACTCCAGACCCGCACAGCCGTACTTAATGATGATTTGAAAACCCAATTTGAGCATGGGTATCCGGGCATAAAATTAGGTGACGAAACGGAGCATTCTTGGACAGAAAAGATTGCGGCATAAGTGCCCCACAGATTTTTATGGTCTCCATGATGTTAAAATTATCTAACTATTTCAGTCCGTGACTTATCCATTTCCCAACCCTCTTCAAATGGTGACAGGTTAACAAAATTGTCCCCAATGATTTATGCTCTTGCATTGATTCAGATATTGATGCAATATTGCATCAATATCTGAATCAATGAGGTAATCAAATGCGAACTACTGTCACGATTGATGATGTGCTGTATGCACAGGCGCTGGAAATGGCCGATCCTAGCATGGACAAAGCTGATATTTTCCGGGAAGCAGTGAAAACGTTTGTTCAGGTGCAGGCTGCAAAGCGGCTCGCTTCGCTCGGCGGTACATCGCCTGAAATGCAGACGATTCCCCGCCGCCGCGAGGAGCCATCCGCATAATGACTATTTTGGTTGATACATCCGTCTGGGTTGACCATTTCAAAAACCGGAATGACGGGTTGATTCAGTTGCTGAGCCGGGATCTGGTTTTGATTCATCCAATGGTATTGGCAGAGATAGCATGTGGTACCCCTCCGGCTCCAAGACTGCGAACACTTAGTGATCTAGGTCTTTTACCACCGAGCCATCAGGCCAGTATTGCCGAAGTGATCGCGTTTATTGAAAACGAAAAACTGTACGGGCTTGGATGTGGTTTTATTGATATTACGTTGCTGGCATCAACCTTAATAACGCCAGGATCAAGACTTTGGACATTGGATAAGCGACTTGAGAGATTGGCTAAACGTCTTAATGTGAGTTATCAGCCGATTCATTGACCGGAAACTTATAATGGAGAGCATAAAAATCTATGGTTCCCCTCGTTTTTGCAACACTCATTTTTGATGAATTTTTGGCTTGCTTAAATCTATCCGGCGTCACTGTAGGCAAGGAGCCTGCGCCTCGATGAGTTCCGCGCCTGATGAACCTTAAAACCTTGTCGGCTTGAAAGAGCCATTTTTTATGTTAAGTTTCTCATCAGGCCGGTAGGCCGTTCATGTCATCAATAATCAGTCTTCGCAAAACCAGTGGGGTAACATTTAAATAGGTTCACAATGACGCCAGCTTTAGGCGACAAATACCGTGTGTTGTGTCGTAATGGCCCACGCTATCCGGGCGAGTTTATTAGCCAATGCACAGGCCACGATATTAGAGTGCTTTCGTTCAAGCTGCTGCTTAACCCAGTCAGCCAGTTTTCCCTGCCGGTGCTCAATCTGTTGCATGAATGACCGGGCGCAGAGTACCAACAGTTGCCGGAGCGTCT
>NZ_NMQR01000092.1 GCF_003545805.1 Photorhabdus sp. CRCIA-P01 | reverse complement strand
CAACCCGAATGGCATGATTTGTAATGGTTGCGGCTTTATCAATACCCCGGCGGTCACCTTATCGACCGGTAAACCGGTGTTTGATCAAGACGGGGCGTTAGCGGCCCTGGAAGTGAAGAAAGGCGCCATCATCCTGGGTGAAAAAGGGCTGGATGCGACGGCGCAGGATACTGTCGATATCATCAGTCGGACCACTCAGCTCAACGGCAGACTACAGGCGAAAAACCTGACATTGACACAAGGCCCCAACCGGATTGATTTAAAACGCGGGACGATTGTGCCGATTACCGGGGAAGATTATACCCCTTGGGCAGCGATAGATACCGGGTCATTGGGGGGAATATCTGCCCATAAAATTCGTCTGGTSAGTACCGAGCCGGGTAAGGCGGTCAACCTGACTAACCTGACGGCRACGCAAGGCGAYATCARTKTGAYCGCCGATGGTCAGGTGAYTCTGGGGGATGTGCAGGCCAAAACCGACATCAACCTGCGCGGTAAAGGCATTGACATGGCGAAACAGAGTCATATGCAAGCCGGTCAACATCTGACATTGACCGCCGATACCTTGCAGCATCGGGGACGCATTCGTGCCGACGGRGATGTYGCCATYAAAGCGAAAGCCTTGTCTTTAGAGGGGGGAAATGTCAACGCCGGGCACCAGGTCCTGCTACAGGGCGAGAACAGTTTTACGATGCGTGGCGCGGATATCTCCGGTCTTAACATGACCTTGATTTCCAACAGTTATAGTACGGCTGTTTTACCCGGCGGCAGTGACACGCCGAAAGGCACACCGGCATTATCCCTGATTTCTGCGGTTAATACGTTGCGTATTCTGTCTAAACGCGGATTATCTCTTTCAGATACGCTAATTAGCCGGGCAAAAAATATCTTTGTGGCGAGTAATGAATGGATTGATATTAATCAGCATTTGGCTGCGGATGAAAATATTGATCTTCACGCGGGTGGCGGGATAAATCTGGGTGGCATTGCCCTGACCGCCGGGAAAGATATTACCCTCACCAGTGGTGACTCGCTTTATGTCGGTCACGTCACCGCCGACAACAATTTAACCCTGATTGCCGGCCGCGATATAGCGGAGACCACCTTATCGGCAGCAGGGACGGCCGCCGTCGCCCAAAATAGCCCCGCGTTGTACTCAGCCGACGGAAAATATACCCCGGTGACTGCTGCACTGATTGACCTTGCGTTAGGCCATGTCCCCCAGTTGGCAATCAATATCCCAGAAATAGCCGGTGGCATACCCGGGATCCAACTGGCGGATAAGCAAACCCGGATTGCCGTGAAAAATAACCTGCCGGTTATTCATATTGCGGCGCCTAATTCCCGCGGGGTTTCACATAACCGTTATCGGGAGTTTAATGTCGGGGCTTTAGGGCTGGTGTTCAATAATGCGACCGCTGCGACCCCATCCGTCCTGGCGGGACAAATTGGGGCAAACCCTCACTTCAACGGTCAATCGGCTGAGTTGATTATTAATGAAGTGGTGGGGACGGTTGCCTCAAATTTACAGGGCCTGCTGGAAGTGGCAGGGCAAAAAGCCGCGGTCTTTATCGCCAACCCGAACGGCATCACCTGTGATGGCTGTGGCTTTATCAATACCCCGGCGGTCACCTTATCGACCGGGAAACCGGTGTTTGATAAAGCGGGCGCATTAGCGGCCCTGGAGGTGAAAAAAGGCACTATCACCGTTGATGAAAAGGGGCTGGACGCGACGGCGCAGGATGATATCGATATCATCAGCCGGAACACACAGCTTAACGGTAAGCTACAGGCGAAAAACCTGACATTGACACAAGGGCCCAACCGGATTGATGTCAAACGCGGGACCCTTGTCCCCCTTGCCGGGGACGGTTATGCCCCCTGGAGAGCGATGGATACCGGGTCACTGGGGGGCATGTCTGCCCATCACATCCGTCTGGTCAGTACCGAGCCGGGCAAGGCGGTCAATCTGACCCACCTGACCGCAACGCAGGGCGACATCCGTTTGACCGCGGATGGCAAGATGACGCTGGGCAATATACAGGCCAAAACCGATATCACCGTRAGCAGTCAGGGCATTGAAACGGCGGAACAGAGTCAGGTGCGGGCCGGGAAAGAGATGACGCTGGCYGCGAACACATTGGACAACCGRGGTAARATTATCGCCGAAGGGGATATGCGRTTGTTTATTGACCGTCTGGACAATCAGAATAAGGGGCTGATTCAGGCCAATCATCATCTCTGGTTGCAAAAAGATGCGAGCGGTCACCTCAGCACCCGGGTTGACAACGATTCAGCGACGCTGAAAACCCATCATGGCGATATCATTATTCGCACAAAAGCATTCAGTCATACGGATAATGCCAGCCTGGCTGCGGGCGCGAATGCTTATATCAATGCGACCMRGYTGGATAACAGCCAAAGTCAGTTTCAGGCGMAGAAAAATCTTATCTTAACCGGTCRCGACTTKAAYAACGGGATGGACGGTAAACTCTCGGCCGGTCTGAATGTGGTGGCGGATTTTGTTAATCAATTCAACGGCACGGCGTTTATATCGGCGAAAAATATTCTGCTGCATGCCGGTGACATTATCAGCCTGGGATACCTCAACGCGGCCCATGATCTGTCMGTCATCGCCGAAGGCAGAATGCGTGCCTACCAAAATACACTGGCGGCCGGGAGAAATCTGACCTTGATGGCGGGTAAAGATATTGATGCCTTTCAAGCCGGGTTGAAGGGCGAAAATGTTGAACTGCTGACGCGCGAAGGCGACATCCGGCTGGGTGGTGAGGGTTCTCGTATTTCGGCCGGCAATAATTTGCAGATATTCGCGAATCACAAACTGGATCTCTACGGTCTTTTGTTCGATAAATCAAACAACATCACGTTAAATGCCGGTCGTGAAATTGATGCCAGCCAAGTTAAATTGGCGGCACAGAAAAATCTGACMCTCATTGCAGGCAAAGATATCACCGCCCGTCAAATCGAGCTGAAAGGGGAAAATATAGAGCTTCTGGTGCGTGAAGGGGATATTCGGATGCCGATGGGCGGGGATGATTCGCGTATTTCGGCCGGCAATAATKTGCAGATGTTTGCGAGTCACAAGCTGAATCTCCAGGGGATTTTATTCGATAAAGCCAACAATATGACGTTAAATGCGGGTCATGAAATTGTTGCCGACCGGGTTAAATTAGCGGCRAATCACAATCTGACATTAATGGCGGGCAAAGATATCACCGCCGGTCAGGCCGAATTAAAGGGGGAAAATGTAGAGCTGTTGGTGCGTGAAGGCGATATCCAAATGGGACGAAATCGGCCTCATGAGTTATTAGCCTCAATTTCGGCCGATAATCATTTGCGGATTTCAGCSGGCAACGATCTGGATCTCTCCGGTACCCGGTTGGATAAATCACACAATCTGACCTTAAGTGCGGGTCGTAAYCTGAATGCCAGTCGAAGTCAATTGAATACGGCGGGCAATATTCATCTGTTGGCGGGCAATGAGTTAATGTTGCGGCAAGCGGGTATCCGGGCGGGGCAACAAGTCAKGCTCAGTGCGGGCCGCRATATTGATATTTCTCGCCCCAATACGCCGGAGAGCCTGTTTTATTTATCCGAATTAGATGGATTAGACAAATTCTCTGAATTAGGCACGCAAATTACYGCGGGTGATCACCTGCAACTCAGTGCAGGGGAAGATATCGCGGGTATCGCGAGATTAACCTCGACTCGGGGGAATATCTCGGTTAACGCCGGCCGGGATTTACTGTTCTCCGCCCGGCAATATTCGCCGATTAATGATGGCGATAAACACACCCTTTATGCCACCGGCGCCGTCAACGCGGCCCAAAATCTCACCCTGGTTGCGGCAGGCAACCTATTGACATCCGGRGCCAGCTTGACATCCGGCAATGATATGCGGCTTTCCGCCGGTGGRAATGTGCGCTTTGAGTCGCGACAAGAATTTATCCGCGAGGGGAATATTGAGCGCTTCATGCAACATGCCAGTCGGTTAAACAGTGGWGGCGCATTAACTATCCGCTCTCAGGGCAGTATTTTATTCCAGGCGACGGAATTAATCGCCAAAGGGGTGATGGATATCGCGGCAACCGGCGGCTTTCTTTATGCGCAAGCCATGGAAGARGTCTATAGGCGGGAAGAAACGAGGAAAAGCTGTAAAGGTTTCGGRCCCATAAAGTCGTGTAAAGTCTTTGGTGCTAAAACAGAACATCGAGTACAAATCAAGAAGACTAACAAAGTCACGGAATTTACGGCCGGYGGTGATATTAACCTGAGGGCAAAAGATGAAGTGACATTAGAAGCGAGTCGAATAGAAACCGATAAAAACGCGAAAATCACCAGCCAGACCGGGAAGGTGAACTTCAAGGCGATGCCCAACATTGATGTTGAGCAGACCCTCACCACATCAACAGGCTTTTTTATTACGCAGCACGATAAAGGCCACCGTGAGGAGACCTGGATAATCCCGTCGGTTCATGTCGGCGGTACGCTGACGGTGGAGGCGGCGAAAGGCATCAACACGGATGTGAAAGTGAAAGAGGGACAGTTACTGGAAGACACGTTAGTCGTACTGGGTAGCACTCCCGGCACGGAATGGCTGAAAAATCTGCAAGGCCGCAATGACGTCCAGTGGAACGYGGTTAAGGACGCTTACCGCAGTTGGGACAAAAAAAGCGCAAGCTTAAACCCGGTTGCGGGGGCSGTGATTGCGATYGCGGTGGCTGCGGTGACGGCGGGCTCGGGTCTGGCGGCCTGGGCGGGAAGCGGCGCCGTGGGGGCGACAGGCGCCTCCGGGGCCACGGCGAGCGCGGTTTATGGGGCGGCTTATGGCGGGATGATAGGGTTGACCTCGCAGGCGGCGGTGGCGTTAGTTGAAAATAAAGGGGATCTCAGCAAAACCCTGGCCGCCTTAGCGAAGCGCGATTCAGTCAAATCCCTGGTGACCCAAATAGCCGTGGGGGGTGCATTAGGGGGACTGGACCACACGATGGGCTGGGGAAAATTAGTGGAAGGACAAAGCGTTGTCGACCCGATAAAATCGCCGCTTCCCTTGCTGAGTAACAATAACTGGAGTCAGGTGGCCCAACGTGTCGCGGCACACTCCGTCGTGAGCTCAACCATAGGCACGGCGATTAACGGCGGCAGTTTTACGGATAATCTGCAAGCGGCGTTACTGAGCAATATCGGTAACCAGATGAATGCGGAAGGGGCCAGGCTGATTGGGGATAACGGGGAAATTCTGGGTGTGCCGGGTAAAGCGATTAGCCATGCTGCGGTATCTGCCTTGGCTGCCGAGATTGGCGGAGGGAATGCCAAAGGGGCAGCGGTAGGGGCATTAGCAGCAGAACTGGCGGCCATAACGCTGGATAAAACCTTTAGCGACCCGATGGCAATTCAGGCCGGTGGTAAAGTCATCGGCGGTGTTGCGGGTGCGATTGTGACCCATAGCGCAGAGGGGGCTAACAGTGGTGCCAATGCTGGGGAAATAGTGATTGTGTATAATTCGCTGGCCCATCTTCTGTCCGCCGCAGAGAAAGAAAAGTCAGGCACAATCAAAGCCTACGAGGAGAAAAAACAAGCCTTTTGTCAGCAGTCACCGGAGGCGTGTAAACAAACCGGGGAAATTATCAGCGTTGGTACTGACTTCGTGCCCGTTATCGGGGATATCAAAGGCTTTGTCGAGGCTGAGAGCGCATTAGATTATCTGGTCGCCGCGATAGCGATTATTCCCGGTGCAGGTGATGCCGCCGGGAAAACTATCAAGGCGGTAGAAAAAGCTTTACAGAAAGGTGACGTTGGAGAAGCGTCTAAACTGATCAATAAGGCCAGTGATGAAAT
>NZ_NMQR01000091.1 GCF_003545805.1 Photorhabdus sp. CRCIA-P01 | reverse complement strand
CCAGCGCTTGTATACGGCGTTGTTCGGGAGTCAAAGCCTGACCCGCCGGGGTCATCCCCTGTTGTTCAGCTTTATATTGACGTACCCACTTTCCGAGTGTGCTGGTATCTATCCCCAAAGCGCGAGCCACATCAACAACACGTTGCTGATGAAGAATGACTTGCTGAACCGCTTCCAACTTGAATTCAGCGGAATAGTGGCATCTTGGCTGTTTCAATTTCATCATCATACCTCACTTTCACTGTTAATCAGATTAGCAGGCTTGTGAGATGTCCGGAATTCTTATACCACTACAGAAAAGGTGACTGGAAGAAAGGCGAAGAAGAAGTGATTGCCTTTTTAGGTCGGGGTGAAGCACCACAAATTTATGGGCGCAGTGATAATTTTGTTCCCTTGGCTGCCAAAGTCACTATTGAGCCAAGTCATTATGCAAAAAATTTGAAAGACATTTATGACTGGCTGCCTACCAGCGAGGAAGTGGTTAAAAGCCTGAATGAACCTTTGAAACCGGTAAATGCAGAGTTGTTTAAAAGTATTACACAGGTGGTTGTTGAACAGCATCGTTATGTAAGGATATTTAAATGATAGAAAGAATAGTGCGTTATTCCATGATATCCGGGCTGATATTACTAACATTGGCAGGCTGCAAAGATGAAAAGAAAATTCAGGCAGAACAGCAGGCGTTGGTAAAAGAAGCTCTGGCGGAGATGGTGCCAGTGGCTGGTGGCAGTTTTATGATGGGGGATTTTGGCCCTCGGGTGGCGGAGCACCTGCCTTACAGCTTTGATTTGGATAATAAGCCAGAACATAAGGTAACGCTGGATAGTTTTAGTATCTCAAAATACCGAGTGACCTGGGGGCAGTTTAACCGTTATCTGGCTATTCTGGGGTTATCGAAAACGGCGACATACAATTATCTGAAAGGAGCAATAGATGTTGCGTATTTCGTTCAGAGTACTGGGGATAACTATCCAGCTTCAGTGGACTGGCAGCAGGCTAAAGACTATTGCCAGTGGATAGGAAAAATGAGTAGTCAGAGGGTAGATTTACCCACAGAGGCAGAGTGGGAGTACGCGGCACGGAGTCGGGGCCAGTTATTTATTTTTGCTAATAATAACAATGTGTATGAGCTGGGGAAAAATTTTGCGGGTGATGTTAGCCCAGTGGGTTCTTATCCTCCTAATCCACTGGGACTGTATGACATGATGGGTAATAGACGAGATTGGGTTAATGATTGGTATGCCGCAGATTATTACCAGCATTCACCAGAACATAATCCACAAGGTCCTAAAAAGGGAGATAAAAAAGTATTAAGAGGGTCTGTCGGAAGTAGTGATCAAGAAAACTTGGTGATTAATCGCTATAGCTATCATCTTGGTGAAAAGGTTTATCCACCGGGTTTTGGCTTCCGCTGTGTAGTCAATTTACCTGAAACAAAGAATTCAACTGTAGATTTGAAGAATTTCCGCAACAACAAGGAAATATTGAAATGATAAAACGAACGACATGTTATCTCATTCTGGTCGGACTGGCATTGCTGACATTGGCAGGTTGCAAAGATGAAAAGAAAATTCAGGCAGAGCAGCAGTCTTTGGTAAAAGAAGCTCTGGCGGAGATGGTGCCAGTGGCTGGTGGCAGTTTTATGATGGGGGATTTTGGCCCTCGGGTGGCGGAGCACCTGCCTTACAGCTTTGATTTGGATAATAAGCCAGAACATAAGGTAACGCTGGATAGTTTTAGTATCTCGAAATACCGGGTGACTTGGGCTCAGTTTAACCGTTACCGGGCGATGCTTGGGTTACCAGAGAATGATTTTTATCAACACTTTAAAAAGGTTGGGAAAGAATACGAATCTTATCAAGCTCTGCTGGGAGAAAAATATCCGGCTTCGGTGTACTGGCAGGAGGCTAAGGACTTTTGCCAGTGGTTGGGTAAAGTGAGTGGTGAGAAAGTCGATTTACCGACGGAGGCACAATGGGAGTATGCAGCCCGTAGCCGTGGTCAGTTATTTATTTTTGCCAACAATAATAATGTGTATGAACCGAATAAAAATTTTACGGGGGATATTCGCCCGGTTGGGTCTTATCCTCCGAATCCGTTAGGGCTGTACGATATGATGGGGAATGGACAGGATTGGGTGAATGATTGGTATGCCGCAGACTATTATCAGCACTCATCAGAACATAATCCGCGAGGCCCTGAAAAGGGAAAAGAAAAAGTATTGAGAGGCTCTGTTGGACAGATTGACCAAAAAAATCTGGTGATTAATCGCTATAAAATAGCGTTGGATTATTTTGAAAAACCAAAAAGCAACCCACCTGGCTACGGTTTTCGCTGTGTGATTAATCCACCGGAAGTTAAAAACTTAACTCTGGATTTAAAAACTATTCGTGACAGTAAAGAAGCGCGGGTGGAGTTGATAGAAAAAATCAATACGAGTCAGGGAGATGTATTAAAGTCTGTGTCACTGGAAACCAAGGGGGAGGTCATTGCGGTTCTGATTGATACTAATCTCTGGGATGGCGTTGCAAATCCGGTGAAACACGACGCGCAGAAGTGTGGTAAAGGGACAATACTTGATGCGCGTAAGCGAGCAGTGCTGGCAACGTTAAAATGGGTGCAGTCAAAGCGCGACTACGAGGATGTGATGCAACATATGGAGATAGTACCGACCATTGATAGGCAGGTGAGTTGGCAGACTAATGAAGCAAAAGTGATAGCCTTTTTAAGCGAGGGTGAAGCGCCGAAAAATTATGGGCGCAGTGATAATTTTATTCCTCTTGCCGCGAAGGTCACTATCCAGACGAGCCACTATGCTGAAAATTTACGGGAAATTTATCGCTCATTGCCTGCTGTTCAGGCAAACATCAATGAACCATTGAAACCGGTGAATGTGGCGTTATTAAGTAGCTGCACACAAGTGACCGTAGAGCAACATGGCTGGCAGAAGGTAAATGTGGTGGCGCATTGAATTATTGGATTATATTTTTTGCTGTGTGAGCAAATTATTTTGAAACTAAAAATGCAACTTTGGGTCTAAAAGTTTCTGGTAATAAATGTCAGCGACTGGATAACTTGCTTCTCAGAAAGAATAAGTTTGGACATCAGATTATGCGAAGTCGTGATTCTGACGATGATTTCGAGTTTATCATCGGAACTAATTTTAACTAATGAAAAGGTATTAAAGAGATGAAAATCAAAAAAGAGTGGAGTTTGTCTAATAGCGATGCTATTACGGATATTCCCTCCCTGTCTGAAAAGCGTAGCTGGGTGGTGAGGAAATGGAAATGGCTTATTCTTTGTCTTCTGCCCCTATTTATCGTGGGCGTGTTCACTCTTGTCATGGGTTCAATGAAATCCTCGGAGCCCTATGAAAAAGCATTATCACTGGCGCAATCTAATCCTGTTGTGAAGCATATTATCGGGCAGCCGATTGAGGTGGGTTGGTTTATTTCTGGCAGTATCAGCAATAGTAGCGCGGGATTGGAAATACCCATTAAGGGAAGTAAATTAAGCGGAACAATATATGTTGATGCTGATAAGTACTCAGGACGTTGGCGATATAAGACAATGGCTGTTCAGCCCGATCAAGGGGGTGAATTGATTAACTTGCTGAGCTCCAACGTGAAGTAATCATGCTGGTTCTGTGTGAATAATCTTAATATGTGAAATTAATTATTTGTTGACAATGGATAGCTCCCTGAAGTAAAAATTATTTTATGGTTTGATTAATTTTTTCACTCTCCAGATATTCTATAATATTATTTGGGTGTAATGAGACTTATTATCAAAAGAGAAAGCCATAAGATGTAGAGTTAATGGTATTTGATTCTATGTAATTAAATATCATTCTCTCCTATGGTGGTTGTCAGGTTATCTATCTAAATGTAGCAAAGGTTTTTATAGGGTAAAAATATGGGCTGGAATAAACCCGTGATAGCAATACAGCAAAAGCCTGTTTCGCCGGTATTATGGCGTTGGCTTGTCTCATTCATTGCGATTATTTGCGTCTGTATTGCCTGCTATCTGTTATGGTCTGAATTTCTCAGGCAGCAGCAAGGGTGGATGATCCTGGGTACTGTGGGCCTGATATGGCTGGCCGCATTTGGGCTTCGGTTATCTCTCTTTGGTTACCAGCTGGAGATGTATCGTCTTTGGCATCAAGAGAATCAATATATCGAGAAAGAATGGCAAGACTGGGCCAATCGATATATGTCTGTATTACACAATGGTGTATTTTTACCGGAGAAAATAACAGCCGGGACTATCGTGCAGGAAGAGCCGAAAATTGCCGCTCAATATGGTGAGAAAAAAGTAATAGACTATTTTTCATGGTCAGAAAATAAATGGCAGGACTCAGTAAAGATATTGTTACATAGTGTAGAAAATGCTATTTCTGAACTACCGTCTGACAGGCCAATCTATACAACGGTTATCACCAATTGTCTTGAGCAGAAATATGAAGAACTAGAAATGATATTGCAACAAAATTGGCAATCGATTTTTCCTTCACGTAAGCCATTGTCTCAATTAAATCTAGTGCCTTATTTGTCGGCAATGTATATTGAACATTGGTTAAAAGATCCTGCCAGTGAAGTGCAATTGTTAATATTGCTGCAAATTGAAAGTACCGGACAATTTTCAGAAGGTTTGGGGGTATTTCTGATGGCAACAGATGACTTGGCACAAAAATTTGAGTTGACTGAGAAAGCCAGAATTTATCGACCGATGGAAATTGACTCTGAAAATTTTGAACAACAATTTAAAACCTTTATTAATACCCAATTATCGGCGAAAGAAGCTATAGGTATGTTAGGGGGTGATAACGATATGTATTCCTATACTTCACAAATTATGCCAGTGATTCAAGAGCAGAATGCAGCATTAAAACTGGAACGAATTAAAAATATTGAAAAGTTTATTGGTCTGGCTGGTCCGGGCGCTTATTGGTTGGCAACCGGGTTGGCTATTGATTTGTCTCAATACCATTCAGGGAATTATTTAGTTTTAGTGAAAGATGATTGTAACTGGACAGTAAATACCGTTCAGGCATTGGAGAAAGAATAAAAATGATCAGTAATAAATGGACCAAAATCGGTAATGCACTGCTATTTATCGTTGTTGCTTCTATATTGGCATTTTGTATCTGGTCTTACGGTGAAAAAATCGGATTGGATGAAAATGATAAAAAGATATTTGCCTGGGGATTATCTGTATTGATCTTGAGTGTATTGCGCCTTTTCCCGCTAATCGTTGGGATCTATCGGCAGGAATACATCAGAAGGGAAATCGAGCAACAAGGTATGCGTCCGGCCAGGGAAGAGCGGTTAAAAATTTATACATCTGAGGATGAAAATAGGGAGATGATCAATTTTCACCTCAGTCGACGTTATGGTCGCTTTTGGCGTAGCAAAGTACGTATCTTACTGGTGATGGGCGAAGATCAAGAAGTAGATCAGATAGCTCCTGGTCTCGTTCAGCAGAAATGGCAAGAGGGCGAGCATAACCTGTTGCTGTGGGGCGGCAGTTTGCAGACGCCGCCGGATAAAGCGCAGTTACAGGCGTTGCGCCAACTGCGTCGCCGTCGCCCGCTGGATGGGGTGGTGTGGGTGATGACCGAAGACCAACTCAGCCAGCGGACGCAGATAGAGACCGCGTTGCGTATGCTGGAGAAACAGGGCCAACAGCTGGGCTGGCAGGCGCCGGTGTATGTGTGGAATGTGCGTCACAGCCACTGGGACCAGCGCGACCGGCCAACTCAGACGGTGGGYTGTTTTCTGTCAGAAGAGGGGACGGCTGAGAGGCTGGCGCAGGGTCTGGATAGCCTGATACCAACGCTGACGAGCCGGGGCATGGGACAGGCAATAGCGGAAATCCGTCACGATTTTCTGTTGCGGCTGGCGCAGTCATTGCGGGATGGCGGGGTGACGCGTCTGGTGACACAGTTGACGCCCGCC
>NZ_NMQR01000090.1 GCF_003545805.1 Photorhabdus sp. CRCIA-P01 | reverse complement strand
TAATGGGGGTTGTGGGGGGTATGGTGGTGATGGCGGGTATGGCAGTATTTATAGTGGTAATCGTCGTGTTGCTACTAGCACACGGTGTAATTCTGGGTATGGAGGGAATGGAGCAGATGGAGGCGATGGCGGGAATGGAGGTAATGGGGGGAATAGTGGAGATGGAGGTGACATAGAGTTTAACTATTCTGCTGGTTATCCACAAATTAGTTATTCGTCAAACCCAGGTTCGGGAGGAGCTGGCGGTAGATCGGGAAAGGGAGGTAAAGGCGGTGATGGTGGTTCCTCGTGGTGTAATATTGAGGATAAAACTAGAAACTTAAGTTGTTCTGGAAGGCCAGGTAAAAAGGGTATTGATGGAAAGCCGGGGGAGCCAGGGAAGCCAGGAAAGAAGGGGCGGATATATGTCAACGGCAAATTGCGTGAACGTTCCGTCTCCTAAATACATATGTTTGGGAATGAGTAAGTTCGGGTTTTCGTCTGCATCACATGAGTTTATTCGTGGAAAAATCCTCTTCTTGTAAAGAGGAATTATTTTCTATTCTTAATTTAAATTACGTTCATAATTTTATTGCTCAATAATATCTATAGATTGCTATCTTGTTGTGATTTTTGAAAAATATAATCATTCTTATTGCTTTTATTTGTGTTTTCTAATAATACCTTATGAGATAAATATAAAATTGAAATTTTTGATTGGTGCATATTTAAATATCGTGATATATCACAAAAATATCCTTCATAATTAATAGAAAAAATGAGAAATTACATTAGTATTTTAAATGGCGTAATTTAAATGTTGCATCTAATTGCTTTCTGTAAAGTGAATAAATACTTACCTAATTAATTCTCGTCGGAATTATTTTTCTGGCCTATCTATTGTTGAAGAGCCTATATTTTCTTGCCAGAAAAATTCAATTTGGTGACATACCAGTAGTGATAGCAGTAGAGACTTTGGAACTTGGTCATATGGATAATTGATATATGAAGTTATTCTAAATGTATAAATTCAAACTTAGGAGAATTCCCATGGATAACATAAGAACGGTTGCTGAGACTTTGGCAATATTACATCAGAATCATCGTCCGTTTGGCCTGGAACGACAGCCAAAGCAACTTAAGACCTCGGACTTTGACGGGCCGGTAATATTTTCTAACGATTTGAAAACGGCTACTGTGCCGCCTGCATTCTTTACAGTACAAACTATACAAGAGCTGAAAGCACTCGGCGGTGTGCCTGATAGTCGGTATGGCCCTGGAAAAATGGAATCATATCATCCGTTACCTGAACCATTCTCTGCTGAACGACTGGCAAACGTCCCGGGAAATCATATTGATTTGTGCAAAGCTTTTCGTGTCTATATCTATGGTGATTCCGCTTTGGTCAAAGACTATGAAGAAATGCTTAATGCTAAGCGTTTTCCGATGAAAATTGCGTTCTACAGTGGTGAGGAGATCACTATAAGCGAAGATAATCCTTTGATTATTATGGATAAAGATAACTATGGCGAACCCGTTGTCTTGGTGTATAACCAGATAACCATTGAACCAGAAGGCAAAGTTATTTGCTACACCAACGGTAGGATTGAAACGAATGTCCTTCAAGGGATTGGATACGGTCCATATCACTTTTTCAATAAAGGAGTAGATGGAGAAGATGGTGTTACTGGTACAAGTGGGAGCAGTGGAGTTAATGGCGTTGATGGTTCACCTGGTCTTAAGAATAAAAATACCTATGTAACTCCGCCTACACCAGGTACTGATGGAACTAAAGGTTCTCCGGGAATGAGAGGATCGGATGGCGAACCAGGTAGCGCGGCGGAGAAATTAACTGTCGTATCTGCTCAGGTGGGTGGGATGATATATTTGGAGTCTGAGGGGGGAGATGGGGGAAATGGCGGTCATGGTGGTGATGGTGGTGATGGGGGGCATGGTGGAGATGGGGGTTATTGTGGTGGTCATGGTTATGTTACTACGAGCTCACTGTATCGTGCTGGGAATGGCGGGAATGGAGCAGATGGAGGGGATGGCGGGAATGGAGGTAATGGGGGGCATAGTGGAGATGGGGGTGACATAGAGTTTAACTATTCTACTGGTAATCCAGACATGAGTTATTGGTCAATGCCAGGTTTAGAGGGAGCTAGCGGTAGAGCGGGAAAGGGAGGGAAAGGCGGTGATGGTGGTTCCGCGTGGTATAACATTGAGGATAGAATTAGAAACTTAAGTTGTTCTGGAAGGTCTGGTAAAAAGGGGATTAATGGAAAGTCAGGGGAGCCAGGGAAGCCAGGAAAGGGGGGGCGGATATATATCAACGGCAAATTGCTTTGAACGTTCCGTTTCTTAAACACAAACTGTTTGGAAATGGGTGAACTCGGGTTTTAGCCTGTATTGCATGAGTTTATGCGTGGAAAAATCCTCTTCTTGTAAAGAGGAATTATTTTCTACTCTTAATTTAAATTACGTTCATAATTTTATTGCTCAATAATATCTATAGATTGCTATCTTGTTGTGATTTTTGAAAAATACAATCATTCTTATTGTTTTTATTTGTATTTTCTAATAATACCTTATGAGATAAATATAAAATTGAAATTTTTAATTAGCATCTATTGAAAGGTCGTGATGTATCACGGAAATATTCGCCATAATTAATGGAAAAAGTGGAGATTTATATTAATATTTTAAATTGTGTAATTTCAATATTGCATCTAATTGCTTTCTGTAAAGTGAATAAATATTTACCTAATTAATTCTCGTCGGAATTATTTTTCTGGCCTAGCTGTTGTTGAAGAGCCTATATTTTCTTGCTAGAAAAATTCAATTTGGTGACATACCAGTAGTGATAGCCGTAGAGACTTTGGAACTTGGTTAGATGGACAGCGGATAGATAAAATTGTTTTAAATGTATAAATTTAAACTTAGGAGAATTCTTATGGATAAAATAAGAACGGTTGCTGAGACTTTGGCAATATTACATCAGAATCATCATCCGTTTGGTCTGGAACGACAGCCAAAGCAACTTAAGACCGCGGATTTTGACGGACCGGTAATATTTTCTAACGATCTGAAAACCGCTACTGTGCCGCCTGCATTTTTTACAGTACAAACTATACAAGAGTTAAAAGCGCTTGGAGGTATACCTGACAGTCAGTATGGTCCTGGAAAAATGGAACCCCATCATCCGTTGCCTGAACCGTTTTCTGCTGAACGACTGGCAAATGTCCATGATAATCATATTGATTTGTGCAAAGCCTTTAGTGCTTATATCTATGGTGATTCTGCTTTGGTTAAAGATTATGAAGAAATGCTTAATGCTAAGCGTTTTCCGATGAAAGTTGCGTTCTACAGTGGCGATGAGATCACTATAAGCAAAGATAATCCGTTGATTATTAGAGATAAAGATAGCTATGGTGAGCCTGTTGTCTTGGTGTACAACAAGATAACCATTGAACCAGAAGGTAAAGTTATTTGCTACACCAACGGTAGAATTGAATCGGATGTTATTCAAGGGAGCTTATATCACCTTACCAATAAAGGGGACGATGGAAAAGATGGTGCTACTGGTGCAGATGGAAACAGTGGAGCTGATGGCGTTAAGGGTCATGTTGGTTTTCAGAATAAATATGACTGCACAATGGCCCCTGGATCAGGTTCTGATGGAACTAACGGTTCTTCGGGATCGCGGGGAGCGGATGGCGAACCTGCTAAAACGGCGGATAAACTAACTATTGCATGCTCTTATGTGAGGGGAACAGTAAATTTGTGGTCGGCGGGTGGTAATGGTGGTAACGGTGGTTATGGCGGTCATGGAGGTAATGGTGGTAAGGGGGGAGATGGGGGTTATGGTAGTGTTTATAAGGCTATTGGTTATCTAAATAATTATCATACTGTTGGCTCTCCGTGTAAGTCTGGGAGTGGAGGGAACGGAGGCAATGGAGGTGAT
Organism: Photorhabdus sp. CRCIA-P01; assembly: GCF_003545805.1. GTDB lineage: Bacteria > Pseudomonadota > Gammaproteobacteria > Enterobacterales > Enterobacteriaceae > Photorhabdus > Photorhabdus antumapuensis. The sequence continues at coordinate 2,722 of NZ_NMQR01000090.1, read as the reverse complement.
GGAGGACATGGGGGTAATGGAGGTCGTAGTGGAGATGGGGGGGACATATATTTTAGCTATGCCGAAGGCGATCCACACATTCAATGTTTGGCATCACCAGGTTTTGCGGGAGCTGGTGGCAGTCCGGGAAGGAGAGGGAAAGGCGGTGATGGTGGCACCACATTGACTAATACTGGGGGGGGAGGTACAACGTCGAGTATTACCGGAGAGTTTGGTCAAGCGGGTACTGATGGAAAGCTGGGGGAGCCAGGAGAGCGAACAGGAAATGTGGGGCGGATATATGTTAACGGCAAATTGCAAGATTGCGATTAAAGAAAGTTTATTTCCGTTTCCTAAACACAAACTGTTTGGAAACAAGTGAGCTAGGATTTTGACCTTGTATCGCATTAGTTTATTAGAGATGGTGATATTTAAACTTGTTTTACTTAGATATTAGAGAAAACTCATTAGCCAACAACCCGCTATCTGAAATTTCCGATGATGCGAAAACACCCTATTTTTTAAATAGGTTTGTCAGCAACTACGGGCAAAATTCTGACTACTAGTAATTTAGTGACACAACAGGTAGTGATAGCAACAGAGACTTTGGAATTTGGTCAGATGGACAACCGATATATGAAATTGTTTTAAATGTATAAATTTAAACTTAGGAGAATTCTTATGGATAAAATAAGAACGGTTACTGAGACTTTGACAATATTACATCAGTCTCATCATCCGTTTGGTCTGGAACGACAGCCAAAGCAACTTAAGACCGCGGATTTTGACGGACCGGTAATATTTTCTAACGATCTGAAAACCGCTACTGTGCCGCCTGCATTTTTTACAGTACAAACTATACAAGAGTTAAAAGTGCTTGGAGGTGTACCTGACAGTCAGTATGGTCCTGGAAAAATGGAACCCCATCATTTGTTGCCTGAACCGTTTTCTGTTGAACGGCTGGCAAACGTGCCTGGTAATCATATTGATTTGTGCAAAGCCTTTAGTGCTTATATCTATGGTGATTCTGCTTTGGTCAAAGATTATGAAGAAATGCTTAATGCTAAGCGTTTTCCGATGAAAGTTGCGTTCTACAGTGGTGAGGAGATCACTATAAGTGAAGATAATCCATTGATTATTAGAGATAAAGATAGTTATGGTGAACCTGTTGTCTTGGTGTACAACAAGATAACCATTGAACCAGAAGGTAAAGTTATTTGCTACACCAACGGTAGAATTGAAGCGGATGTTATTCAAGGGAGCTCATATTATTTTAATAGTAAAGGGGAAGATGGAAACAATGGTGCTGTTGGTACAGATGGAAACAATGGAGCTGATGGCGCTAAGGGTAGTCCTGGTCTTCAGAATAAACATAGCTGTGTAGCTACCCCTTCACCAGGTTCTGATGGAACTAACGGTTCTTCGGGATTGAATGGAGCGGATGGTGAACCCGCTAAAGCAGGGGAGAAACTAACTATCGTATGCCCTGATGTGAGGGGAACAGTAACTTTGTGGTCGGCGGGTGGTGATGGTGGTAATGGTGGTAGGGGCGGTCATGGTGGTCCTGGTGGTAAAGGGGGGGATGGGGGTTATGGTAGTTTTTTTAATAACCGTTATTATCTTACTACTAATTCACTGTGTCAGGAGTCTGGGCATGGAGGGAACGGAGGTAATGGAGGCGATGGAGGACATGGGGGTAATGGAGGTCGTAGTGGAGATGGGGGGGACATATATTTTAGCTATGCCGAAGGCGAGCCACACATTAAATGTTTGGTATCACCAGGTTTTGCGGGGGTTGGCGGTATGCAGGGAAAGAGAGGGAAAGGCGGTGATGGTGGTTCCTCATGGATTAATACTGGGAATGGAGGTAATACGTTGAGTCTTACCGGAAAGTTTGGCCAGGCGGGTATTGATGGAGGGATAGGAAACCCAGGAGAGCGAACAGGAAATGTGGGGCGGATATATGTTAATGGCAAATTGCAAGATTGCGATTAAAGAAAGTTTGTTTCCGTTTCCTAAACACAAACTGTTTGGAAATGAGTGAGCTCGGATTTTCGCCTGCATCGTATTAGTTTATAGGGATAGTGATATTGGTCACTATAATAGTGCAACGATCTGGTTTGACTGGTGATAGATAGCAATTTGCTCCAGACAATCCAATTTACTCGAACATAATGACGGAGGGCTTGGTATCTTATTGGCCTTTCTGTCGATTATTTAAGTATTTATTTGTAAAATGAGTTTATTCAAAGGTTGAAATCTGTTCGTAAAAAATCTTCTTCTTGTAAAGAAGGATTGTTTTATACTCTTAATTTAAATTACGTTCATAATTTTATTATTCAATAATATCTATAGGTTTCTATCTTGTTGTAATTTTTGAAAAATACAATCCTATTTGTTGTTTTTATTTGTATTTTATAATAATACCTCATGAGATAAATATACAGGGTGAGATCACGAACGTTATTTAATCAATATTAATCCATTTGACCCACGAATTCAGTTGTGATCTTATACTCCTTTTTTTCGGGAGTACCCTAATGGAACTCGATGCTTTTTCTCAGCATTTCGGTGAAATCAACGATCCTCGCCAGTCTGCCAAAATCAGCTATCCCCTGTTTGATGTCCTTTTTCTGACAATGTGTGCCGTCTTGACGGGCGCTGAAGGTTGGGAAGATATCGAAGACTTTGGGAATATGCGCATCAACTGGCTTCAGGAAAAGGGATTTTTTCAAACCGGCTT
>NZ_NMQR01000009.1 GCF_003545805.1 Photorhabdus sp. CRCIA-P01 | reverse complement strand
TCCCCGGTGCGGTACATGCGAGCATCCGGTTCATCACTGAACGGATCGATAAGGAACCGTTCAGCCGTCAAATCCGGGCGGTTGAGATAGCCACGCGCGACACCCGCGCCACCCATGTACAATTCCCCCACGGCCCCAAACGGCACCGGCTGGCCGTGATTATCCAGGAGATAAATACGGGTATTCGCTGTCGGGCGCCCGATAGGGATCAACATATCAGTATAGTCTGGCGGGCAACGCCAACAGGTTGCACAGACGGTGATTTCTGTCGGGCCATAAGCATTAAACAGCGTTGCCCGACTACGTAATGCCTGCAACAATGCCGCGCTGGGTGCTTCGCCACCCAGTATCAAGGTGGGTTTTATCGTTATCGCCGGTAAATCGGCCCCATCCCGTAGCAGAGCCGGGGTTAAACAGGCGTGTGTTACCCGCCGTTCTTCCAGATAATGCCACAGGCGCCGCGGGTCTTGACGAACCGTATCAACCGGCATGTCCAGCGTGGCTCCCCCACACAGCGCCGTCATGATTTCCCAGACACTGGCATCAAAACCAAATGAAGCGAATTGCAACAGCCGGCTATCCGAGCGAATGGCAAATTGGGTGATTTTTTCCCAAATTAAATTGACCAGGCCACGATGTTCCACCATCACCCCTTTTGGTGTCCCGGTGGAGCCAGAAGTGTAAATCACATACGCCAGATGTCGTGCGCTGAGCGCCGGAACGTGCGGATTGTTATCCGGCTGATCAGGCAGAACATTCGGATCAAGTATCGTTAACGTCGTAAGCGCCGGTTCGCCTAGCGCGGTCCGGCCCACATTATCCGCCAGTACCACTGACGGCGCCGCATCCGTGAGCATATAAGCCAGCCGATCACCCGGATAGGATGGATCTAAAGGAACATAAGCCCCACCCGCTTTCAGTACCGCCAGCAGCGCCACCACTCTTGACGGTGAACGCGTGACACAAATCGCCACCCGTTGATCGGGCTCTACTCCGAGTTCAATTAACTGATGAGCCAGTCGGTTAACACACGCATTCAATTCTGCATAGCTGAGAGTCTGCTCTTCATAGACCAGTGCCGTAGCCGCAGGATTTTTCGCCGCTTGCTGTTCAAACAGGTGATGAATACACTGCGGGTCGGCATAGGCCGTTTGCGGGCCATTGCCGATTTGCAGTAGCCGTTTCCTTTCTATTACCGGTAAAACTTCCAACTGCCGCATCGGGGTTTCCGGGGCGTGTTCCAGTGCTTCCGCCAGACTTTCCAGCGCCTGTTGCATATAACCGCACAACTGCTCGGCACCAAACGGCTGGACGATTTGCGCGGTCAGCCCCAAGGCATCGCCAAAATCTTCCACTGACAACGCAAACGGATAGTTGGTCCGCTCCTGTGCACCAAGGAATTCGACGCCACTCATGAGTTCATTCGACGTTGCCGAAGCTGCATTGTGCCGATAGTTCAGCAAGGTACTAAACAGCGGCGTTCCTCCCTGTACACTGCTACAACGTTGAGCCAATGCCAGCGAGGCATATTCATGTTTCAATAATCCCGCCAGCCGGTGATGTGCTACCTGTACGCTGTCTCGCACCGGGGTATCATCCATATCCAACCGTAGCGGCAAAGTATTGATAAACAGCCCCATGCCATTTTCAGCGCCTTCCCCCGCCGACATGCGCCCAAACAAGACGGTGCCAAAGACCACTCGCTTCTGTCCGCTGGTACGCGACAATACCTGCGCCCAAGCCAAATGGCACAGCGCCGCCAGACTGACACCCAATCGCCGCGCCTGACCACGTAAACGGTCATTTAGCTCAGGTGTCAACATTCGGTGCGATTCGGTCATCCGCGAACCATCATGGCGCACTTCCGCCAACCCAAACGGTAATGTTGGTTCATCGATCTCAGCCAACATCTCAGTAAAGAAACGCGTATGTTCCGCCTGACTCATCCCTAACCGGGACTGCGCCACCAGATTGCGGAAGGGCGCCGGGGCGGGCAAACGGCTTTCCTGCCCGTCAAGGTATGCCTGAACTTCGTGACTCATCACATCCAGTGCGGTATGGTCGCCAATCAAATGATGCATTAGTTGCAACACAATCCAGCGGCCATCACCCTCCTGTGCTACCACAAAGCGCAATAGCGGCGCCTGACCCAAATCGAGACGGTATTGGCGGGGGTTAAACCGTTGCGCTAATTGGTCGCTAATCGGCCCATCAGCCAGATCTAATGTTAATTCCGTCACCGACAACCGTACCTGACGGCAGACAACCTGCGCCGGCACGGATAATCCTTGCCAGATAAAGGCAGTCCGCAGAATGTCATGACGGTTAATCACCTGCTGAACCGCCGCCAGATAACGATCTAACAGCTTCCGATCAGCAAAGGCCATTTGACCGGCCAACAGATAAGGATCGCCTTCGTCTGCCAGCAAATGGTGGAACAAGATCCCATCCTGTAACGGCGACAGGGCATGGATATCCTGGATATTGGTTACCCCTCCTGGCACCTGCTCGACGATGCAGTCAATATCCGCCTGAATCAAATCAATCAGCGGTAACATCATCGGCGTCAGCACCGTGGTTGTCGGGGTGATGACGTTAGGTGGCACTATCACAGCGAAATGTCGTCCCAGCGTTTGGGCCAAATCTGATAGCACTGGCGATTGGAACAGATCACTCGCCATCAATGTCAATCCCAAGTGACGCAAGCGTTCAATCATCCGTATCGCGAGCAACGAATGACCGCCTAGGGCAAAAAAACTGTCATGCCGACTAACCTGCTCAATCTCCAGTAATTCACACCAAATCGCCGCCAGTGCTATTTCTGTTTCTTCCTGAGGCGCGGCATAAACTTGGTGGACAAAAGCTTCATTGTCCGGCGTCGGCAATGCTCGGCGATCCAATTTACCATTTGGGGTCAATGGAAATGCATCCAAACGCACAAAGGCCGCTGGCACCATATAATCAGGCAAAACAGCTCTCAAATGGGTATGCAGGCTATCCACCAACCCACCATTCTCTTCCGCTACCACATAGGCAACCAGCCGTTTATCCTGCTCCCCTAGAGCCAACACCGCCACCTCATGCACCGTTGGGTATTCTGCCAGCCGAGCTTCAATTTCACCCAGTTCAATTCGGAAACCGCGGATTTTAACCTGCTGATCATTGCGACCTAGGTATTCCAGATTGCCGTCTGGCAGATAACGCGCCAAATCCCCGGTACGGTACAGGCGGGCATCTGGGTTATTACTGAACGGATCGATAAGGAAACGTTCAGCGGTCAATTCAGGCCGATTAAGATAACCACAGGCTACCCCATCTCCCCCCACATAAATCTCTCCGGTCACTCCCAACGGCACCGGCTGACCGTACCCATCCAACAGATAAACTCGCGAGTTGGCTACTGGTCGGCCAATCGGGATACTGGTCATTCCCGGTACTACTGCATTGATATGGTATGTTGTCGTAAAGGTGGTACCTTCACTTGGCCCATAGCCATTTAATAACTGCCGTGGTGGGCTTGTGCGCAGAACCTTGTCGATGACATGAGGATCAAGGGCATCTCCGCCAACAATCAGGAGCTTTATCCGCGGCAAAACCGGAGACAGCTCCGCTGCCAGCTGGTTAAACAATCCAACACTCAACCACAGAATAGTTATTCGTTGAATCTGTAGAACTTGTACAAACTCTAGCGGCGTCAGCAAAGTAGCGTGATCGACAACCACTAACGCGCCACCATTGAGTAACGGTGCCCAAACTTCAAATGTGCTGGCATCAAAAGCCGGATTAGCAGCAAAGGCCACCCGATCATCCGACCCAATTTCAGTATATCCATTATTGATAACCAGCCGGACTACCGCACGATGCGGCACCAAGACTCCTTTAGGTATCCCGGTAGAACCAGAAGTGTACATGATATACGCTAACTCAGCGCTGGAACACGGTAAGTCAAGGTTGGAGCCCCCCTCCTCTCCATCAGTGCCTAATTCATCCGAGAGACGAAGCAGCGGAACAGCCAGATTATCCGGAATATCAGTCTGTATATTGGTTAACAGCAATCTGGCGGAACAATCACTTATCAGCCAGTTTTTTCGCTCATCCGGCACACTAGGATCAATCGGCACATAAACAGCACCGGCTTTAAGAATCGCCAATTGGGCCACTACTAGTTCTATCGAGCGCACTAACAGAAGCGCAACATGATCACCGGGGTAAACCCCTTGTTCGATTAGCTGACGAGCTAGCTGGTTGGCGCGGATATTCAGCTCTTTATAGCTCAGGCTTTTATCTCCCTCTATCAGTGCCGTCAACTCTGGAGTTTTCTCCACCTGTTGCTCAAACAACTGATGAATACATACCTGAGTAGGATATGGTTCTTCGGTCTTATTCCAATTCTCCAGCAATAACTCCCGTTCAGCGGATGACAAAATATCGATAGCCGTGACAGGTTGCTGAGGTTGGTTCACCATTGCCCGCAATATGGCCTGCAAATAACCAACCTGTCTTTCAATGGTTTCATGGTCGAACAGGGCAGAAGAGTAGTTCAGTTCTCCAACAATTTCGCCCGCCTTCTCTGTCAATGCCAATTGCAGATCGAATTTCGCTATATCGTATCCTTGCTCGAATGGTGTGACCGCCAATTCCGGTAATTGCCATTCCTCTGTTTCACTCTCTTGCCAGGCAAACATCACCTGGAACAGTGGCGTATGTTCCGGTCTGCGCGGCGGTTGAACAATTTCCACCACCTGCTCAAAAGGTAGGTCCTGATGTTCCTGCGCTTCCAGCGTCGTCTGCCGTACGCGTCGCAACAATGTGTTCACATCCGGCAGGCCGGATAAATCGATACGCAACGCCAGTGTGTTGACAAAGAAACCCATCAGCGGCTCAATTTCCCGCCGGTTGCGGTTGGCGCTCGGTATACCAATTACCACATCATCCTGCCCAGATAAGCGTGATAGCAACGCAGCCCAAGCCGTCATCAACGTCATAAACAGGGTGGCGCCGTGCTGTTGTCCCAGATGTTTTAGGGCTTGTACCAGATCGGCATCAATGTGCACGGCTACCCGACCGCCGATAAATGATTGCAGGGAAGGGCGTGGCCGATCTGTCGGCAACTCAAGTAACACCGGCGCATCCGCCAACGTACGACGCCAGTAATCACTCTGTGCCTGTATTTCTTCGCCGGAAAACACCTGCTGCTGCCATGCCGCATAATCAGGATATTGAATGGTCAAAGGCGGCAATGGATCAGGCTGTTGATTCAGACAAGCGGTATAAAGAATCTCCAGTTCCGATTTAAGTACCCTTAAAGACCACCCGTCAGAGACAATATGATGTTGGGTCAACAGGAAGAGATAATCTTCTTCAGCCAGTTGGATCACTGCGCAACGGATTAAGGGACCACGGGCAAGATCAAACGGCGTTTCGGCTTCCTGTGCACACAGAAGCTTAAGTTGCTCATCCACCTCTGGAGCTTTACGCAAATCATATTTTTTCACCGGTAGACCAAATTCCGCCGGCAATAGTTCAACTTGAAGCTGACCACCCACGGTAATAAAGACAGAACGTAACGCCTCATGACGGGTAAACAAATGATTCAGTGCCTGCTGCCAAGCAGAGAAGTTAAGCCGACCACGTAAACGCAGGGCTGTCGGAATATGATAGGTTTCACTGACACCGTCAAATTGCGCCAGAAACCACAGACGCTGTTGACCAAACGATAAGGGCAAGACACTATCACGAGATATTGGCTTAATCTCAGACAATGTATCACTGCCCGCATTATGTTGTGCGCAGATCTTCCCGGCAAACGCAGACAGTGACGGAGATGTAAACAAAGTGGCCAACGGCAATTCGACACCGAAAGCGGCTATCCGATTCATCATCCGTACCGCTAACAGTGAATGTCCGCCCAACGCAAAGAAGTTGTCATGTCGACTTACCTGCTTAATACCCAGTAGCTCGCGCCAGATAGCCGCCACTGCAATTTCCATTTCTCCCTGTGGCGCAACATAAATTTGGCGGGCAAAGGCATCTTCCCCCGGCACCGGTAATGCCCGATGATCCAATTTACCGTTTGGCGTTAGCGGGAATTCATCCAGACGCACAAAAGCCGCGGGCACCATATAATCAGGCAACCGCGCACTTAAGTGTTCACGCAAGTGAGTAGGCAATTCGTTATCCGGCTCTGCCAGCACATAAGCGACTAACTGCTTGTCTTGCCCTTCGCCTAACGCCAATACTACCGCTTCGCGTACTGTCAGATACTTCACCAAACAGGCTTCAATTTCCCCCGGTTCAATCCGAAAGCCCCGGATTTTAACTTGTTGATCGTTGCGGCCAAGGAATTCCAGGTTGCCATCCGGCAGGTAGCGGGCCAAATCCCCGGTTCGGTACATCCGCGCACCCGGCGCATCACTAAATGGATCAATTAGAAAGCGTTCAGCGGTCAATTCAGGGCGATTGAGATAACCGCAGGCCACCCCGTCGCCTCCAACATAAATCTCGCCCACTCTTCCCAATGACACTGGCTGACCCTGCTCATCCAGCAAGTAAACCCGCGTGTTAGCAATTGGTCGACCAATGGGAATACTGGTTGTTCCCGTGGGCAAGGCTTCAATCCGGTATATGGTGGTAAAGGTGGTGCCCTCGGTCGGACCATAGGCATTCAATAATCGTTGAGGCGGATTCTTACGTAAAACTTGGGCAATCACATAGGGATCAAGCACATCACCGCCGACAATGAGATTTTTCATCTGCGGCAAAACTGGAGACAACCCCGCTGCCAGCCGGTTAAACAGGCCGACGCTTAACCATAAGATATTAATTTGATAACGGTCTAATGCCTGTACAAATTCCGGTGGCGTCAACAAAGTCGTGTGGTCGATAACCACCAGTGCCGCACCATTGAGCAAAGGGGCCCAAACTTCAAAGGTGCTGGCATCGAAAGCCGGGTTAGCCGCGAAAGCAACCCGATCATTGGGTTCAATTTCAACGTAGTCATTATTAATAACGAGTCGGACCACAGCACGGTGAGGCACGATCACCCCTTTAGAGGCACCCGTCGAGCCAGAGGTGTACATAATATACGCTGGCGCGGTACTAGAACAAAGTAAGCCAGGATTAAAGCTCTCCTCCTCCTTACTCACATCTGTCTCATCAGAGAGACGAATTAGCGGGACAGCCAGATTATCTGGGATATTCGCCTGTGCGCCGGTGAGCAACAATTTGGCTAAGCAATCGTTTATCAACCCATTTCTTCTCTCATCCGGCACGCTGGTATCGATAGGGACATAAACTGCACTCGCCTTAAGAATAGCCAATTGAGCCACCACCAATTCGATAGATCGCTCTAACAGGATTGCCACATGATCATTCGGGCCAATTCCCTGTTTAATCAGTTGATGAGCCAGTCGGTTAGCACGAGCATTCAATTCCGCATAATTGAGGCTCTTATCTCCCGCTATGAGTGCCGTGGCTTCCGGGGTTTTCTCCGCCTGTTGTTCAATCAATTGATGGATACAGAGTTGTTCTGGATAGGGGGTTTCTGTCGCGTTCCAGTTTTCCAGCAATAATGTACGCTCCGATGCAGGCAAAATACTCAGCGCCCGTACCGGTGTTTCCGGCGCCAGTTCAAGGGCATCCGCCAGGCTTTCCAGCGCCTGTTGCATATAACCGCATACTCGTTCTGAATCAAATGGTTGTACTACCTGAGCTGTCAGCCCCAGTGTGGCGCCGCCATCCTCTACTGACAGGACAAACGGGTAGTTGGTCTGTTCCTGTTCACCCAGAAATTCGATGCCCGGCATCGCTTCATGCGAGATCATCGGTTGCTCATTATGCCGGTAATTCAGTAAGGCGCTAAAAAGCGGTGTACCGCCCTGAACCCCACTGCAACGCTGGGCCAGCACCAATGAAGCATGCTCATGATCCAGCAATCCGGCTAATCGGGTATGTGCCACCTTAACACTCTCCTGCACCGAAGTCTCATCGATATCCAGCCGTATTGGTAAGGTATTGATAAACAGCCCCATGCCGCTGTCAGCCCCTTCCCCCGCCGCCATGCGTCCAAACAGCACAGTGCCGAACACCACGTTCTCTTGTCCGCTGGTCCGTGACAGCACCTGTGCCCACGCCAGATGACACAGGGTTGCCAGACTGACACCCAAATGCCTCGCCTGTGCACGCAGACGATCATTCAGCAAGGGGGACAGCATCCGATGCGCTTGTATGACCTGAGAACCATCACGATGAACCTCGGTCAGCCCAAACGGTAACGTCGGTTCATCCACTTCCGCCAACATGTCGGTGAAGAATCGCTGATGCTCTGTCTGGTCAACCCCTTGCCAAGCCTGAGCCACCAGATTGCGGAAAGGTACCGGCAACGGTAGGTTATCGTCCTGTCCGTCAAGATAGGCCCGAACTTCGTGGTTCATTACCTCCAGCGTGGTATGGTCGCCAATCAGGTGATGCTGTAATTGCAGTACATACCAGCGGCCATCCGTTTCCTGTGCTATCACAAAGCGTAACAACGGGGCCTGACTTAGATCGAGACGGTATTGGCGTGGATCAAAACGTTGTGCCAGTTGGTCACTGACCGGTCCGTCAGCCGGGTTCAGCGTCAGTTCAGTCACTGATAACGGGGCCTGACGCCAAACCACCTGCGCCGGAACGGATAATCCTCGCCAGATAAAAGCGGTACGCAAAATATCATGACGGTCAACCACCTGTTGTACCGCAAATAAATAGCGATCTAGCAAACCACGGTCAGCAAAGATCATCGGGTAAGCCAACAAATAGGGGTCACCTTCTTTTGCCAGCAGATGGTGAAATAAGATACCGTCCTGCAACGGTGACAGCGCATAGATATCCTGAATATTAGCCACCCCACCCGGCACCTGCTCGACCATGTGATCAATCTCAGGCTGAGTCAAATCAATCAGTGGTAACATCTCCGGTGTCAGTGCAGTGGTCGCCGGGGTAATAACATTCGGTGGCACTGTCACAATCTGATGCTGCCCTAATGTTTGGGCCAACTCCGCCAGTATTGGCGATTGAAACAGGTCGCTGGCAGACAATGTCAGCCCTAAATGACGTAGCTGTTCAATCATGCGTACGCCGAGCAATGAATGGCCGCCTAGGGCAAAGAAACTGTCATGCCGACTTATCTGCTCAATACCCAACAACTCACGCCAGATAGTAGCCAATGCAATTTCCCGCTCCCCTTGCGGTGCGGCGTAAACCTGACGGGCAAAGGCTTCTTCACCCGGTGCCGGCAACGCCCGACGATCCAGTTTGCCATTAGGCGTTAGCGGGAATTCATCCAACCGTACAAAGGCCACCGGCACCATATAATCAGGCAACCGCTTACTTAGGTGTTCACGCAAATGGGTAGGCAATTCGTTATCCGTCTCCGCCAGTACATAAGCAACTAACTGCTTGTCCTGCCCTTCGCCTAACGCCAATACCACCGCTTCACGTATTGCCGAATACTCCACCAATCGGGCTTCAATTTCTCCCGGTTCAATCCGGAACCCACGGATTTTCACCTGTTGATCGTTGCGGCCCAAAAATTCCAGATTGCCATCCGGCAAATAGCGGGCTAAATCCCCGGTCCGGTACATCCGCGCATCCGATGCATTACTAAATGGATCAACCACAAAACGTTCAGCAGTCAATTCCGGGCGATTAAGATAACCGCAGGCCACCCCGTCGCCACCAACATAAATCTCGCCCACCCTTCCCAATGGCACCGGCTGGCCCTGTTCATCCAGTAAGTAAACCCGCGAGTTAGCAATTGGTCGACCAATGGGAATGTTGGTCGTTCCTGCGGCCAAGGCTTCAATTCGGTATGTGGTGGTAAAGGTGGTGCCCTCGGTCGGTCCATAGGCATTCAATAATTGCTGAGGCGGGTTGTTACATAAAACTTGGGCAATCACATGGGGATCAAGAATATCGCCGCCGACAATCAGGTTTTTCATCTGTGGAAGGACGGGAGACAACTCCGCCGCCAGCCGGTTAAACAGGCCGACACTTAACCATAAAATATTAATTTGATAACTGTTTAATACTTGTACAAATTCTTGTGGCGTCAACAAAGTGGTGTGGTCGATAACCACCAGCGCCCCGCCATTGAGCAAAGGGGCCCACACTTCAAAAGTGCTGGCATCGAACGCAGGGTTAGCTGCGAAGGCAACCCGGTCATTAGGTTGAATTTCAACATAGCCATTATTAATAACGAGTCGAACTACAGCACGGTGAGGCACTACCACCCCTTTTGGGGTGCCAGTCGAGCCGGAGGTGTACATAATATACGCTGGCGTGGTACTGACGCAAAGTAAGTCAGGATTAAAACCCTCTTCCTCCTTGCTCACGTCTGTCTCATCAGAGAGACGAATTAGCGGAATATCCAGATCAGCCGGGATATCCGCTTCTGCACTGGTGAGCAATAATTTGGCTAAGCAATCGTCTATCAACCAATTTTTTCTCTCGTCCGGCACACCGGGATCGATAGGGACATAAACCGCCCCCGCCTTGAGAATAGCCAATTGAGCCACCACCAATTCGATAGATCGCTCTAACAGGATTGCCACATGGTCATTCGGGCAAACTCCCTGTTTAATCAGTTGATGAGTCAGTCGGTTAGCGTGAGCATTCAATTCCGCATAACTCAGGGTCTTATCCCCTGCGATTAACGCCGTCGTGGTCGGGGTTTTCTCCACTTGTCGTTCAAACAACTGATGGATACCTAACTGGTCAGGATAAACGGTTTCAGTGGCATTCCAGGTTTCCAATAGTAGTGTGCATTCAACCTCTGACAACAAATTAAGTTTCTGAACAGATATGTCATCATCGACCTTTTCTGACGGTACTTGCACTAATCCAGCGCCAAAGATAATTTCCTTTTTAGCCATGCTATCTTTCATCTACTTACTACCTCAACGAATCTGTTAGTTATTTGAAAACTGTCATTCTCAACAGTCATCACAAATGTTTTGCCCTTATTTCTTTCCTCAAAGAAATAAAAACGGGCACACACCAGGCATCAATTAAGATCCTCAGACAGCACATTCTCTTGGACGCTGGATGTAATAGCCCGGTTAATAGCCGCATAATTAGCAATTCTTCGACAATTATTTTCCTGATAACGGAATAAACGGCTCACACGGTGAACCGGCAAAAGATATTCCATTTTTGTTCCTATTTTTTTAATAAGCGCCTTTGATTTTGCACAATTTTTTATTGGCTGACGCTGAATTTCATAACTAAATGAAAATGGATTTATACCCGTTATCTTTCAAATTGCCTCTTTGTTGGCTGCACTCACTCACCCCGGTCACATAGTTCGCTATGCTCCCGGGGATTCGCTCCCTTGCCGTCGCGATGCATCTTGAAATCCATTGGGTATATTGAATATATTTACTGGCATGAATGCTAAATCCCTGCTGTATTTTGTCCATTTTTAATTAATATCATATGTAAATTATTTCACGAAAAATAAAATAATTAGAAAGACAAACCAAACCTCCTGATCCCCAATTAACACCGGATTTCCTTTGATAATTCTCTAAAAAATAGACCTACCCGTATTCCAATAGGAAACGGATTGCACCATAAAAAACATGATTTATCATTCGGTTATATTAATTAATGTATATTTATACACGTAAAAATTATCAACCTGCCTGACTACATATTATTTTATAATAATCAAATTATACAACTAATGTAAACGTTAATTACATTTAACACCGACATGAAACAATTTCAAATTAAAACCAACTTCCATATATATTATTTTGTCATAATGAAATAATACGACCAATGTATACATTAATTATGTTTAATATCATCAATAAATAATTTTAAATTAAAAATAAATTATTTTGAGATTGTTTTAAATAAAAAAATCACACCATTAATTACTTATTCAAATGTATTTGGCTTATTATATAATAGAAAAATAGTAGATTAGGAACTCCAACCACATGGACAGAAGACAGAATACGGAAGACGGAATACAGCAAAATGACACGCCCAATCGCTCAAAGTGGACCTAAACGAATAACCGCATCCAGTCAGATGCGGTTGTGTTGTTGTGTTATGAAAGGATGAAATCAACCTCTGTCAGCGGCTCTCCAATAATCTTCACTCCAAAACCATCGTGGGATAATTCTCCTCCCATATTAATAACGAAATCATTTACCTTGTTAACGCTATCATAGTTGATCACTGCTTCCCCAACCGCACCGGTAAATTCTTCGACAAACTTAACACCACCTTTCCCTTCTTTACCCAGATCGAACAACGACAAATCAATCTTGTCCTCACCGGAAATAAAGTCATGGATCCAATCACGCTCAAGAAAAGGTGATTCCTTGACGTTCAGGTAAACAAATGTATCTTTGCCTTCCCCACCCCAAAGATGATCAGCTCCCAGTCCACCGTAGATGATGTCATCACCGGCACCGCCCTTCAGAGTATTATTGGCATCATTCCCTATCAGAATATCATTACCACTGCCGCCAATCGCATTTTCAATCGTGACGCTGCGGGCGATTGAGATATTTCCTTTCAAACCCCCAACATCCGAGAAAGAAGCTTCATTCAAGTTGATACGTTGATCCTGAGTAAAACCAGAGAAATCAAAGGTATCATTACCACCCGCATCCCAAGCAGTGAACACAATTTTGCTCTTTGCATCTTTTGCCGTAAAGAAATCGCGATCGGTGTTGGAATTAAAGCCATATATAGTGTCACCGGTACGGGTAGTATTATTCGCGCCATATATTGCTTGAATGGCTGAAATATCGTTAAGTAATGGCGTAGACGAATCAATACCTTTAAAGTCTTGTCCGGTATTTTTTTCACTGAAATAACCCATGACGGTATAAGCGCCGCTATCTTCAAAATAGGTCGCCTTGTTCTTGTAAGTCGGTATTACATCATCAGACGCATCATAATCAGCCGGATGATCCAACCCCAATGTATGACCAATCTCATGAGTAAACGTATGACGGCCATAACCATTCAATTCAATATCATTTTTTAAGAAAGTACGGCTTTCCGCATTATACCAAGTTCCTACTTGTTTCAAATGCGGATACGGCATCTCAGCAAACGCATAATCACCTGTTAAACTAAGATCAAAGAAACCAAAAGTGACATTCGCCTTACTCGCATCAGAGGTTTCGGTGAATTTAATATTGGCGACATCAGTCCAAGATTGAATTGACAGTTTTGCAGCAGCTTTTTGCTCTTCATTAAATGCTGAAAAGCCGTAAATACTCCACGGCATATCATCCGGTTCACTCTCCAGGAAATTATACGTTAATTGGAAAGTGTCAGATTTGTCATTACTCTGATGCCCCCAACGATAATCACTTCGGATTAACTCTTTCGCCGCATCTTTACTGGGCTCATGCCCAACGACAATATTAGGATCTTTACCTGGAATATAAGCCTGTAGCCAAGTCAGTACCTCATTTGCCTTTGCTGAACCATTAACTTCTTCCAAATATGAAATCTTCCTCTTTAATGACATATATTTCTCCATAAGTTCAAATCTCAAATATAAAAACCTTTTTATTTAATTAAACACCTGTCAATAAAACCTATAAGTGATGGGCTATCCCGGCCACGCAATTAAAAATCCCTTCCCATAAAAGTAACACTAAAGTTAATTACGTAAAAAACAATTAACATATTTTTTTAATATAAACGTGATAAAAATAGCATAAAACAAATATACCTAATAGATTTCGAGTTGCAGCGCGGCAGCAAGTGAACGAATCCCCAGGAGCACAGATAACTATGTGATTGGGGTGAGTGAAAGCCGCCAACAAAGCAGCAGCTTGAAAGATGAAGGGTATAAACAATTGTTTCATATAACATAGCTATTTAAGACAAAAAATATCGCTATTTTCTTATCAATATTTTCTTTTAAAATTATTACCTATTTAACTATCCATGTAGTTAACTTAAAGTTTTTTATAAAATCATTATTAATAATTTTATAACGTAATTATTCAAATTAAAAAAAATATAGAAGATTAAAATGAAAAGTATATTTCAGAGTGACTCAATGCTATTGAAAAGAAATTAAACAAAAAATAATGATAAAAATCAATATTTTATTTAAACAAACAAATAGCAACCCAGTGAAATCAATAAAGAAAACGTGTATTATCAGGTAATGAATACTTTATCTATTCTGTAAAATACTCCTTTGAGATAATTAAACTAGATTTATTGTAAAAAATAGCAATAAATAGCTTTTCATAATACCGATACAGTTGGTCTATTTGATTAATATCCGAGCAATGCAAGTCTGATGCCTGATAAGCCGCACTAACTCATCACTCTGCTATGCATAGCGAACAACCCTTGCTACACAAGGCGTTGTCCGAAGTGGAGCACTATTTTGGAAAATTATTTATCAATTGTTAATGATTTTATTTATTTAAAAACAAGAGTTAACATACAATAGAATCACTGAATTATTTATAGGTTATTAGGATTTGAGCTTATTTAATTAGGAGTTATCTTCGGCATTGTATTTTATTATTTGCAATCACCGATTTAATATTGGTCATTATATATATGAAATAAAACCGGATTATAATCATCTCTTTTTGCTTTTTAATTTATTGCATCTATTCAAGGTAAAATAACATTTATAAAGTAATTATTATAATTAAGTTATTTTGCAAACAATATTCAATAATTGAACTCAGGTTAATTAAGTTAAGTTACGGATCATTCCGTTTATGGTTGGCCGTTTCTGATTACTGGTAATTACATGCCATTTTAGCCATAATAGCTATTCGAGCCATTTTAGACGATAGGTGATGTATGGAAATTATTCCCGCACAGCTAGCTAAGAATCAGTTTGGTGATCTGCTTATGAAAGTTCAGCGTGAGCCAGTGACAATTAGTAAGCATGGTAAGCATGTGGCCGTGGTTATCTCTCCTGAAGAGTATGACCAGTTCGCACAGCTCAAGCTACAGAGTTTAAAAGCCGTTTTGGCTGAATCTATTGCACAGGCTGATTGTAGTGAATTACATAGCATTGATGATGTGTTTGCGCCGCTAACGGTTGATGAACTTGAAGGTAAGGCTTAGGGATGAGCGTTCGGTTTACTAAGAAGGCCAGAGAGCATATTCGTGCAATCAAGCTCTATTCTATGCGTCGATGGGGGGGTGATGTCGCGGAAGCTTATGCCACTTCGTTGCGTGTGACCATGACGGACATTCTTGATCGTCTGCCATCCCCCGGTCGCGATCGTAGCGAGGATCTTTATTTTGGTGTGCGGAGTTTCCCCGTTGAGAGCCACATTATTTACTATCGGGAAGTTCCGGCTGGTATTGAAGTGTTGGCAGTGTTGCATCAGACGCAAGACCCACATAAACATCTGTAATAAAGGGGTTGGCGCTCTTTACTAGCGTGAGTTTTTGAGTGTCAGCCCCTATATCTATAATCTGAAAGGCATAAAAACGAAATCATCGCCGCCCGGAGTGGTTCTTGTCATGTACCGTGAATTTCATTCCCCCCGGACGGGAAAGCACAGTGCAGAACCGGGCACAACCGTATGGCATCTGATACGGGAAGCGGCAAATATGTAGGAATAACAGATTATCCACTGCCTCATAATTCATGGAGAAAATGATGGAAACTGTGGATTATTTTGCCCAGAGGGTTTAATTATGTCCAAGTCTGAGCCCTGCATTTTACTGGACTCAGACTCTTTAATTTCTACTTGATTCGGTAATGGTTATGGTAATAAATGGAAGCCTCCAATTCTACCGACCACTATTTATCACCCGCTAAATAGTCACTTATTCATTACCGGAATATTTCCCCGTAACCAACTACCTAATTTACGCTGGTAAAATGGCTGCGTATGTTGAATTAAATAATGGCTGATGCCACGCTCTTTTTCATCAACTAAACAGAAGTCAATCGGTTCTTCTTCTGATGTGTATTCACAAGCAATACTGCCCGCTTCATGGATCAGTTGTTCAATTTCGTCTGCGGTGCCATTCATTTCCAACCCAATCAATAAGTTGGGTTTTTCATCCACATTTTTATCATGGGCTTGAATGATAAAAGCACGGCGAACAGGTTTACGTTGGCTAAATAAACTGACCAAAGCCTCAATGAGCTGCGAAGGATATTCTTCCGGTTGGCTAAGTGTCATTTTACTACCACTTGGAACATCAATCTCAACCGAAACTAATTCACTTAATGAACCCATAAAAATCTCCAATCAGTTTTTTTTAGATAAAATAAATTTATTTCGCCTTTGCTAACAACAAATTAGCAATCGAACGAACCCCATAACCTGTTGCACCAGCGGACCAATGTTCTACCGCAGATTTACGATAAGTCGCCGAGCAATCAATGTGAATCCAACCTTTTTGGTATTCTTCCACAAAGTGAGACAGGAAAGCCGCCGCAGTACTGGCGCCCGCAGTATGCGGTGACGCAGCAACGTTGTTTAAATCAGCAAAATTCGATGGCAGTTGGCTACGATGGAATTCAGCCAATGGTAAACGCCAGAACAGTTCATTCTCAGATGCAGAAGCCGCCAACAGATCAGCCGCCAGTTTGTCATCAAAGCTGAATATTGAGTGGTAATCATTACCCACCGCTGTTTTCGCTGCACCAGTCAAGGTTGCCGCATCAATGATTAATTTCGCTTTCTCTCTACTAGCATCAATTAAACCATCAGCCAGCACCAGACGACCTTCCGCATCCGTATTCATCACTTCAACAGATTTTCCATTACGGTAATGAATAACATCACCCAGTTTAAAGGCATTACCACTGACCATGTTATCCGCTATGCAGAGGAACAGTTTAACCCGTTGTTTCAAACCACGACTGATTGCCAGCGCCAATGCACCTGTCAGGGTTGCTGCTCCACCCATATCCGATTTCATGGAATCCATAAAGGAAGATTGTTTCAGGCTGTAACCACCAGTATCAAATGTGACGCCTTTACCTACTAGGCAGGCAAACACTGGCGCTTGCGGGTTGTCAGTTGGGTTGTAATCCAACACCAACAGAATCGGATCACGAGAAGAACCACGGCCAACAGTGTGAATGCCAGCATAACCCTGTTCACGTAAATCTTCGCCTTTGATAATGCGATAACTTACTGACTCACAAGCCATGCCACACATCAGGTCTATCGCACGCTTCGCCAATTGCTCCGGCCCAAGCTCTTCCGCCGACATATTGATAGTGTCACGCACCCAATCAATAATTTTAATTCTGCTTTCCAATTCCTGTTTTTCAGCTGCGGGCAATTGAGGCCATTCGATAGAACGGTTGCCTTTTGGCGCACGGAATCCTTGCCAGAAAGCCCAACTTTTCTCCAAATCCCAACCTTCGCCAACCAGAGCTACATGACGAATTCCCTGCCCGTCAATTTTACGTCCGGCACGTTGAACCGCCCCTAATTTACCTTTACCAACCAGATGAATCATCACCCCTTGATCACTGGAACTAATCAGCGCTTTTTCACCCCAGCAAGCTGCTGCTGGTTCATAAGACAGTGTTATTGGCATGATTTGTTTAGTCATTCTTTTCTCACCTCTTATTATTACCGCTTGATGGCAGTGAGGAGCTTATTCAAGCTTCCACCGATATAATTCTTCGTCTGCCAGATACTCATCCTATAAAAAAACCGGCCAAAGCCAGTTTTTCATTGAAGTTCAGCCTAACTTAAAACGATGACAGATAAATAACAAATTAATGCTATTTGTTATTCAAACTCATCTAACCAAACGAGCAGAATTGCTTCTAAAATCTTTTCATTGGATTTTTCAGGCACATCATCAAAGTCATCCAGTTCACAAATCCACTGGTGCATATCAGCAAAGCGAACAGTTTTTGGGTCCACCTCAGGAAATTTGTCATATAGCGCTTCACCGATTTCACGGCTGTTGGACCATTTCAGGCTCATTTATTTTTCTCCTGCCAATCAGTGCTCACGGGCATGGTTAATGGTGTATTTTGGAATTTCTATCACCAAATCTTCGTCAGAAACTTTGGCCTGACAACTCAGACGACTTTCCGGTTCCAGCCCCCAAGCTTTATCCAGCATGTCATCTTCCAGTTCAGAACTCTCTTCCAGTGAATCGAAACCTTCACGAACGATACAGTGGCAAGTTGTGCAAGCACAGGATTTTTCACAAGCATGCTCAATCTCAATCCCATTGCGCAATGCAACATTCAGAATGGATTCCCCCTCTTTAGCTTCCAGAACCGCACCATCAGGGCAAAGATCGTTATGAGGTAAAAATACAATTTTTGGCATAATTAAATCTCGTCCACAGAATGGCCCGCCAACGCCCGACGAATAGATGAATTCATCCGGCGGGCAGCAAATTCCTGCGTTTGCTTATCCAGTTGTTTAATTGCGTTTTCAATAATTTCAGGATCACTGCCCTGAACGCTTGTTATAAGTATTTCCACGGCAACATCAATTGCCGCCTGTTCTTGTTCATTCAGTAGATCGGCATCTTTTTCTAACGCATTGGTGACACTTTCCAATACCCGTGCCGCTTCAACTTTTTGTTCCGCCAGTTTGCGCACACTGATATCTTCCTGAGCATTTGCCATAGAATCTTTTATCATGCGAGCGATTTCTTCATCAGATAAGCCATAGGAAGGCTTCACCTGAATCGAAGCTTCGACGCCAGTGGATTTCTCCAACGCACCGACATTCAGCAAGCCATCGGCATCTACCTGGAAAGTGACCCGGATATGGGCCCCACCAGCCGGTAATGGCGGAATACCACGTAGGGTAAAACGGGCCAGTGAACGGCAATCACTTACCAATTCTCTTTCCCCTTGCACCACATGAATACTCATTGCACTCTGGCCGTCTTTGAAGGTGGTGAATTCCTGCGCTTTGGCAACCGGAATGGTCGTGTTACGTGGGATAACTTTCTCAACCAAGCCCCCCATCGTTTCTAGCCCAAGTGAAAGCGGGATCACATCCAACAGTAGCATGTCGCTATCTGGCTTGTTACCCACCAAAATATCCGCCTGAATCGAAGCACCCACAGCCACCACTTTATCAGGATCAATGGAAGTCAGCGGTTCGCGGCCAAAAAATTCACCAACCATGTGACGAACCAACGGTACACGGGTTGAACCGCCCACCATAATCACCTGTAGAACCTCATCCGCAGAGACTTCTGCATCTTTCAATGCCCGGCGACTTGCCAGTAAAGTCCGTTTTATCAACGGGGTTATCAGGGCTTCAAATTCACAACGAGTGATTTTTCCTTGCCAACCGGCAATGTTTATCTCTGCAATATCAGCATCACTCAAGGTGATTTTTACCTGAGTAGCCATATCCAGTAGCTGACGTTGCAAACTATGGTCGTCTCGATCGCCAATCCCCGCCTGTTCACGGATCCAGTCAGCCAGTATCAAATCGAAATCATCACCGCCAAGGGCAGTATCGCCACCGGTTGCCAGCACTTCAAAAACACCACGACTTAACCGCAGAATAGAAACGTCAAATGTTCCGCCACCTAAATCATAAACCGCAATCACACCTTCTTGACCAGAATCCAGTCCGTAGGCAATCGCAGCGGCCGTCGGTTCATTAAGCAAACGCAGAACATGTAACCCGGCTAAACGCGCCGCATCTTTTGTTCCCTGACGCTGTGCATCATCAAAGTAGGCAGGAACAGTGATCACAATACCATCAAGCTTCCCATCCAGTGTTTCTTCTGCACGCTGCGCTAGAGATTTAAGAATTTCAGCAGAAACCTGAATAGGATCGACCAAACCCATTGCGGTATTGATCAACGGCAACCCGTTTTCACTCGCTTGAAATTGATAAGGAAGATTTGGATAACGTTGCTGAATGTCAGCCAGAGAGCGGCCCATCATACGTTTTACTGAACTGATGGTATTCGCGGGATCACACGCAGCCTGTTGACGGGCCCGCCAACCAATTTCAGGGCCCTTTTCATGGTAGCGAACAACCGAAGGAAGCAGGTAACGATCTTCACTATCCATCAATGTTTCCGCTTGCCCACTGCGAACAGTGGCAACTAATGAATGTGTCGTGCCTAAATCAATACCGACAGCTAAACGACGTTGATGTGGTGCAGCGGATAAACCCGGCTCGCTAATTTGTAATAAAGCCATATGCGCTTTCCTTAAAAGTCGTCCAGTAAACGTTCTTCCAGTTGCTCAATCTGCTGTTGCAATTTATCGAGAAAACGTAATTTACGTACCGTATCGGCTGCTTGCTCCCACTGCTGCTCATTCAATTGTTGCTCCATTTGCTGGCTACGGGTTTTAAGCATCCCGTCCAGACGAGCAGCAAAATCAGCCAATGCCACTTCTGCATCGGTTTCACTGGCAATACATTCCAATTCTTCCCGCAACATAAGCTGTTCCATCAGGAAAGCGTTGTCATTCATGGTGTGCTGTTCATTGGCTAAATCAAAACCATGCAGAGAGAGCATATATTCAGCGCGTTTCAGTGGATGTTTGAGCGTTTGATAACCGTCATTGATAGTCACTGCCTGCTGCAACGCCAGCGTTTTTTCACGCTCTGGCTGACTAGCAAAGCGATCCGGATGAAACTGACGCTGCAATTCTTGATAACAGCTTGCCAGTTGTTCACGATCAACAGCATAACGAGCCGGCAGCCCAAATAAAGTGAAATAGTCCATAATCTAAACTTACTCTGGATTTGGCCGAAAAACGGAATTAAACGTTAAAACTCTCTCCACAACCACATTCGCTGGAAACATTTGGGTTGTTGAATTTAAAGCCTTCGTTAAGGCCCTCTTTAACAAAATCCAGTTCCGTACCGTCGAGATAGACCATGCTCTTGCCATCTACGATAACTTTGACACCCTTATCTTCAAATACCGTGTCATCTTCGTTAATCATATCGGCAAATTCAAGCAAATAGGCCATACCTGAGCAGCCTGATGTTCTGACGCCCAGACGCAAACCAACACCTGTTCCACGGTTACCCAGGAATGACGAAACGCGTTGCGCGGCACTTTCTGTAAGGGAAATTGACATACAACAACCTCACTTATTAAAACCAGCAAAGGTGGATACCGGATGGTATGTAACAGCCAGTATCCACCAAATTTTTTTCTATTTTCTTATTATCAAGGGCAATTATTTGCCCTGGCGTTTACTCTTGTAATCCGCAATCGCTGCTTTAATCGCATCTTCCGCCAGAATAGAGCAGTGGATTTTCACTGGTGGCAGTTCTAATTCATCTGCAATTTCAGTATTTTTAATCGCTTCCGCCTGATCCAGAGATTTGCCCTTCATCCATTCAGTCACTAAAGAGCTGGAAGCAATCGCAGAACCGCAACCGTAAGTTTTGAAACGCGCATCTTCAATAATGCCTTCATTATTGACTTTGATTTGCAGTTTCATCACATCACCACACGCAGGGGCACCAACCATGCCGCTGCCAACCATGGGATCTTCACTATCGAAAGAACCGACGTTACGTGGATTTTCATAGTGATCAATTACTTTTTCGCTGTAAGCCATGTTATTACTCCTGAAACCGTCTGATTAATGATGAGACCATTCGATACTATTTAGATCCACACCTTGTCTAAACATTTCCCACAGTGGAGAAAGTTCACGCAGGCGGCCAATAGATTTGTGAATCAGTTCAATGGCATAGTCGATCTCTTCTTCTGTCGTAAAGCGCCCTAAAGAGAAACGGATAGAGCTGTGAGCCAGTTCGTCATTCATCCCCAACGCACGCAATACGTAGGAAGGCTCCAAGCTGGCGGAAGTACATGCGGAACCCGAAGAAACCGCCAGATCTTTTAATGACATCATCAGTGATTCACCTTCAACATAGTTGAAGCTGACATTCAGAATATGCGGCGCACCGTGCTCTAAATCTCCGTTAAGGAAGACCTCTTCGATATCTTTGATACCCTGCCACAGGCGCAACCGCAGACCACGCAGACGCTGAGATTCACTCTCCATTTCCTGCTTGGCAATACGGTAAGCTTCACCCATACCCACAATCTGATGAACAGGCAAAGTACCAGAACGCATTCCACGTTCATGACCGCCACCATGTTGTTGTGCCTCAATACGAATGCGTGGTTTACGGCGAACGTACAGCGCGCCAATCCCCATCGGCCCATAAATCTTATGGGCCGAGAAAGACATCAGATCGACTTTCAATTTGGTTAAGTCAATTGGCAGCTTGCCTACGCTCTGAGTAGCATCAACATGGAAAACGATACCGCGACCGCGACACATTTCGCCGATAGCGGCAATATCCTGTACCACACCAATTTCATTGTTAACATGCATGATAGAAATCAGAATAGTGTCATCACGCACCGCGGCTTCCAGATCATTTAAATCAATCAACCCGTTGCTCTGAGGTGCCAAATAAGTGACTTCAAATCCTTCACGTTCCAATTGACGGCAAGTATCCAGCACCGCTTTATGCTCGGTTTTGCTGGTGATGATGTGCTTGCCCTTTTTCTGGTAAAAATTAGCCGCCCCTTTAATGGCAAGGTTGTCAGATTCCGTTGCGCCAGAAGTAAAAACAATTTCACGCGGATCCGCACCCACTAAATCAGCAATCTGATTACGGGCAATATCAACCGCTTCTTCAGCCTGCCAGCCAAAACGATGTGAACGAGAAGCGGGGTTACCAAATATCCCGTCCCTGGTCAGATAGTTCATCATCTTTTCAGCAACACGCGGATCAACCGGTGTCGTTGCTGAGTAATCTAAATAAATTGGTAATTTCATTGCTCACATACTCCCTACTTCTAATACTTCAATTCATCACAAGTTCTGCTTATGGGCGCAGATTGACATTAATTGTTTCTTGTGCTCTGCCGTTAGGTGCACGGCGTTTATCGTTATCCTGGCGACCAGCAACGTCCAATACTTCTTGGTTATTGACTAATTCTTCTAAACTGATACCGCTCAGGAAACCGGTAATACGATCACTTAAATCGCGCCATAAAGCATGAGTCAGACAGCGATCACCGCTCTGACACCCTTCTCTACCCTGACAACGGGTAGCATCTACTGATTCATCAACTGCGAAAATCACTTCGGCAACAACAATTTCACTGGCATCTTTACCCAACAAGTAACCGCCACCCGGACCACGGACACTTGAAACCAGACCATTTTTGCGCAAGCGAGAAAATAACTGTTCAAGATAGGAGAGGGAAATACCCTGACGTTCAGAAATGTCGGCCAATGGTACCGGACCTTCTTGTGAGTGTAACGCCACATCAAGCATGGCAGTTACCGCATAACGCCCTTTAGATGTCAATCTCATAAATGAATTACCCCGTGGTGAAATATGAATAAATTGTGTCATTCCTGAGTATTTTAGTCAACTATTTAACCTAGTAATTTACTCAACTATTTCTTCGCCCATTTTTCAACGGAGGACAGGATGCCACGCAGAATATTCAGTTCCTGCATCTCAGGCCGGGCACGGGTAAAAAGCCGCCTTAATCTATTCATTATTTGGCCTGGGTGCGCTTTTCGAATAAAACCTGAATCATTTAATACACGTTCAAAATGATGATAAAAGCGTTCCATATCATCAGCTAATGGATATTCCACTTCATCGTTTTTTTGCTCGGTTTTATCCTGACGCGCCAAATAGGCCATACGGATTTCATAACTGACAAGCTGAACCGCCATTGCCAGATTTAATGAACCGTACTCCGGATTAGTTGGAATATTCAGATGATAATGGCACTTCTGCAATTCTTCATTGATCAACCCTACCCGCTCACGGCCAAAAACAATGGCAACTGGCGCATGTGCAGCCTCCTGAACACTACGCTCACCACATTCACGAGGTTCGACCACCGGCCATGATAACGTTCTTGAACGGGCGCTGGTACCAATCACCAAACCGCAACCCGCCAGCGCTTTATCCAAACTATCGACAATCGTCGCATTACCAATAACATCGCTAGCACCCGCAGAAAGTGCAATCGCATGAGAGTCTGGCTGAACCAAAGGATTAACTAGATAAAGATTGGTTAATCCCATGGTTTTCATTGCCCGGGCGGTTGACCCCATATTTCCGGTGTGGGAAGTTTCAACCAGGATAATGCGGATATTTTCTAACATGACAACTTCTGAATAGTCTGGATGGTTATAAGAGCCAAATATCTTAACACAGCATTAGTCATTTTTCCGAATTACTGCTATACTATGCGCCGATTAATTACCCGTTCTTTAACATCCTGGTGGAAGATATCCCATGCATCCAATGCTGACTATCGCCATACGCGCAGCGCGTAAAGCCGGCAACCTAATTGCCAAAAATTATGAAAC
Source organism: Photorhabdus sp. CRCIA-P01 (assembly GCF_003545805.1). GTDB lineage: Bacteria > Pseudomonadota > Gammaproteobacteria > Enterobacterales > Enterobacteriaceae > Photorhabdus > Photorhabdus antumapuensis. Next base: position 109,804 of record NZ_NMQR01000009.1, on the reverse strand, counting down.
TCCCGATGCGGTTGAAGCTAGCCAAAAAGGCAATAACGACTTTGTTACCAACGTTGACAAAGCCGCGGAAGCGCTCATTATCGACGTTATTCGCAAATCTTATCCCAAACACTCGATTATTACCGAAGAGAGTGGCGAGTTGTTAGGAGAAGATACTGATATTCAATGGGTAATCGATCCACTGGATGGCACGACTAACTTTATCAAACGCCTCCCTCACTTCGCCGTTTCTATTGCAGTACGCATTAAAGGCCGTACTGAAGTTGCGGTTGTTTATGATCCAATGCGTAATGAGCTTTTCACCTCAACCCGTGGTCAAGGGGCACAGTTAAATGGCTACCGTCTGCGTGGCACCAATGCCCGTGATCTGGATGGTACTATTCTGGCAACAGGTTTCCCATTCAAAGCAAAACATCATTCCACTGTTTTTATTAATATTTTGAGTAAATTATTTGTTAGTTGTGCTGATTTCCGTCGTACAGGTTCGGCTGCTCTGGATCTGGCTTATGTTGCGGCTGGCCGGGTAGATGGTTTCTTTGAAATTGGCCTAAAACCGTGGGATTTCATGGGTGGCGAACTGTTAGTTCGTGAATCTGGCGGTATCGTAACTGATTTCGTTGGCGGTCATAATTATATTCATTCTGGCAACATTGTTGCAGGTAATCCACGCGTTGTTAAAGATATTCTGGCTGAAATGCGTGATGAATTATCAGAAGCGTTGAAACGTTAATTCCAGTTAATTTTAAATAAGAATGGCAAGACGGTAATCAGGTAGACTGCAAAAATGCGGTCTACCCTCCGCTCCTACAATTCATTTAACAACAAAGACCATTGTTACTTCGTTAACCAATAAATTGTTACTCCGCTAACCAGTAAACGGCTTCATAAGGCTGTAGCTGCATATCTTTTGCAGGTAAATGGTTTTCAGAATAGTTCCCCATCAATTTAACCCATGAGCAATCGGATAAAGAAGCGTCCAGCGACCATTCCCGCACTTCAACACTGAGATTGGCAATAACCAACAACGTCTGATTTTCCCAACGACGCACATAGCACCAAAGAGAAGGATGAGACGGTAATAAGTCTTCATAGCTGCCATAAGTCAATACAGGATATTCCTTACGCAGCTTGATTAAGCGTGCATAACAATGAAAAACTGAATCATCATCCTGCATAGCGTTTTCAGCATTCACATCCTGATAATCACTATTCAGCGCTATCCACGGCTCCCCTTGAGTAAACCCTGCATTAGCCGTCGTATCCCACTGCATTGGAGTTCGCCCATTATCACGAGATTTCTTCGCCAGGACCGATAAGATTTGCTGTTTATTATTACCCTGCTCAATCTTCTCTTGATAAATATTTAAACTTTCTATATCCCGGTACGCTTCAATGTGAGAAAAGCGAGGGTTAGTCATTCCCAGCTCTTCCCCTTGATAGATATAAGGGGTTCCCTGCATACCATGCAGTACCATTGCCAACATTTTAGCGGACGGCACCCGCCAAGCACCTTCACCGCCAAAGCGTGAAACAATACGGGGTTGATCGTGATTACACCAGAACAGCGCATTCCATGCCCGCTCGTGCATGCCTTGTTGCCACTTGGCAAAAATTTTCTTCAATTCAATAAAATCGGGCGGCGCTGCAACCCATTTTTCACCATTGGGGTAATCGACTTTTAAGTGATGAAAAGCAAAAACCATCGACAACTCTTCGCCATCCAATGAAGAATAACGCTGACAATGTTCCAGTGAAGTAGAAGACATTTCCCCGACCGTCATCACACCGGCAGGCTGGAATACTTCTCTGTTCATTTCTTGCAGAAATTCATGAATACGCGGGCCATCGGTGTAGAACTGACGCCCATCCCCCTGAGTTGATTCAGGAAAATCTTGCTGCTTAGAAACCAAGTTAATGACATCCAGACGGAAGCCATCAACACCAAGGCCAGCCCAGAATTCACAAATCTTTTTCATTTCAGCCCGTACTGGCTCATGTTCCCAGTTTAGATCGGCCTGTTCAACAGCAAACAGGTGCAAATAATACTGTTTGCTTGCTTCATGCCACGCCCAAGCATTACCGCCAAATTTCGACACCCAATTATTGGGAGGTGTCCCCGGTACCCCATCTCGCCAAATGTAATATTGCCGATAAGGACTATCAATATCCTGCGCTTGTTTAAACCAAGGATGTTGAGTCGAGGTATGGTTGAAAACAATATCCACGATAACACGGATATCACGTTGATGTGCCTCATCAACCAAACGCTTAAAATCATCCTTTGAGCCGTAAGCCGGGTCAATCGCATAATAATCAGCGACATCATAACCGTTATCTACCTGTGGTGAGCAGTAAAAAGGCGTCACCCAAATAGCATCCACGCCCAGTTTCTTCAAATAATCAAGCCGATAAGTAATGCCATTAAGATCGCCTGTTCCGCTACCCGTAGTATCCTGGAAACTCTTAGGATATATCTGATAGATGACACCTTGTAACCACCATGGAATGATTTTGTCCATCAAAAACACCTTATCAATATATTTCCTGAATTGAATAACCAAATGGTTATTTTTATATCTGTCATTTGTGAAGATTTAACAACATTATTCAACAGCTAGCATACCAGTCATATTCTTCTTTCGATAAACAACGGTCGTGAGAATCAACGGAACAATGATGGCGACAAGCATAGCTAATGCGTAAATTAGCCAAAATTGCGGTTTAATCGAAAGAATACCTGGCAGACCACCCACACCAATACCGTTTGCCAATACACCACTCAACCCACAAATCAACCCAGCTAAACCGGAACCAATCATGGCACAGAACATAGGGAATCGATATTTAATGTTAATACCGTACATTGCCGGCTCAGTGACGCCTAAATAGGCGGAGATAGCCGCAGGCACGGATAATTCACGTTCATTATGCTTCTTACTGACTAAAATAATACCAACAACCGCCGATCCCTGAGCAATATTAGATAATGCAATAATAGGCCAGATCGGTGTTCCACCTATACTTTGAACCATCTGCATATCTATGGCTAATGTGGTCTGATGTATACCGGTAATCACCAACGGCGCGTAAAAGAATCCAAATAAAGCAGCGCCAATAGGAGCAAAACTTCCGGTCATCAACGCTTTAACAACCCAAGCTACCCCATCACCAAGTAACCGACCAAATGGCCCAATAAGGCTATGTGCTAAAAAGGTTGCCAATATTAACGAGACTACCGGAACAATCACTAAATAGAGATAACTAGGAACCACCCGTTTTAACTGAACTTCAATCCACCCCAAAGTAATACCCGCCAAAAGTGACGGAATAACCTGCGCCTGATAACCCACTTTTCCAATCGTGAACAGGCCAAAATTCCATATATCAGGAATTTGTTGCCCTAAGAGATAAGCGCTCATTAATTGCGGAGAGACCAGTGTTATTCCCAATATAATGCCTAATATCGGTGTTCCACCCATCATCCTAACCGCCGACCAACAAATACCCACTGGCAGATAGAAGAATATTGCTTCTCCTAGTAGCCATAAAAAATCATATATTGTTTTCCAAATAGGATATATTTGAGCTAAGGTTTTACCTTCACTAAAAGGAATATCACCAATAATGTTACGGAAACCTAGAATAAGCCCGCCGCTAATTAATGCCGGTAAGAGAGGAAAAAATATTTCCGCAAACTTAGAAATGAAACGCTCTTGCCATTTCATATTTTTTTTCTCAACCTGTTGTTTATCTTTTTTATTCAATTCAGATTGACCAAGATAACGATTTAAAACCTGATAATAATCACCAACATTGGTACCTATCACTACCTGGAATTGCCCTGCATTGGTAAAACAGCCTTTAACCATCGGTAAATTCTTTATCTCATCCGGTTTGGCTTTAACTGGTTCAACTAATATAAACCTCAATCGGGTAATGCAATGAGTTACACTGGCTATATTTTCACAACCACCGATTAATGTAATTAGTTTTTCTATATCTTTAGAATTTATTTTATTTTTCATAATAGCCAGTCATCATAAGTTAGTATCAATTACTAATTAGCATGCTTAGTAAACTAATTTCATCCTAATATCATTTGGTTATGCTTGTCATGGGAACGTTCCCAAAAGTGGGTTGAAGATCACATTGAGACGGAAATATTTCTTATTTTTAAGCCAACTTACTCGGAATGATTACTTGTTGTTTGGGGTATTGGCGATTTATTTGAGCAATTAATTGACCAGCCGCATATTTACCTGCCTCACTATAACCCAAATCAATAGAAAGCGTGTTAGGGTATAAAAAATTCAATAAAGGCGTATTACCAATGCTACCTATTTGTATATCTTCCCGATTATTTTGCTGCAAATATTTATATGCACCTAACGCCAAACTATCGGTTGCACAGATTAAAGCTGTTGTTTTCTCTCTCAATACCTTATTAACATGCTGAAACCCACTCTGATAGCTTAAATCACATTGAACAGAAAGTGGGCGCAAATCTTGCTGTTCACAACAAGCTAGATAGGATTGATGGCGCAGAAAACCTGTCGTGGTATCACAATCATCTACGCCAAGAAAACTAATATCTCTGTGCCCCCGCCGATAGAATTCATTCATCAATAAACGGACAGCACCAATATCGTCATAACATACAGAAGAAAAACCCGTATATTCACGGGCAAATACCACTATTTTGTCCCGCCAAGGGAAAAGGGACTCTTCTGACAATCCAGTAAAACCGAACAAAATAATGCCATCTGCATGACGTAATGCCAACTGACGTAGATGTTCCTGTAAAAGCTGTGGATCAAAATTGCTTTCCATAATAATGGGGTCGTAACCACGCTGGTAAAACAGGGGTAACATGGTACTTATCGATAAATTCTCTGAAAAAGATCCCAGACGTGACACAATTAAGGCAATGATTTTGTCACTCTTTACTCGCATCGCTCTTGCTGATTTAGACGGAATAAAATTATTTTGTTGGATAATCGCTTCAACTCTTTGACGTACTTGTGGGCTTACACTATTTTCATTGTTTAATACCCGCGAGACTGTTGATTTACCGACATTAGCCAAGCGGGCGATATCTTTTATTGTTAATTTATTCGACATAATATCTCATAAAAATATTATTGAGGTCTTTAGTTTCTTACAAAAATATTGTAAGAAACTAAATTTATATTGTTAATAATTATGAGCTTTAACCTGTGGTCGCAAGAAGATAGCAGGAAAAGCAACTAAGGCCATCATCCAGAAAATTCCACTGTGAAGATAATCATACATAAATCCGGCAATTACCGTCATGACAGCGATACCGCCCCCCATTGCCAGTGCGGAATAGGCCGCTTGCAAACGCACAATTTCCCCTTCCTTTCTCGCACCGATAAAACGCATCGCTGCCAAATGGCAGACAGTGAACGTACCACAATGCAAGATTTGAACGATAATCAACACCGGTAATGAAGTGAATGTTCCCATCAATCCCCAACGAACAACACCACATATACCAGAAAGCAACAGAAGATTACGGGCACTCCAGCGCCGAAATAATTTATTACTCAAAGTAAAAATAATCACTTCAGCCACTACGCCCAATGACCAGAGATAACCGACTACCGAGGCGGAATAACCTGCCTTTTCCCAGTAAATCGCACTGAAGCTGTAATATCCCGCGTGGGCTCCCTGCAATAAAGCCACACATAATAGGAATCGACGTACCGATTTTTCAGACAACAACTGTTTAAATGACACAACATCCATTTTGGTAGATTTGGTTTCACCAACAGGCATGATAGAGGGCCTAAGTAATGTCACCAACAACGTAGAGAAGACGCTAAACAATATCGTGATGAGGATGGCACGATGTCCCCAGACAGAAATTAATTCCCCGGTTAATGCTGAACTGATAATAAAGGCAATTGAACCCCAGACGCGTATTTTACCGTAATCAAAGGGAAATTGTTTCTGCCATGTTCCTGCCAGCGCATCACTCAATGGCATCATCGGCGAAAAAAATAGGTTGAAGCCAATCATGACGAACAGGAGCCACGCCCAATGATTTCCTAATGTAAAGGCAACAACGAAAATAAAGGTTAGTAATGCCGATATGCGCAACGCAAAAATAAGTTTTGCGGGATCTTTAACGGTAGGCGTGATTAATAAACTCCCCAAGAAACGGGAAACCAAGCCCGCACCCAATAAAATCCCCATCATATCGGGTTTTATTCCCTCACCCTGGAGCCAGACTGCCCAGAAAGGCAAAAATATCCCGTAAGAAAAGAAATACGTGAAATAATCTAACGCCAGCCAGCGCGTCGATCGAATAACCATTAGTCCTCCCTGGTAAAAAATGCAAAAAACCCGCCCTTAACTAACTTAGTTAACTCAAGCAATTAAGATATTGAGAGTTATCTTGAAATGGATATTTCTCAGGAAAAATCCACACATCACTCTTCAATTTCTCACTTAAGCAAACAATGTTAGCCGGAGCAGGTTTTATACCCGTCATCTTTCAAGTTGCCTCTTTGTTGGCTGCACTCACTCACCCCGGTCACATAGTTCCCTATGCTCCCGGGGATTCGCTCCCTTGCCGTCGCGATGCATCTTGAAATCCATTGGGTATATAATGAATTATTGAAATTTTAATTTATGCGTAAACCGGATATTTTGCGCAAATAGCCAGAACTTTCTGCTTAGTTGTTTCAATGGTCGCTTCATCATTGATGTTGTCCAATACATCGCACATCCAGCCAGCCAATTCACGCGCTTCTGCTTGTTTAAAGCCACGGCGGGTAATCGCCGGCGTACCAACACGCACACCAGAAGTGACAAATGGGCTTTTCGGATCATTAGGCACGCTATTTTTATTTACCGTAATGTTGGCTCGGCCCAACGCAGCATCGGCATCTTTACCGGTGATGTCTTTATCAACCAGATCCAACAGGAACAGGTGGTTCTCTGTACCGCCAGAAACTACTTTGTAACCACGTGCCAAAAACACTTCAACCATGGCTTTTGCGTTATCAGCAACCTGATGTTGATACGCTTTGAATTCTGGTTCCATTGCTTCTTTCAATGCCACCGCTTTGCCTGCAATAACATGCATCAAAGGACCACCCTGACAACCAGGGAATACAGAAGAGTTCAGTTTTTTATACAACTCTTCGTCGCCACCTTTCGCCAGGATCAAACCACCACGTGGACCCGCCAGTGTTTTATGCGTCGTGGTAGTGACGATGTGAGCATGAGGAACCGGGTTAGGGTATACCCCCGCAGCGATTAGGCCAGCAACGTGTGCCATATCAACGAACAGATAAGCACCAATGCTGTCTGCAATTTCACGCATCTTTGCCCAATCAACCACACCAGAATAAGCCGAGAAACCGCCGATAATCATTTTTGGCTGGTGTTTTTGAGCTTGTACCGCGATATCGTCATAATCGATTTTACCGCTTTCATCGATACCATAAGGTACAACGTTGTATAACTTACCAGAAAAGTTAACCGGAGAGCCGTGAGTCAAATGGCCGCCATGTGCCAAATTCATCCCCAGCACCGTATCGCCCGGTTGCAGCAAAGCCATATAAACGGCCGCATTCGCCTGAGAACCAGAGTGTGGCTGAACGTTGGCATAATCAGCACCAAACAGTGCCTTAGCACGATCAATAGCTAGCTGTTCAACAACATCTACATATTCACAACCACCGTAGTAGCGTTTACCCGGATAACCTTCAGCATATTTGTTAGTGAGTTGAGAGCCCTGTGCCTGCATAACTCTTGGGCTGGTATAGTTTTCAGAAGCAATTAACTCGATATGTTCTTCCTGACGAACAACTTCTTGCTCCATCGCCTGCCATAGTTCGGGATCATAATTAGCAATATTCATTTCACGCTTTAACATTGGGTTCTCCTGACTCAGCTAACTTCTCTTCAAACAACACCCCCAAAGGGCCGAATGGCACACAGTGTAAACCCTTTTCACCGAATGAGATAGTCTTGACAAAATATTTTACGCAAACGATTGCATATCCATTACAAGCAAGGTATCGGTTCTAAATAGTGTAATGAAAATTACGCTGCATTTTTCCTCTTTTGTCGGAATTTATGACCTAAAGTAGCCATTTCCTTAGTGTAAATATCTTTTATGAATATTTTTTTCGCCATAAAGACCACACGCTATATTTACAAAGTCTCCAAAAGAGTATAAGTTTCATTTAAATTACATGTTATAACTTTCGTTACCCACTTGAAAGAAATTCAGGAGTTTCACCATGCTGGATAGCCAAACTATTGCAACTGTCAAATCAACTATTCCACTACTTTCTGCTACTGGTCCAAAACTGACAGCACATTTCTATGAGCGGATGTTTAAACATAATCCTGAGTTGAAAAACACCTTTAATATGAGCCATCAACTTAATGGTGATCAGCGTGAAGCCTTGTTCAATGCGATCTGCGCCTATGCAGCCAATATTGATAACTTAGAGGTACTACTACCCGCAGTGGAAAAAATCGCGCATAAACACGCTAGTCTGAATATTCAACCAGAGCACTATCAGATTGTCGGTACTCACCTGTTGGCAACGTTGGATGAAATGTTCCAGCCGGGAAATGAAATTCTGGACGCTTGGGGAAAAGCTTATGGTGTGCTCGCTGATGTTTTTATCAATCGTGAAGAGCAAATCTATCATAGTGGTGAATCAACAGACGGCGGCTGGCGTGGTTTGCGTCCATTCCGTATCAGCCGGAAAGAGCTAAAAAGTGATGTCATTTGCAGCTTTGAATTTGTACCACAAGATGGCGGGAAAGTGATGGATTACAAACCTGGTCAGTATCTCAGTATCTATCTGCAAGATGATAGTTTTGCTAACCGAGAAATTCGCCAATATTCACTGACGGCAGCACCAAACGGCTCCAGCTACCGGATTGCGATTAAACGTGAACCACAAGGAATCGTTTCCAACCATATGCACGATAAGCTGCAACAAGGTGATACCGTTTGGCTGGCCGCCCCGCGCGGCGATTTTTTCCTCGATATTAAGCCAGACACGCCGGTTACTCTGATTTCAGCGGGGGTTGGCCTGACTCCCATGATGAGCATGTTGCATCACCTCCACCAGCAAAACCATAATAGCCAGATTAATTGGTTACATGCGGCGGAACACGGCGGCCATCACGCGTTTAGCAATGAAGTCGCAGCGATTGCGCAGGCAATGCCGAATTTTGCTAGCACAATTTGGTATCGTGAACCAAAAGATAAAGATCAACAAGGTATTCATTATCAACACAAAGGTTTTATGGATCTGACGGTTCTGAATGAGGCGTTGAAAACAGAAGGAATGCATTTCTATTTCTGTGGCCCAGTCCCCTTTATGCAATATGTAGCGAAACAGTTATTGGATATGGGAATTGATAAACAATTTATTCACTATGAATGTTTTGGTCCACATAAAGTGATTTAAATTTTCAACTTAATATTAAAAACGCTATACGGTGATAATAGCCAATAAAGTGAACTGAACAGAAACTATCTTAGAGACTTTATGGCGTTTGTTTATCATGGAGCCCGTCCTATTGGACGTCAGCTCCATTGATTTCAAAAGCATCCAGCCGACACTTAGGCGATCAGGGAAAACCTGTTTATTCCGTAATGTATATTCGTTGGTTTTGAATGAAGCTTTAAGATGGTGGGTCGTGCAGGATGACTCGGCCCACGGCCTCGCCCTTCGGGCCAGCGCTCACGCGCTGTTGTCTCGCTTCGCTCGGCTCGAACCTGCAATCAATTGATTAAAAATCAACGGCTCTACCGACTGAGCTAACGATCCATCTGGAGGAATTGGTTTTGAATGAAGCTTTAAGATGGTGGGTCGTGCAGGATTCGAACCTGCGACCAATTGATTAAAAGTCAACTACTCTACCGACTGAGCTAACGACCCATCTAGGGGGATTTGTTTTGAATGAAGCTTCAAGATGGTGGGTCGTGCAGGATTCGAACCTGCGACCAATTGATTAAAAGTCAACTGCTCTACCGACTGAGCTAACGACCCATCTTGTGACTTATCTCGGCAACGGCGGCATATATTACTGATTTCTCCGCGCCACGCAATAATTATTTTTAAAAATTACGTTTAAATGCTTACTAAGCACTCGATTAACCCCGAAAATGTATTACTACGCCCTTCCGGGGCCAATAATTACAGCGTAGAAAGCTTTTTCTCCGCCAGTTTAGCTGCATTCGAACCAGGGTATTGTTTCATGACCTGTTGATAAACCGATCTCGCTTTATCCTTTTGTCCCTTGTCTTGCATAATTAAACCAACTTTATAAAGCGATTCACCACTCTTCTGCGACTTAGGATACTCTTTTACTACCGTAGCAAAGTAATAAGCGGCTTCGTCTTTCTTACCCTTGTTATAATGAAGTTGCCCTAACCAGTAATTAGCATTAGGCATGTAACTCGATTTTGGGTAACTCTTCACGAAATTCTGAAAGGCCACAATCGCTTTATCATACTCTTTGGTATTCACTGCCAAATGAACAGCCGCGTCATAATCACCTTTCTCACTACCCATGCCGACAGATGATAATGTTTGATTGCCACTATTATTTGCCGTTGAAGAAGGGGTATTTGCAGTAGGTTTACTCCCCTCAGAACTGGTAGCCCCTTCCAGTTGCTGATAAATATCCTTCTGCCGTTCTATAATCTGATTGAGCTGATATTGGTTTTCCTGAATCTGCCCTCGAAGCATGTCAATATCACGTTGAGAATCAGCTAGTTGTTGCTGGAGCTGAGTTAATAGCTGACTGTGAGCATTGGAAATACGCTCTAATTGGGTAAGGCGCTCATCGGTGGAACCCGATCCGACATTACTGATTGGCGCTTGGGCAATAGCGGCCCAAGGAACCGCTACGCCAACCAATAACGACAGACCCAAAAAATGATGTCTGAAGTTACTGTTCATGAACTACTCTTAGTATGCCAATACTGCGCGACGGTTTTTAGCATAGGCTGTTTCGTCGTGACCCAGTACAGCTGGTTTCTCTTTACCGTAAGAGACGATAGAGATTTGCTCACCGGAAACACCTTTGCCTTGCAGGTACATTTTCACTGCATTAGCACGGCGTTCACCTAATGCGATGTTGTACTCAGGAGTACCACGTTCGTCAGCATGACCTTCCACAACAACTTTGTAAGATGGGTTGCTGCGCAGGAATGCTGCGTGAGCGTCTAACAGCTGAGTAAAATCTGAGTTGATGTCGTATTTGTCAAAACCAAAATATACGATGTTATTGTTTTGTAGCTCTTGCATTTGCTGACGAGCTAATTCCTCTGCTGATAGACCCGCATTAGTTTCATTAACAGTGCCTACACCAGTCTGATCGTTATCAGCATTCTTGTTAGAACTACACGCTGCTACGGCCATAACGGGTAAAGCTAACATCAGCCCTTTTAGCACTTTGTTCAGTTGCATCTCTTTGATCCTTTTAAAATTTGCCATACATATTATTATGCATCACAGATACGGCGACCAGGCAGGAAATTTTACCTGTCCATCGGTTGCCGGAAGACGCGCTTTGAAACGCCCGTCAGTCGAAACTAGCTGCAATACAGTCCCCAACCCTTGGGTGGAGCTATAAATCACCATAGTGCCGTTAGGTGCGATACTCGGCGTTTCATCCAGGAACGTATCCGTCAAAGTTTGAACGGCTCCCGTTGCCAGATCTTGTTTAGCAATGTGCTGCTTCCCACTCTCTGAGCTGACCATCACCACAAAATTACCATCTGCGCTTACATCAGCATCCTGGTTTTGTGTGCCTTCCCAAGTGAGACGTTGCGGAGCACCGCCATTAATATCGATTTTGTATAACTGTGGACGGCCACCCTGATCAGAGGTATAAACCAAAGTCTGGTTATCTGGCATCCAACTTGGCTCAGTATTATTACTGCGGCCATCTGTAACCTGACGAATCTGAGCTGAACCCAAATCCATCACGTAAAGATTCAAACTACCCGATTTAGATAGAGCAAATGCCAATTTGCTGCCATCAGGGGAAAATGCAGGTGCACCATTATGACGCGGGAAAGAAGCAACCTGACGTACTTCACCACTCGCCAAGGTTTGAATAACCAAAGCAGAACGGCCACTCTCAAAAGTCACATAAGCCAGTTTGGCGCCATCAGAAGACCATGCCGGTGACATCAACGGTTCTGGCGAACGGTGAACAGTGAACTGGTTGTAACCATCGTAATCAGATACACGCAGTTCATATGGATACTTACCGCCATTGGTTTTGACAATATAAGCCAGACGAGTACGGAATGCGCCTTTGATGCCCGTCAGTTTTTCAAATACTTGATCACTGGCTGTATGTGCAGCATAACGCAACCACTGTTTGGTCACTTTAAACTGATCCTGAGCAAGTACCGTGCCCGGAGCACTCGAAGTATCAACCAACTGATAAGAGATTAAAAAACCACCATCCGCACTAGGTTGAATCTGCCCAACAACAACAGCATCAATCCCCAACGCCGACCACGCAGCAGGTGTCACCTCAGATGCCGTCGTTGGTTGCTGTGGCATACGGCTGATATCAATAGGGTTAAATTTACCACTGTTGCGAAGATCGGCCCCAACAATCGCCCCTATCTCTTCAGGTGCATTGCCCGCGCCAGTCCATTTAAATGGCACAACACCAATAGGACGTGCAGAATCGACGCCTTGGGTGATCTCAATACGAACTTCTGCGTGAACAACTGTGGCCCACAACATTAAAATGCCTAACACTACTTTAAAAGCCTGCCTCATTAATCTCTCCCTTATCACGATGGAACGCAATAATTCGCAGAATATTAACAAACGTCAACAAACAAAACTAGATAGCTTAATAACATTGAATGGTTTTGTTTGTTATTAATAACTTCTCAATAACAATTTTATTGTGGTTTGAAATCAAGTGGAGCATTTTTAAACACTTCGTAAACCTCCTTGCTTGGTGGCTTCGGTATTTTCGCTTGTTTAGCCGCCGCTACCGCAGCCTGACACAACGCCTGATCGCCCCCTTCTGGTTTTACATCAATTAACAAGCCATCAGGAGCAAGTTTAATCCGTAATATACAGGTACGTCCACGATACATGTCCGCATCGTAAAACTTATTCTGTATCGCTATCTGGATCTGCCCTAGATAGTTATTAATATCGGCATTTGAAGCTCCACTTTTCTTACCACCACCTTTACCGGCGGCAGAAGCCCCTCCCTGCTGTTTTGGTGCATTAGAGGTTAAACCACCGAGTAAATCATCAACTTCATTTTCCTGTTTGGCCGCTTGTGCAGCAGCTTTTTTCTTGGCATCAGCTTCGGCCTTGGCTTTAGCTTTTGCATCTGCTTCCGCTTTGGCTTTAGCATCCAATTCAGCTTTAGCCTTGGCTTTTGCTTCAGCCTCCGCTTTAGCTTTCGCTTCTTCTGTGGCCTTTTGTTTAGCAGCAGAGGCTTCAGCTTCTTTTTTAGCTTCGGCTTCTGCTTTTTTCTGTGCCTCAGCCTGCTCTCTAATCAATCTTTCTTTTTCAGCTTTGGCTTTAGCTGCCGCTTCTTCTGCCAATTTTTGCTCTTCACGGGCCTTTTTCGCGGCTTCCTCGGCTTGCTTTTTCTGTTCTTCCGCAGCCTGTTGCACTTTAATTCGCTCTTCTTCCACCGCTTTTAAACGTTCCTGCTCTTCAGCCTGTTTTTCTCTCAATTCGGCTGCTTGCTGCTCCGCTTTCTTGTTACGTAACTGTTCTGCACGTTTAGCGTCAGCTTGCTGTTGCTGGTGTTGATTGTACTGTTGTACTACCACATTCGGATCGACCATAACAGCATCAATAACAGAACCATCCTGACCACCGCCACCCATCTCAGTTTTTCGTGTCAGGGACCCCCAAATAAGTAACCCAATCAAAATAATATGCAACACAACCGAAACGATAACAGCGCGATTTAATTTATTGTTTTGCCCGTTTGTCTTTCCCACGCTCGATATCCAAGATTTTCAAATAACAGCAACTGCCGGCTAAACTCAGATAGCCTGAGTCATTAAACCAACGGATTTCACACCTGCCTGATGCAGCATGTTGAGTGCCTTAATAATCTCATCGTAAGGCACTTCCTTCGAACCACCAATCAAGAAAACAGTTTTTGGATTCTCTTTTATTCGTGCCTGCGCTTCCGCAATAATCTGCGGCTCAGGCAATAATTCCAATCGTTCATGGTTAATTATCATGGTGTACTGACCAACACCTGAAACCTCCACGATTACCGGTGGATTGTCGGAGTTGGAAACCGTTTTAGAATCTACCGCATCCGGCAGATCAACTTCTACGCTCTGAGTGATAATCGGGGCTGTTGCCATAAAAATCAGCAACAGAACCAACAATACGTCCAGTAAGGGAACGATATTGATTTCGGATTTCAGCTCACGCTTGCGACTACGAGTGCGTGCCATAGCTTCCCCCCTTACTATTTGTTCTCTGCTTTATTTTCAGCAGCGAAAGCCTGACGATGCAAAATAGCCAGAAACTCTTCCATAAAGTTATCGTAATTTTGCTCCAGCTTATTAACACGCTGATTCAAGCGGTTGTATGCCATAACTGCCGGAATCGCCGCAAACAGACCAATCGCCGTTGCAATCAACGCTTCTGCAATACCCGGCGCCACCATCTGGAGAGTAGCCTGTTTTACCGCGCCTAACGCGATAAATGCATGCATAATCCCCCAAACGGTACCAAACAGACCGATATATGGGCTAATTGAACCAACCGTGCCCAAGAATGGAATATGGCTTTCCAACGATTCCAATTCGCGATTCATTGAGATGCGCATTGCACGTGTGGCCCCTGTTACCACCGCTTCTGGAGCATGGTTATTTGCATGGCGCAAACGGGCAAATTCTTTGAACCCAGAATAAAAAATTTGTTCCGTTCCACCTAAAGAATCTCGACGCGACTGACTTTCCTTATACAAGCGTGATAATTCAATACCCGACCAGAATTTGTCTTCAAATGCTTCCGCCTCACGAGTTGCTGCATTGAGAATTTTGGTCCTTTGAATAATGATCGCCCATGAAGCAACGGAAAAGCAGATCAAAATAAGCATGATCAGCTGCACCAAAAGGCCCGCCTTCAGGAATAAATCAAGAATGTTCATGTCAGTCACTGCTTAAACTCCGCGACAATAGACTTTGGAAGCGCAATCGGCTTCATTTGAGATGTATTCACGCAGGCAATTAAAACTTCTGCGCTGTTAAGAATTGTTCCATTACCATCAACAATGCGTTGAGTAAATGTCAAAGACGCTCTACGAATATCGGTAATTTCGCTCTGCACCTCCAACATATCATCAAGCCGGGCCGGGGCACGGTAATCAACCACCATACGCCGAACAACAAATGCAATTTGTTCATCAAGTAAACGCTGTTGATGAATTCCATGTTGACGTAACATCTCAGTACGTGCTCTTTCATAAAAGACGACATAACGACCGTTATAAACTATCCCACTTACATCTGTATCTTCGTAATAAATACGGATCGGCCACCGGAACAACGTATTACTCACTTTCAATCCTACATAAGGCGAATTAACGCTGCCACTATACTCAAGACAATGAGGCTTTGGAATAATGTGCAAATAAAAAATTTATGGGTTAAAAGCCCCATAGCATGCAAAATTAACGCACAAAGAAATGATACAAACCCCAAATCACAATCAAGAATGCCGGCAGAGGAGAAAAAAAGATACGCCAAACAATATTTCTTGGCTGAAAACCCACCCCAAAAGTCACGCCTGTACATACAGACCATATTAGCAAAATACTTTGCCAAATCTGCAATGAACTGGTATTAGCCGCAAAACGAGCAGGGTCCCAGAATACACAAGCAGCAAACACTAATGCCATAATAAGGATAAGGCCCCGAACAGGGCCCTTATCCATTAGCCGATAGCATTTATCTATCAACATTATTTCTCACTATTTTCAGCGGTTTTTTCCGCTTCATTATGCTCAAGTGCTAAGGCAGCGATTATAGCGAAACTACACGCCAAGAGCGTTCCGAGAATCCAAGCAAAATACCACATGCTCTGTGCTCCTTAGTACAGTGAATGTTTGTTATCTTCAATAAAGCTTTTGTCCAAACGCCCAAACATTTTGTAGTAACACCAAATGGTGTATCCCAGAATGATTGGGACAAAAATCAGTGCAACCACAAACATGACGCGCAACGTCATCAGGCTTGAAGTCGCATCCCACATCGTCAGGCTGACATTAGGATTAGTGATTGAAGGCATAACAAATGGGAACATCGTCACACCGCAGGTCAGAATGATGCAAGCAATAGTCAGTGAAGAGAACAGAAATGCCCATCCTGCCCGATTCATACCGGTCATCAATATCGTCAGCAGAGGAGAAACAACACCCAGTGTCGGTAACGCCCACAACCACGGATAGTGATTAAAATTGGTCATCCAGGCGCCCGCCTGATGAGCAACTTCTTTATGCAATGGGTTAGACTGCCCCATGGTATCCAAGCCGCCAGTCACAATATAGCCATCAATACCATAAATCAGCCATACACCCGCCAGCAGGAAAGCAACCATTGTCACCAACGCACAGAGATAAGTTGCGCCACGGGAACGCAGACGCAGTTCACCGGTAGTACGCATTTGCAGATAAGTTGCCCCCTGAGTCACAATCATCATCAGGCTGATCACACCCGCCAATAAACCGTATGGATTTAGCAATCCGAAGAACGAACCGCTATAGAACAGGCGTAGTTGAGAATCAACGTTGAACGGCACCCCTTGTAACAGATTACCGAATGCGACACCGATAACTAATGGCGGAACAAAACTACCGACAAATATCCCCCAATCCCACATGTTGCGCCACTTACGGCTTTCCAGTTTGGAACGGTAGTCAAAACCCACCGGACGGAAAAACAACGCGGATAACACCAGGATCATGGCAACATAAAAGCCAGAAAACGCGGCGGCATAAACCGTCGGCCATGCTGCGAACAATGCGCCACCAGCGGTGATCAGCCAAACCTGGTTACCATCCCAGTGTGGCGCCACTGAGTTAATCATGATGCGACGCTCAGTATCGTTTTTACCAATGATGCGTAACAGGACACCCACGCCCATGTCAAAACCATCAGTTACCGCGAAACCGATTAGCAACACACCAATCAGCAGCCACCATATAAACCGTAGTACTTCATAATCAAACATAAGTGGACTCCTGTTTACTGAGCTTCAGGTGCTAAAGTTGTTTTCTGTTCAAAATGGTAACGACCCGTTTTCAGGCTACTTGGGCCAAGGCGGGCAAATTTGAACATCAAAAACATTTCCGCAATCAGGAACAAGGTATAAAGGCCACAAATCAGCGCCATAGAGAACAAGATATCGCCGGCGGCTAAATTTGAACTCGCCACCGCAGTTGGCAGAACTTCACCAATTGCCCACGGTTGACGACCATATTCCGCCACAAACCAGCCTGATTCTATGGCAATCCACGGCAATGGAATACTGTACAGTGCTGCACGTAGTAACCATTTTTGTTTACCAATGCGGCCACGGATAACACTCCAAAACGCCAGACCGATCAACAGTAACATCAGGAAACCTGCTGCAACCATGATACGGAATGCAAAATAGAGTGGTGCAACACGAGGAATAGAATCTTTTGCGGCTGCTTTGATCTGTTCTTCACTGGCATCAGTCACTTTGCTGGTATAACGTTTCAGCAACATGCCATAACCCAGATCTTGTTTATTTTCATTGAATGCGGTACGAACAGTTGGGTCTGTGTTACCTGCACGCAATTCTTCCAACAGATGATAAGCCTTTATACCATTACGAATACGCTGCTCATGCTGGTCCATCAGATCGCGCAGACCAATAACCGGAGTATCAACAGAACGGGTAGCAATCAGCCCCATAAGATAAGGGATCTGAATGGCATATTTGTTTTCCATTTTATCCTGATCTGGGATACCTATCAGTGTAAAAGCTGCCGGCGGTGGCTGGGTTTCCCATTCAGCTTCGATGGCGGCCAGCTTAGTTTTCTGTACATCGCCCATTTCGTAACCAGATTCATCACCCAACACAATAACAGACAGCACAGCCGCGATACCAAAACTTGAAGCAATCGCAAATGAACGTTTAGCAAATGGAATATCACGACCTTTAAGCAGGTAGTAAGAGCTGACGCCAAGAACGAAGATCGCCCCTGTCACATAGCCCGCTGCAACGGTATGAACAAATTTCACCTGAGCAACCGGGTTCAGTACCAGTTCAGCAAAACTTACCATCTCCATACGCATGGTTTCAAAGTTGAAATCAGAAGCAATCGGGTTTTGCATCCAACCATTAGCAACCAGAATCCAAAGTGCAGAGAAGTTAGAGCCTAAAGCAACCAGCCAGGTTACCGCCAAGTGCTGTTTTTTACTGAGACGATCCCAACCGAAGAAAAACAAGCCTACGAATGTGGACTCTAGGAAGAACGCCATCAGACCTTCGATCGCCAGAGGCGCGCCGAAAATGTCACCGACGTAGTGAGAAAAGTATGACCAGTTAGTCCCGAACTGGAACTCCATGGTCAACCCTGTTGCAACCCCCAGAGCAAAGTTAATACCAAATAACTTGCCCCAGAATTTTGTCATATCTTTATAAATTTGTTTACCGGAGAGCACATATACCGTTTCCATGATCGCCAGCAGAAACGCCATACCAAGCGTTAGCGGAACGAATAGGAAGTGATACATCGCGGTTAAGGCAAACTGTAATCGTGACAGTTCGACAATATCAAACATCTTGACTCCTTGCTCCTAGCAGGAAAGCATCGGCTTGCGGCAACCTGGCTTCGTACAAGAACCTATTCAAGGCTCTAAAACGGAAACCTTATAACTACCAGCAATAAATGCCTCTAAAATAACAACTCATTACTAAGTAAATTAAAAACTAATTAGACTAATAGTATAGTACGCTTATATTCCCATACAATAAATAGGTTTTACGTGATTCAGATTAGAATTCTGAATATAGGTCAATAATTGCGGTTATTGTTTAATGGGAACTTATTGATCAGGATCAATTTAAGCAAATTAGAAAAATAATGCTATAGTAATAACTTGATTTTAATAATTTTTTTCTGGTCAGTGTTAACTGTTTTGTCTATTATTTCATTTTGGTTGGCATATTGTTAATTATTTGTTTCTTTAGATAATTGTTGATTTCCATATTGCTGTAAAATGACTTTTAAAATTAACTTCATATTTTCATCCTTAAGAAAATATTGTTATTAACGTTGCATTAGCAGTGAGATCACCCCCGTTTGGCAGTCACTCAGATAGAATAACGACTCTCAGTTCGAGCATTAAAATTTCCTCTTGTGACAAGCCTCACCAAACTGAGGATAATGACTTAGTATCCCGATGCCCACAAACTGACACTTCCAAGTTCGCGCCAGTCACCAAACATTAACTGGCCTAAATGGAATTTTTGAGAAACTTAAGGTTTGGTGTATATACACTCATTAAATGAATAATTATTTTTTCTGGTCATTTATTCCGAAATTAAATTTGCATGAAATTTTACTTCATCAATCTTTTCACTGTAAATTGATTACGAGGTAACACAGATATTATTGAGTATGGCTTACAAAATAAATAGAGAGAAAACAATAGCTTTCAAATATTGAATTTTTCATTTTCACCAATTAACTAAAAATAGTTAATCCTTTAAGGCATAAGAGAATTTAATTATTAATTAACTGAACTAGACTGTAATTGATATGAATTATTGAAGTATTTTTCAATAATTCAATATGTTGATTATAAAATAATGTTATTTTATTTAAGGAGTATTTATGAATCAAAAAAATGATTTTAAATCTTTTTCTTTCGGCAACGATGCTAATGTAGTGAGCCAAGAAAAGTATGAAATTAATGAACATTTGCAAAAGGGAATTCCAGCAGGTGACATCAACCCTCACATTCATTTGTTAAATAAGGTATTGCGTCAATCGTCAACCATATCATCGGTGGTGGCTGATTTTATTGCGACACAATCTAGTGAGGATGTTCTGGATGATGGAGATAGAGATAAACTCACCGTGCAGTTAAATAAAGCGTTAGAAAAAGTCACCACAGCAAAAATTCCCAATGCCTCATTAACCCAAAAGGGAATTGTTCAACTAACAAATGAAATTGGCGATAATGACACGCTGGCAGCTACGCAAAAGCTTGTTCAGAAAGAAATAAATTCATTGCATGAAAACATTAATGAGAAAGTACCCAATACCCGAAAAATAAATGGAAAAGTATTAACCGGGGATATTACTATTAATGCTGAGGATGTAGGAGCGATATCAACAGATACAGATCTTCCCAGTGCTTCGTTAACACAAAAAGGTGTTGTTCAACTAACAAATGATCCTGGCGATAATGACACGCTGGCAGCGACGCAAAAGCTTGTCCAGAAAGAAATAAATTCATTGCATGAAAACATTAATGAGAAAGTACCCAACACCCGAAAAATAAATGGGAAAGTATTAACCGGGGATATTACTATTAATGCTGAGGATGTAGGAGCGATATCAACAGATAATGTAATACATTCAATGAAACACGGTGATCTAGATGGATTGGAAAATCTACATAATGGTTGTTCCGGGTTTAACCCCTCCGCGTTGTTCCTGACTAAATATGGGCTGCCACGTGGCAATGGTGGCGTTCAATTAAGAATTAGCAATATAAATGGTAAATCAAGCGAAGAGGAAGACGATGTATGGAGCCACAGGCTGATTTTTACCCATTTTGGCGATACATATCGTACAGATCATATAAATGAATATTATAAACTTACACGTAAATTTTGGGACAATATTAATGCTAAACCAGATTTTAATGGATACCTAAAAATATCCTCTCCGATAATAGAAATCTATCCTGATGGCACATTTTCAACTAACGAAGAATCAGAGGGTGCAGAAGTAAGGAAAGAAGAAACAGGAATATACCGTATATCAAATATCTCAGGCTATAACACTGATGGCGCCTGGGGTGTGCATGGCGGTATTTCTGTTCCCCAAAACAATAATAATCTTGAATTGATTTTTGTTGATGATAATATCCAACCTGACGGTTCTATTATCATTGAAGTCTGTCACCGCCAACATTCGCATTTACCTGAGAAATTTCAGAACTGGCGGCTCAAATCTGTTGATGACAATGGCAAACAGGTGTTCTACAAAGATGGGGAGCCATGTGATATTCCCGAATATTGTCGTTTGGATATTCGTGTCCAAATGCCAGAAGATTCACTCTGGAACTTGAAACGAAAGAAGTTACAGGAAGAAATAGAAAGTATCAGCGTTTCTGGCAATAAATTGTAGTAACACGGGGCCATATGGCCCCATATCTTACTTTTTTGAACTTCAAGATAAGTAACTGAAGTTCTTTTCATGCCAGTCAGGAATGATATAACAATGTGATGCCCAGTTTATCTCAGGTTCCTGTGGATGAAAATGGAACTTTGCCGATACGAAACAATATCATGGTCATTATTATACTCGGCTCCGTGATCTGTCGAAAGCACAGATACAGTATCTACTTGCAGCAGTGAAAAATATAAGGAAAGTGTCTTTATTAATAGCACTTTATTACCTGTATATCCACCGGGCATCGTCTTCTCTGATGAATGAAATTAAAAAAGTCCTACAAGAAAAACAGTGGGGTTTGTTAACAATTTAACATGAGAAACTTGACAATTTTTTACAAAGGACTATTAATTATAATACCATCTTTATTTAGTATCCATTTAATCCTGTAATACCAAAATGTTACATATATATTCTTACAACTATTTGTCTAACTAAGAGGAGTTATTATGCATCTTTATCCTTACTCATAACTTTCAATATGAAATTACAACATTAATTCACTATCAGTTTAAGATTCAGTGAATAGTGACACTCTAATATTATATTTATATACAGAGAATATCACATAAAATATGTGTAATTTATTATTTATAAACCATTTATTACTTCATGGAATAAAATTATGACTCTATATAACAGAATATTTATTTTTTTCATCATGATGTTTGCTCCGATAATATCCAGCTTTGCAGATACCGAAATTAAGTTATCTGACGAGCAAAGTCAGGCTATATCTCAACTATTAGAGAAGATTGAACCTAATAAACCGACACTGATCGATTTAACTAAATCGGAAAATGAGAAAGGATATATCGCATTATTACATTCCCATGGTATTACAAAACAAAAAAATCCTGATATTTTTAAAGATATCGAGATTATGAAAGCAAACCAAAAGACAATGTTTAGACGTGGAGAACTACTTGAAATAAAAAGCTCAAATGCAAAGCCAGAAGATTATTTTGGTCAGCCTACAATATTAATTTCTGATGGCTCCAAATCAATTTCAGCTGAAGTCCTTGGTTCCCTATATTTTCCTGGTTCTAATATTTTAAACAGTAATACAACTAAAACTGACGTTAGCTCTGTATCATTGCAGGGTGGCGTCACAATTTATGGCACAGACAAAAAAAATGGAAAATTTAAACACTTAATCAGCTCCGCATACAAACCGGTAAAAAACGAGGATGCAAGGGACCTTTTAATAGACACCAAAGAATATGATATTGTTAAATTAGAAAAATTTAGTAATCTTAAACCTGTTGCTACTTTTCAAGGGAAAAGAAATGGGATATCTATCACTAACGGACCAGTAATCATTCGGTCAAATACACTGACAGACCCTGAAGATATTGCTCAATACTTTCAGCCTCACAAGATGAATAACACAGCACCAACTCACGTAAAGAATCCATTAACGAAACCGGTAATCGTTTGCTTGAATAGAGCAAACCCTGAACCAGGAGCTGATAGTCAATGCGATTATGGTCCAACATCACCCGGTAATCCAACAATCAAGCTGGAAATAATAGGTGATGTTACATTCAAGAACCCTATCGCGATTGATGAAAAGGGAAAACCTACAGAATTTCAAGGTATGAAACCACATGCAAATCTGACACTGATCGGTCTTGATACTGGCGGCGCATGTAAATTAGCAAAAAATATAGATGAAGATACATTTTGGAAACATACAGAAGTCAATAATGATCCTGCCAGAGGTAATAATACAAAGTTATCATGGGATTTTTCTAAAAACACAGGTTACGCTGATTTTGGACCAATATGCTGGAAAAATAACGAAAGATATGTACTAGACCTACAAGTTACTGTTCCAACAATTCAAGGTGATACTCCATTTTCTAGCCAATTTACTTATACCAATAACCGCGGTCATGTGAAGAACGAGTCACAATTTATTTATCCACCCATTCAAATCCAATATGGTTGCATTGCAGAAGGCACATTAATAGATATGGCTGATGGTTCAAAGTGGAAAGTTGAAAATATCCGCCCAGGCGATAAAGTTTTAACAAAACAAGGAGGTATCTTACAAGTAAAAAGCCGTATTGTAGGTCACGATACTGAATTTATTGATTTAATTTACAATAATGGTGAGCAGGTTTCACTGACTCCAACACATCCTGTCTCAACATTACGAGGAATAGTCAAAACCGATGAACTTAAGATCGGTGATACAATACATACACGTGATGGCCAAACTACCCTTACCTCAGTTAAACAGAGAAAATCAGAACCATCAAACGTGTATAATTTTGTCTTAGAAAAGACAGATAGCCAAAATGAATTATTACCTGAAGATGCTGTGCTTTTTGCCGGTGGCATTTTGGTCGGTGATAATAACCTGCAAAGAAAAGTGTCGATATCAAATTAATCTCTCAGATTAATAACAAAGTGCTGGCTTTTTTAGTCAGCACTAATTTCTAAGTAACGCATTTGTATTATTTTTATGGTTGAGAATAAAATCCAGCCAACGAAAAACAGCCATTATGAAAAATGTTCTGACTCCATTTTCCCTTAGGTTAATTTGATCACCTACAGATACACTATTGGGAACCTCTAAAAACTCCCAATACAAAAAATAAGGTCAATTTTGCCCTCATTCGCCGTAAAATTGACCTTGTTGTGTGTGGCTTTTTCTTGCTTTTTCAGCGGAAAATATAAATTAATGGCTTTTTCATCACATGCCGAGATTAAAAAGCATGAATACCTGATTTTCTAAAATAAACCAAACGGGGCAAATCATAGCAGGTGGCCTTCAGCGTCATCGCAAAATTGGCTCGCAGCTGGCCTATCGTTCGGATGAATTTTTCACCCATCTGAGAGAATGAGCCAAAGATATGTTCTACCCGTGCCCGGGGTTTCGCTATTTTCTTATTTCGTCCTTTCTGGCAGTCTGATAAGGGCTTGTTGCGTGACGCTTTTCTCTGAATATGGACCCGATAGCCCTGTTCCTTCAGCGCACGTTCACGCATCTGACTGGCATACCCTTTATCCGCATAAATGTCCCGGCTTGTATTTGACCGATCCAAAACGGCTTCAAAAAACAGGCTATCATGGACAGCGGCGGTTCCTGTCGCTATGTGACGGATCACTTTATATTTTGCATCGACATTAATGGTCAGTTTGTAGCCAAAATAACTTTTACCGTGTTTCTTCGTCCAGGTTGCATCCGTATCTTTCTGGCATCGTTTATTCTTCGTCCAGTCATCAGGGGTTTTACCCTGACGGATTTGTTCATTCTCTTCTTTCTTATTGTGCTGCTTAGGAACCGGGATCAACGTGGCATCAATGAGTTGTCCGCCTCGAGGAATGAATCCCTGTGCCGAAAGTTGATGCTTCGCCTCGTCAAACAATGCCTTGGCACCTTCCAGGCCAATCCGTTTTTCGAAACCCCAAATCGTGTTACGGTCGGGAATATTAATGACATCGGTCAGGCGACAAAAACGTTGCCAGCTCATTCGGTCAAACAATTGATATTCCATCTTTTCATCGGAAAGATTATGGAAATGTTTCAGGATAATGATGCGAACCATCACCTCAGTCGGGAATGGCGGTCGTCCGCCTTTGGGAGAAATAATCCGTGGCACGACACGGTCTATGGTGTCAGCCAGTGCCGAGAAATCAACATACTTATCAAGGACAAGCAGTGGATCACCTAATTCATCGATTTTTCGACGGTGATATTCGGATGCCAGCTTGTCTTTTTTTAACGCAGAACGAGGCGGTATCATGATGGCGTTACCTTGCAGGGAGGTATTGTGTCTGTATTTTACTCAATTTTGGTGGCTATGAAAAGTTTTTAGAGGTTCCCTATTGTATCCCTATTGCACCAAATAACCTTCTATATCCAGAGGTAAAAACCATAAAACGTCGCGACCCGTAACGCTCTCTTCTTGGTATTTCTGGCTATTACTGCTAACAGACACAGTATCTGTACTTTCAGCAAGCTTAGGAAAAGAGCATAACGGTGACTATGATGCGGCTTTGCATCCGCAAGACTCTGTTCTATCGTCTCCTTTACCGGGCGCACTTCTTTTTGCCCTACAACGTCAACCGGTTTTCTCTAAAATGAAAGCTAGAAGAATACTGCAATAGCACTTAATAAAGTGAAATAAAGAGTCCCACGAGAAAAATAGTGGTATTTGTTAACAATCTGACATGAAAAACTTGACAATCTTTTACAAAGAACTATTAATTATATATATGGCGGATTCGACTAATAAGTGTAATTTTTCAGAAAGGCGGTTAGTTGATATAGTAGGCATCTTTACTACTCATCTTACTCATAATTTCCAAATTAAATTAATAAATTGTCAGTTTAAAACAATAATGCGCTAATATTATTTTGACTAAAAAATAAAGTATATGTAATTAATTCCTTACAAAACCTATATTATTTCACAGGATAAAATTATGACTCTATACAACAGAGCACTTGTTTTTTTCATCATGCTATTTTTCCCCATAATATCATGCTTTGCTGATACCCAAATTAAGTTATCTGCCGAAGAAAGCCAGGCTATATCTCAGCTTTTAAATAGTCTTGAACCTAATAAACCCACATTGATCGATTTAACTCAACCACAAAACGAGAAAGGATATATCGCATTATTAAAATCCCATAATATTACAGAACAGACACATCCTGATATTTTTGAAGATATCGAAACTATGAAAATACACCAAAATGCATTACTTAAAAATGGACAACGGCTTGAAATACAAGATTCGGTTACAAAGCCAAAAAATTATATTAGTCATCCTAGAATAGTATTTTCCGAAAATAACAAATCAATTTCAGCTACTGTTTTTGCTTCCCTATATTTTCCTGGTTCTAATATTTCAAACAGCAATACAATTGAAAATAACGCTGAAAAGGCAAAGTTACAGGGCGGCCTCTCAATTATTAGCTCTGACAACCAGGATGTTAAAACACTACATGTATCCGTACAAGAAAGTACAAAGAATGATGGGGTACGGAACTTTGTACTATCCACCCCTGAATATAATTTTGCTACCTCTGGACAACATGGTAATACGTATCAAGCTATTTCTTTGTTCCAAGGGGAAATAAATGGGATACCACTCAATAACGCACCAATAGTAGAGAAGTCACTGCCGCTGCAAGACCTTGAAAATTCTTTTAGCAACTTTTTTCCTCAAAGTATGGAAAACAAAGCGCCAACTTATGTAAATAATTCACCATCACCATCACCATCACCAGAGAACGAGAACGAAAAACCGATAATCGTTTGCTTAAATAGAGCAAACCCTGAACCAGGAGCTCCTAGTGAATGTGATTACGGTCCTACGTCTCCAGGTAAGCCAAATGATCAGTCAACAATCAAACTGGAAATAATAGGTAATGTTACATTTAAGAACCCTATCGCCATTGATAAAAATAGGAAACCTAAAGCAGCTCAAGGGATTTCACCCGCGATAGATCTGACACTGGTCGGTCTCGATACTGGCGGCGCATGTAAATTAGCAAGAGATATAAATGAAGATACATTTTGGAAACATAAAAAAGTCAATAATGATCGTCTCAAAGGCAATAATATAAATTTATCATGGGAATTTTCTAAAAACACAGGTTACGCTGATTTTGGACCAATATGCTGGAAAAATAACGAAAGATATATACTAGACCTACAAGCTACTATTGTAACAGAGCAAGGTGATAACGCATTTCCTGTGCTGTTTTCTTATACCAATAACCCCGGTAGTAAGAAGAGCGCGTCACAACTCATTTATCCACCCATTCAAATCCAATATGGTTGTATTGCTGAAGGAACATTAATAGATATGGCTGATGGTTCGAAGTGGAAAGTCGAAAATATACGCCCAGGCGATAAAGTTTTAACAAAGCAAGGAGGAATCTTACAAGTAAAAAGCCGTATTGTAGGTCACGATACTGAATTTATTGATTTAATTTACAATAATGGTGAACAGGTTTCATTGACCCCAACACATCCTGTCTCAACATTACGAGGAATAGTCAAAGCCGAAGACCTTAAGGACGGTGATACAATACATACACGTGATGGTCAAACTACCCTTAATTCAGTTAAACAGAGAAAATCGGAACCATCAAACGTGTATAATTTTGTCTTAGAAAAGACAGATAGCCAACATGAATTATTACCTGAAGACGCTGTGCTTTTTGCCGGTGGCATTCTGGTCGGTGATAATAACCTGCAAAGAAAAGTGTCGATATCAAATTAACCAGCTTTTTAACGGTCTGAGGCCACTTCATAGTGGCCTCATAGATAAGCATCTCTTATTAACGCTTACTTGCCAGCAAGTAAATCTTTCACCGCATCACCAATGTCTGCCAAGCTACGAACAGTCTTCACACCAGCCGCTTCCAGAGCAGCAAATTTTTCGTCCGCCGTTCCTTTACCACCTGCGATGATGGCGCCAGCATGTCCCATACGCTTACCTTTCGGCGCAGTCACACCTGCGATGTAGCCAACAACTGGCTTAGTGACGTGCTGTTTAATATAAGCCGCCGCTTCTTCTTCCGCATTACCACCAATTTCACCAATCATTACGATGGCTTCTGTTTGTGGATCTTGCTGGAACAATTTCAGGATATCAATGAAGTTAGAACCGGGGATAGGGTCGCCGCCGATACCAACACAAGTAGATTGCCCTAAACCGGCATCAGTCGTCTGTTTTACCGCTTCATAAGTCAGTGTGCCTGAGCGGGAAACGATGCCAACTTTACCTGCTTGATGAATGTGGCCCGGCATAATGCCGATCTTACATTCACCTGGCGTAATGACCCCCGGACAGTTAGGGCCGATCATACGCACACCGGCTTCATCCAGTTTCACTTTAACCGCCAGCATATCCAGAGTCGGGATACCTTCCGTAATCGTGATGATCAGTTTAATACCAGCGTCGATCGCTTCCAGAATAGAATCTTTACAAAATGGCGCGGGAACATAGATAACAGAAGCTGTTGCCCCTGTCGCTTCTACCGCTTCGCGAACGGTATTGAAAACAGGTAACCCTAGGTGCTCAGTACCGCCTTTACCCGGCGTTACCCCACCCACCATTTGGGTACCGTAAGCAATGGCTTGCTCTGAATGGAAAGTACCTTGACTGCCAGTGAAACCCTGACAAATAACTTTGGTGTTTTTATCAATTAAAATAGACATTATTTATTTTGCCCCCACTGCTGCTACTGCTTGCTTAGCCGCATCTGTCAAGCTGGTTGCGGCAATGATATTTAAACCACTGTCAGCCAGTTTTTTCGCGCCCAGCTCAGCATTGTTCCCTTCTAAACGAACTACGACCGGTACGTGAACACCCACTTCTTCCACCGCACCAATAATACCGTCAGCAATCAGGTCACAACGAACAATACCACCAAAGATGTTAACCAATACCGCTTTCACATTTTCATCTGACAGAATGATCTTAAACGCTTCTGTAACACGCTCTTTGGTTGCGCCACCACCTACATCAAGGAAATTAGCTGGCGCACCACCGTGCAATTTAACGATATCCATCGTTCCCATTGCCAAGCCTGCACCGTTTACCATGCAACCAATATTGCCATCCAGCGCAACATAGTTCAGCTCCCACTGTGCCGCCTGCGCTTCACGAGGATCTTCCTGAGATGGGTCATGCATTTCACGCAACTCAGCCTGACGGAACAGTGCGTTACCATCAGCGCCCAATTTGCCATCCAAACAAATCAAATCACCTTGAGCAGTAATAACCAGTGGGTTAATTTCAACCAGAGCCAGATCGCGCTCCAGGAACAGATTTGCCAACCCTAAGAAAATTTTAGTGAACTGGCTGACTTGTTTACCGGTTAAACCTAATTTAAATGCCAGTTCACGCCCCTGATAAGGCATAGGACCAATCAGCGGGTCGATAATCGCTTTATGAATCAGTTCCGGTGTCTCCTCCGCAACTTTTTCAATTTCAACACCACCTTCAGTAGAAGCCATGAACACTACACGACGTGTACCACGATCAACCACAGCACCGAGATACAGCTCCTTCGCAATATCAGTTGCCGCTTCCACTAAAATCTGACGAACAGGCTGCCCTTGCACATCTGTTTGGTAAGTAACCAAACGTTTACCTAACCACTGCTCTGCGAAAGCGCGAATTTCTTCTTTACTGTTAACCACTTTCACGCCGCCCGCTTTACCGCGACCGCCAGCATGAACCTGGCACTTCACCACCCAAGGGCCAGAGCCGATTTTAGATGCAGCTTCTTCTGCTTCACGCGGTGTCGTGCAGGCATAACCAGCCGGAGCGGGTAAACCATACCGTGCAAAAAGCTGTTTTGCCTGATACTCGTGTAAATTCATGATGTTCTATCCATAATCTAGTCTGAGAAGAGCAAATTGCTCTCTTAATTTTTTTGTTGCTCTGGATATAGCCAGTCCAAAGACTGGCTGTACATGTACCCGTTATCTTTCAAATTGCCTCTTTGTTGGCTGCACTCGCTCACCCCGGTCACATAGTTCGCTATGCTCCCGGGGATTCACTCCCTTGCCGTCTCGATGCATCTTGAAATCCATAGGGTATAAACATTTGTTTACTTCAGACCGGGCAGATATTAGCGCGTATCCGCCCTTATTATGTTGCTATACGTCCAGCAGCAAACGTGCAGGATCTTCCAGCATCTCTTTGATGGTCACCAGAAAGCCTACAGACTCGCGTCCATCTATCAGACGGTGGTCATAAGACAGTGCCAGATACATCATCGGAAGGATCTCCACCTGACCATTTACCGCCATCGGACGATCTTTAATGGCATGCATGCCAAGAATCGCGCTCTGTGGCGGATTAATGATCGGCGTAGACATTAAAGAGCCGAATACACCACCATTGGTAATCGTGAAATTACCGCCGGTCAGCTCTTCGACGGTCAATTTACCGTCACGGCCTTTGATAGCCAGCTCTTTAATACGTTTTTCGAGTTCAGCCATGCTCAGTGCATCCGCATCACGCAGTACCGGCGTTACCAAGCCACGCGGTGTCGATACCGCAATACTGATATCGAAGTAGTTGTGGTAAACCACATCAGTGCCATCAATAGAAGCATTCACGTCTGGATAGCGTTTCAGTGCTTCGACCACCGCTTTCACATAGAAAGACATAAAGCCCAGACGCACACCGTGGCGTTTTTCAAACGCTTCGCCGTACTGTTTACGCATTTCCTGAATCGGCTTCATGTTAACTTCATTAAACGTTGTCAACATCGCTGTGTTGTTTTTCGCTTCCAGCAAACGTTCAGCCACACGCTTACGCAGGCGAGTCATTGGAACACGTTTTTCACTGCGGTGTGGCAACAGAGAATCCTGGACAGAAGCAGCAGGGGCTTCTGCTGGCTTGCTAGCCACTTTTTCGTTATCAGCCATGTATTTTTCCACGTCTTCACGGACGATACGTCCACCAACACCACTACCTTTAATCGCTTTAGCATCAAGATCATGCTCTGCAATCAAACGGCGGACCGCTGGGCTGAGTGCATCATTGCTCTCTTCTTCTAAACCCGCGGTCTGACGTTTCGCCAAAGTTGCTTCTGTTTTTTCTTTTATTTCTATCGGCTTGCCAGTGCTATCGCCCAAACGGATACGACCAAGAAGCTGACGGGACAGAACAGTGGCATCTTTCTTTTCCAAAATGGCTTCTAAAACACCCGCCTCGCTGGCAGGCACTTCCAGCACAACTTTATCTGTTTCGATTTCAACCAGCACTTCATCACGTTCAACACGGTCACCCTCTTTTTTGTGCCAGACTGCCACAGTGGCATCAGCAACAGACTCAGGCAGATCCGGAACCAGAATATCTACGCTACTCATTTTATATCCTTTATTTATTCAACGTTCAGTGCGTCATTAACCAGCTCTTGTTGTTGTTGCTGGTGAACTGACATATATCCAACTGCCGGGGAAGCAGACGCAGGACGACCTGCATAACGTAAAGAAGCCCCGAACGGGATCACTTCACGGAAGTTGTGCTGACTGCAATACCAGGCCCCCTGATTTAATGGCTCTTCCTGGCACCAGACAAAATCATGTACATGAGCATACTGTTCCAGTGTTGACTGAACACCCTGATGAGGGAATGGATATAGTTGCTCAATACGCACGATAGCGACATCAGTTTGTTCATTTTTACGGCGTTGCTCCAACAGGTCGTAATAGACTTTACCTGAGCAGAGTACAACTCGTTTAACGCCTTTCGGATCAAACTCATCAATTTCACCAATAACCGTCTGGAATTTACCGTTAGCCAACTCATCCAGGCTAGAAACGGCTAATGGATGACGCAACAATGATTTTGGTGACATAACGATCAACGGACGGCGCATACCGCGCAGAGCCTGACGGCGAAGCATGTGGTAGACCTGAGCCGGCGTTGACGGCACACAAACCTGCATGTTCTGTTCCGCACACAGTTGCAGATAACGCTCCAAACGGGCTGAAGAGTGTTCAGGCCCCTGCCCTTCATAGCCATGAGGTAATAACATCACCAGACCGCACATACGGCCCCATTTCTGTTCACCAGAGCTGATGAATTGGTCAATAACAACCTGTGCACCGTTGGCAAAATCACCAAATTGCGCTTCCCAGATTGTCAGAGCGCGAGGTTCTGTTGTTGCATAACCATACTCAAACGCTAACACCGCTTCTTCAGACAGAACAGAATCCCAAACATTGAATGCTCCCTGACCGTTATGAACGTTCGCTAGAGGAACATAAACAGAACCGTCAGCCTGATTATGGATAACAGCATGACGATGGAAGAAAGTACCACGACCGGCATCTTCACCAGACAAACGTACCGGAACCCCTTCATCCACTAAAGTGGCGTAGGCCAATGTTTCCGCGCCGCCCCAATCGAACAATTTATCGCCGTTTGCCATCTCTGCACGGTCGTTATAAATTTTCGCTACACGGGAGTGCATTGTCACTTCTTCCGGGGCAGAACTGATGCGTCTACCTAGATCTTGCAAACGCTTAATATCAACTTTATATAGGTATTCTTCATCCCATTCGTGATTCAAATAAGGCTCCCAAGTAAATGAGTGCAGCCCCATTGAACGCCACTCATCAACGACACAATCACCACGGTCGAGGGCATCACGATACAGGTTAACTATCTCGGTCAGATCATCGACTGATATCAAGTTCTCAGCCACCAGCTTGTCACCATAGATTTTACGTGGCGTTGGGTGTTTCTTAATTTTCTGATACATCATTGGCTGAGTTGCACTTGGCTCATCAGCTTCGTTATGACCATGACGGCGGTAACAGACCAAATCGATCATCACATCACGTTTGAAGGTATTACGAAAATCCAGTGCTAGACGGGTAACAAATGCCACCGCTTCTGGATCGTCTGCATTAACATGGAAAATCGGCGTCTGTACCATTTTGATAATATCGGTACAGTATTGTGTTGAACGGGCATCCTGCGGATTAGACGTTGTGAAGCCGATCTGGTTATTGATGACGATACGAATTGTACCGCCCACCTCATAACCACGAGCTTGAGACATGTTCAGAGTTTCCTGCACGACGCCCTGGCCGGTAACAGCAGCATCACCGTGGATAGTGATTGGCAATACCATATTACTGCGGCCTTTATCCAGACGGTCACGGCGGGCACGTACTGAACCAATAACGACAGGGCTGACAATCTCAAGGTGAGATGGGTTAAATGCTAACGCCAAATGAACCTTAGCACCCTCAGTGGCAAAATCAGACGAGAAGCCTTGATGATATTTCACGTCACCGGTACCAAGGTGCTCTTTATGCTTACCCGCAAACTCATCAAACAGATCAGCTGGTTTTTTACCTAAAATATTAACCAAGACGTTGAGGCGACCACGGTGAGCCATTCCCAGCACAACTTCCCGTGTGTCATGTTTACCCGCATGGCGGATAAGATCCTTCAACATGGGGATCAGCGCATCACCACCTTCAAGAGAGAAACGTTTCGCTCCCGGAAACTTAGCGCCCAAATAACGCTCTAAACCTTCGGCCGCCGTCAGTTCCGCCAGAAAACGCTGCTTTTCCTCCACGCTAAACTGAGAGCTGACAGTAACAGACTCCAGACGCTGCTGAATCCAACGTTTTTCTTCCGTATTGGTGATATGCATGTATTCAGCACCAATAGAACCGCAATAAGTGCGTTTCAGTGCTTCATACAAATCAGCCAACTTCATCGTTTCTTTGCCAAGAGCAAAGGAACCTACGTTAAATGTCTCGGCAAAATCAGCTTCCGTCAGATTATGGAAAGCAGGATCTAAATCAGGAACACTATCCTGTTTCCATAATCCCAACGGGTCAAGATTCGCATTTTGATGACCGCGGAAGCGGAATGCGTTGATGAGCTGCAAAACTTTAACTTGTTTTGCATCCATTGCTGGATCGCTGACAGAGGAATGATAACGCGTAGTATCTTTCGCAAGACGGCGGAAGTAATCACGCGTCTGCGAGTGGAGTTGTTCACCGCTGAGTCCCGCATTCGGCAATTGTTGGAAAATTTCTCTCCAACTTGCATCAACGGAGTTTGGATCGGTTATATAGTCTTCATAGATCTGCTCTACGTAAGACTGGTTTGAACCAGCCAGGAAGCTTGAATCCAGCCAGTCCTTCATTGCGCCGTTCTGCATTGTGATCCCTTAAGCTTTAAAAGCTTTAGTTTTCGCCGTGGTTAACTGTTACCGCTTAAATACGGTATCGATAAAAGGTTCATTTGGACGTGCTTTATGCATGTTCTCTTTTGGGTTTCGGAACCCTTCAAGGAACCTTTAAAAACCGCCTAACCGTTTTTAAAGGTTCCTCACTTCAAGCTTTTGTCATCATTAGCAGTTGGCAACTTATACTCTTCAATTCTTTATGCCCTCCACAGAGAAAATCTCGCGGAGGGCGGACCTAATTATGCACTATGCTTTAGCAACATAGACTTAATATGGCCTATAGCTTTTGTTGGATTCAACCCCTTAGGGCACACACTGACACAATTCATGATGCTATGGCAGCGGAAAACACTGAAAGCATCATTCAGCTTATCTAATCGTGAAGCCGTTTCAGTATCACGGCTGTCAATCAGGAAGCGATAGGCTGCCAGTAAGCCCGCAGGCCCGATAAATTTATCAGGATTCCACCAGAATGACGGACAGGAAGTTGAACAACATGCACACAGAATACACTCGTACAGACCATCGAGTTTTTCCCTTTGTGCAGGTGATTGTAAATGTTCACGTGCCGGCGGGTTTTTACCGTCATTCAGCAAATATGGGCGAATCTTCTCATATTGCGCATAGAATTGCCCCATATCTACAACCAGGTCACGAATAACCGGCAAACCCGGCAATGGACGGATAACAATTTTCTTGCTACCACGCCACAAAGCCGAAACAGGCATAATACAGGCCAGACCATTTTTACCATTCATGTTGAAGCCGTCAGAACCACAAACACCTTCACGGCAAGAACGACGGAAAGAGAGTGTTGGATCCTGCTCTTTAAGCTGGATTAACGCATCCAGCAACATCATGTCACGCCCTTCTTCTGCTTCCAGCGTGTAATCCTGCATATGAGGAGCGCTGTCAATATCCGGGTTGTAACGATAAATCGAAAATTCAAGTTTCATAATCTATTCCTCCGCAACTGGATCATCAGCAACTCATTAGTAAGTACGCGCTTTCGGCGGGAATGCTTCACGCAGTTTTGGCTGCATATTGACATTACGACGAGTCATAGTTTCAGTTTGCGGTAGATAGAGGGTATGGCATAACCAGTTCGCATCATCACGATCCGGGTAGTCGAAACGGCTATGAGCACCACGACTCTCAGTACGGAAATTAGCAGCAACAGCCGTAGAAAATGCCGTTTCCATCAGGTTATCAAGCTCCAGACACTCAATTCTCTGAGTATTGAACTCTGAGGAAGTATCATCCAAACGTGCACTCTTCAAACGTTCACGGATAACTTTAAGTTCTTCCAGCCCTTTCGCCATTGCATCACCCGCACGGAATACCGAGAAGTTGTTCTGCATACACGCTTGTAAATCTTTACGAATTTTAACTGGATCTTCACCAGTACGGGTATTATTCCAACGGTTCAGACGTTGCATTGATACCTCAATATCAGATTCGCTGGCTTCGCGGCTGATACCCTGCTCCATCAGAGACTCTTTCAGGTGCAAACCGGCAGAACGGCCAAACACCACTAGGTCCAACAGCGAGTTACCCCCCAAACGGTTTGCGCCATGAACCGATACACAGGCAATTTCACCGACAGCGAACAAGCCCGGAATAACCGCATCTTCGCCTTTCTCGTTAATAGTCAGTGCTTGACCGGTAACTTTAGTCGGGATTCCCCCCATCATATAGTGACAAGTTGGAATAACCGGAATAGGTTCTTTCACCGGATCAACGTGAGCAAAAGTACGGGATAATTCAAGAATACCCGGCAGACGAGATTCCAGCACTTCTTTGCCCAAATGATCCAATTTCAGCTTAGCATGAGGACCCCAAGGGCCATCACAACCACGGCCTTCACGAATTTCGATCATAATGGAACGTGCCACTACATCACGACCAGCCAAATCTTTAGCATTTGGCGCGTAACGCTCCATAAAGCGCTCGCCATCTTTATTCAGCAAATAACCACCTTCACCACGGCAGCCTTCGGTTACCAGAACACCCGCCCCGGCAATACCGGTTGGGTGGAATTGCCACATTTCCATATCCTGTACAGGTACACCCGCACGCAGCGCCATACCGACACCATCACCAGTGTTAATGTGGGCGTTAGTTGTTGATTGATAAATACGACCCGCACCACCCGTTGCCAGAATAGTTGCCTTCGCTTTGAAATAAACCACTTCACCGGTTTCAATACAGATCGCGGTACAACCAACAATACTGCCATCCTGATTTTTAACCAGATCCAACGAATACCATTCGGAAAAAATAGTGGTGTGATTTTTTAAGTTCTGCTGATACAGCGTATGCAACAAGGCATGGCCGGTACGGTCTGCCGCCGCGGCTGTACGTGCGGCCTGTTCACCACCAAAGTTTCTTGACTGGCCACCGAATGGACGTTGATAAATACGACCGTCATCCAAACGCGAAAATGGCAACCCCATGTGTTCCAGTTCCAGAATTGCCTCGGGCCCGGTCTTACACATGTACTCAATCGCATCCTGGTCACCGATATAGTCGGAGCCTTTCACCGTGTCATACATGTGCCATTCCCAGTTATCGTCATGGGAGTTACCCAACGCAACGGTGATCCCCCCCTGCGCGGATACCGTATGAGAACGGGTTGGAAATACTTTGGAAATCAAAGCACAGGATAATCCCATTTGTGAAATTTGTAGTGCGGCGCGCATGCCAGCGCCACCCGCACCAATCACGACTGCATCAAACTCTCTTACTGGCAGTTTCATCTATACCCCCCACACCACAATTGTTCCATAAATCAAGTAAGCCATCAGTACAACGATAATCGCCAATTGCAGCATTAAACGCAGTGCCAACGGCTTTACATAGTCAGTGAGTACTTGCCACATTCCAATCCAAGCGTGAGCCAGAATGGAAAATAGTGCCAGCACAGTGAAGACTTTAGTGATGGATGAAGCGAAGAAACCCCGCCAGACTTCATAGGTGATATCCGACGTTGTAACGACAAAGCCCAGCATATAAAGAACATATAAAACAATAATCATTGCGGACGCGCGCAATAATAGCCAATCATGGATACCCGTGCGACCCAATGCAGATGCGTTACTTACCATACCAGTACTCCAGCCAGAATCGACAGAATAACAGCAATCCCGATTGCCACTTTGGCAGAGAGACTACCGACCGCTAAGTTTTCTTC
Organism: Photorhabdus sp. CRCIA-P01; assembly: GCF_003545805.1. Taxonomy (GTDB): domain Bacteria; phylum Pseudomonadota; class Gammaproteobacteria; order Enterobacterales; family Enterobacteriaceae; genus Photorhabdus; species Photorhabdus antumapuensis. The sequence continues at coordinate 72,422 of NZ_NMQR01000009.1, read as the reverse complement.
CAAGTAGCCGAAATCCATCAGCATATGACGGACACCACCACAGATATGGTAAGCCAGTGCGGTCAGAATGCCCCACACAATAAACTTAGCGAAAAATCCCGTCATAATATCGGCGGCTTGCTGAAACCCTTCTTGCGAGGAAAGAGACATTCCTAACAACCAGAGGAGAATTCCTACTGCCATGAAAGTAATGACGCCGGAGACACGGTGCAAGATCGAGGCTATTGCAGAGACTGGAAAGTGTATCGTCTGCAAATCAAGGTTGACAGGTCTTTGTTTTTTCACAATTTTGCCCACACAGCTCTTTTATTATTTTCCTTCCTCCGGACCTGGGCGGAAATCAGACAGCGATAAGAGGATACAAAGACACAACATTCAATCAAACGATAGATCCTTCATGTTAAAGAATGTTGTGATTTAGTTACGCTGGGTGCTCCTACAGCAGGGTAATCCGGAGACCTGGCGGCAGTATATGTGCTTCACATTATTATTACAATTACAACACAATATGATTAGCTACATTTCCACTGAACAGTGATTAAGATCACGATTCAAACATATTGCACAAAATTAATTATCTTGTTTGACAAACTTTAAACATTTATCTTACATATATGGTTGAAAACACTTTTGAGATTGATTTTTGATAAGAGGAAAGACCTCAAGAAAAGCTAAAGTTATGTAACTGTATAGTCCACACGAATCATAATCATTTTTGTAGTCAATGCATAAAACATAACTCTCAAAAATTCGCTAACAATCTAAAAACCATTGTCGTCCGGGGTGAGATTTCAGCCTTAAATGTGATATTGGCCTAATTTCAGTTTTTCCCCGGTAGTACAGTGTCAGGGGACGCAGTATAAGAACCTATTCCACCAGGCATCAGTAGGTGTAGGCCATTCTTGTCAATAAATTGGGAACACAGATTGCACAGCAACCGGAGTATGCGCACAGTCTGTAAGAGGTGATTCACTCACGAATCGCTCACCGGCGCGGGCCACACCAAAGTGCATTCAAAAGTGACCGCTTTTGTCAGAGCACCGCCCAAGCCCGTTCTTGATGACAAGGAATGGTCGATAAAATAGCCTGATAAGATAGATTCTATCCGGTGTCTTTCCGCCGTGGTTGTTAAGAGTTATAAAAATGAAAGCGCTAAGGAGACTGTAATGGCAGATAACAAAGCAACTCTAACCCCAGATGGTTCAGTTGCTATTGAATTGGACGTGCTAACACCGACCCTTGGGTCTAAAGTCATCGACGTTCGTACTCTCGGCTCTCAAGGTTTCTATACCTACGACCCTGGTTTTACTTCTACAGCATCTTGCGAATCCAAGATCACCTACATTGATGGTAACGAAGGTGTATTGTTGCACCGTGGTTTCCCTATCGACCAACTAGCGACAAAATCCTCTTATCTGGAAGTCTGCTATATCCTGCTGTATGGTGAAATACCAACACAAGAGCAGTTTGATAAATTCCAAAAAACCATTACCCGTCACACCATGATTCACGAACAGATCCACCGCCTGTTCAACGGCTTCCGCCGTGATTCGCACCCAATGGCTGTACTGTGCGGTGTTACTGGTGCTCTGGCTGCTTTCTATCATGATGCTCTGGATGTGAACAATCCACGTCACCGTGACATTACCGCATACCGCCTGTTGTCAAAAATGCCGACAGTGGCCGCCATGTGCTACAAATACTCTATTGGTCAGCCATTCGTTTATCCACGCAATGATCTCTCCTATGCAGGCAACTTCCTAAACATGATGTTCTCTACACCATGTGAAGAATATAAAGTGAACCCAGTACTGGAACGTGCCATGGATCGCATCTTTATCCTACATGCGGACCATGAACAGAACGCGTCTACCTCAACAGTACGTACCGCAGGTTCTTCCGGTGCTAACCCATTTGCCTGTATTGCCGCAGGTATCGCTTCTCTTTGGGGGCCTGCTCATGGCGGTGCAAACGAAGCTTGTCTGCGCATGCTGGAAGAAATTCAGTCGGTTGAACATATTCCGGAATTTATTAAACGTGCCAAAGATAAGAATGATGCTTTCCGTCTGATGGGATTTGGTCATCGTGTTTACAAAAACTATGATCCTCGTGCAACCGTCATGCGTGAAACCTGCCATGAAGTGCTAGATGAACTCGGCCTGAATGACAGCCTGCTGGAAGTTGCTATGGAGCTTGAACGTATCGCTCTACACGACCCCTACTTTATTGAGAAGAAACTGTATCCGAACGTGGATTTCTACTCAGGCATTATCCTGAAAGCCATGGGTATTCCATCCACCATGTTCACTGTTATTTTCGCCATTGCCCGTACTATCGGCTGGATCGCTCACTGGAATGAAATGCATGATGCTGGCGTGAAAATCGCTCGCCCACGTCAACTCTACACCGGCTACACAAAACGTGATTTCGAAAGCCAGTTGGAAAATAATAATAAAATCCGATTACGATAAGGGCAAAGCTCTAACTTGATAGTTAGGGCTTTATTTAATTGGAAAGATTATTCGGTGAAATTTGATGCTATACCAGTGCTGTTTAAAGCATCGTAAAAATTGATCTCATTACCTTCCTTGTGTATGCTCGTCCTCCAAGAGTGGGTATAAACAGCTCGCTCTCTAAATTCTCGAACGTAGCCCCCATTTGCGTGTGTAGCGAGATCGCCAAGATCAAAATTCACAATTCCATGAATCGGATAGAATAGCGTTAATGATAAAAAAACGTGAGTTATGAAAAGTTTATCGAAAGCTTTGAAGCCCACCATTGGTGGGCTTCGTTTATTTCCGCCTCAGAAAAATGTGGTCAAGCTGGATTTGGAATGTCGATAAAAGTCACATCCAACCCATGATTATCCGCCAACCACTGACCTAAAGCCTTAATGCCATAACGTTCAGTAGCATGATGACCCGCAGCATAAAAATGTAGCCCCATTTCACGGGCAATATGAACCGTCTGCTCAGACACTTCACCGGTAATAAAAGCATCAACACCAAATTCAGCCGCCTGTTGAATAAAACTCTGACCACCGCCGGTACACCAGGCAAGCGTGCGAATCTCCGCAGGCGCATTGTCACCGACATGAAACGCTTTGCGACCAAGCGCCTGTTCAATACGTGAAGTTAACTCCACCGGTGTTATCGGCTGTTCAAATTTCCCATGCGGCACAAATGCATCAATTAATCCAACGACTTTCGCGCCGATCCGATGGGCCAATTGCACGTTGTTTCCCAATGATGGATGGGCATCAAGGGGCAGATGATAACCATACAAATTTATATCATTACAGAGCAACGTTTTCAGGCGATTACGTTTCATACCACGAATCACTGTTGGCTCATTTTTCCAAAAATAGCCATGATGAACGATGATGGCATCAGCCTGATGACGAACCGCTTCATCCAATAAAGCTTGACAAGCAGTAACACCAGTAACAATCCGCTGAATATGAGCACGCCCTTCAACTTGTAAACCATTGGGGGCATAATCCTGAAACTCGTCAATTTTCAGCTCTTGGTTAATCACATTTTCCAGCTCAATATTACGCATCATATTCGTCCTGTGTATTGATTGTATGACAATAATATACCGTTACCTGACTCCAATTGTCAGTTGTCAGCTACTTCTGACTGCCATAACCTGCTCTGATTGTTTTAACCATACGGGTTTATCGCTGGTTTTTACCCAAATACGATACAAATAACTGTAAAAACGGACGCGATCACGACGAAACAACATAACCGGAAACGCCAGGATACCGAAAGTAACAGCGCCAATACGACGCAAAAGAACTTGATACCAAGGATATTCACGATATGAAGACATATTAGTCCTCCTTAAAATGATCCCACTTTTCCGCAGAATCTTAAAAATAATCAATTTGTAAATTGTTTAAAATTTTATCGCAAAAAATGAAAACTTACCACTTATCTGACCACTTTTAAGCCGTTATTATCGCTATATTTTCTATTTTATGTAATTTTATTACATAAAATAGAGTAAAGATGTAATATTACAAACAAATTATGAACATTTTATTAACGATCAGAGAATGGATTGGACTCAATAGATAATCCTATTGGAAAAAATAAAAAAATGCCTACGGATAACAATATGGGCATTTGAAAATACCCGCTTGACTCTGGCAATAAAAGTAAGGATTGCTCATATGAAAATTTTCATTGATAATTATTATATGAGCATGGAAAAATAATGTAAGCCTTTGCACCATACTATTTTTCCAGAATGATCATGGATTAACTATATACCTAATAGATTTCGAGTTGCAGCGCGGCGGCAAATGAATGAATCCCCAGGAGCATAGATAACGATGTGACTGGGGTGAGTGAAAGCAGCCAACAAAGCAGCAGCTTGAAAGATGAAGGGTATAACAGATAATAGGAGGAAAGATGAAGGTATTAACTATTATATTATTGATATTAATAACAAATGTTTCAGGTTGTGTCTCCAAAAAAACTCTTTTTCTATTGACTATAAAGCAAATGGCGAAACTTTTCATTTGACTCCATTATGCATAGAGGAAATTACCCCGGAAAAAGGGGATAATTACTATTCCATTTTCATCAAAGTAAAAAACAACTCTCATTGCAGTAAACCATTTAATCTCCTTATAAAGCAAAACGTAGGAAAAAAACTATCTGTTTTCTTTAACAATAAACCAATATTGAAAAATACCAATATCATTACGCCAATGCATGTCGAAAATGGCTTCTATCAGGCAATAGACTCAAATACAACATTTGAAGAAATAGTCAACTCTTTAAATTGATGAAAATCCATGGCTTATTTTTCCCGAAAAAAAGCCATGGATTAATTAAATATTTTTTGCTAAATGCTAATAATCATATTAATACTCAACAGTGATTATTTGTCCTTGTGAATGACTTTTAAAACGAATACGATCGACTCCCGCTCCATCATTACCCTGAATAGTATATGAATAATCAGAACATTCATGCACAGAATTATTTATTAATTTAAAATTATCTAATAGCCCTAACAATTCAGGCAACAAGATCCAACTAATGACCTATTGGAAAATTTCAGAGTAAGAAAGTTAATAAAAAAGGAATTCAATACTTTAAGAGTGCCCAGATTCTTTACCATAATATTAAACTTTCCTATATACCAAATAGATTTCGAGTTGCAGCGAGGCGGCAAGTGAACGAATCCCCAGGAGCATAGATAACGATGTGACTGGGGTGAGTGAAAGCAGCCAACAAAGCAGCAGCTTGAAAGATGAAGGGTATAAATGTATCTTCTGCTGAAAAAGGGAAACACGGTAGTAGCACTAAGCTGGATAGCCTTTGACTGCCGCCCTTCTTAACACCCTTTTATTGTCATTTTTATATTTTTTTTACACATTCATTCACTCTTTTATCAGCTTCTTTGCATCTCCTTCCCTAATCTTTATCTATCCAAGTTTTCAGGAGATAAGCAGTGAGCATATTCCTCATTTTCGGCGTATTAATGGTAGCCCTATTACTGGTTTATCTAATTTATGCGTTACTCCATGCGGAGGATTTTTAAATGGCCGCATCCGCTTTTTTATTGATCACCAGTTTTTTACTGATTCTACTGATGCTGGCAAAACCACTCGGAAACGTTATCGCTAACATGATCGACGGTAATATTCCGCGCGGGCTGACTAAAGCAGAATCTGGCCTTTGGCGTTGCTGTGGTTTGCAGAAACCTGGCGGCACAGTTAAAGAAATGAACTGGTGGCAATACGCATTAGCTATCATTATTTTTAATCTGACCGGACTATTACTGCTATTCACGCTTTTAGTCACACAACAAGCCCTTCCCCTTAATCCCGAACATTTCCCAGGACTCAAATGGGACCTGGCGCTGAATACAGCAATCAGCTTTATCACCAATACGGATTGGCAAGCATACAGTGGAGAAAACACACTAAGCTACCTTAGCCAAATGACAGGTCTAACCGCGCAGAACTTTCTTTCCGCGGCGACCGGTATTGCGGTGGCATTTGCGTTGATACGCGCATTTTCCCGTCATGGTGTCAACACCGTAGGAAACGCCTGGGTTGATATCACACGTATTACACTTTATCTGCTGTTACCGCTGTCTATGATTATCGCGCTAGTTTTCGTCAGCCAGGGCGTGATTCAAAATTTCGAACCCTATCAATTAGCTCATACCATTGAAGGCCAACAACAATGGATCCCGATGGGCCCCGTCGCTTCACAGGAAGCCATCAAATTATTGGGCACCAATGGTGGTGGATTCTTTGGGGCTAGCTCATCACACCCTTTTGAAAATCCAACCGCTATCAGCAATTTCATTCAGATACTGTCTATCTTCTTGATCCCTTGTGCCCTCTGTTTTGCCTTTGGGCAAGTGGTTGGTGATAACCGTCAGGGGCACGTTTTATTGTGGGCAATGAGCATTATCTTTGTCATTGCCACCGTAGGAGTCATGTATGCCGAACTGAAAGGGAATCCCCATTTCAGTCTGTTAGGTGCCAACAGTAATATCAATATGGAAGGTAAAGAGAATCGCTTTGGCATCCTCGCAACCTCAATTTATGCCGTCGTCACAACCGCCGCTTCTTGTGGGGCAGTCAACGCTATGCATGATTCTTTCACTGCGCTTGGCGGCATGATCCCAATGTGGTTGATACAAATTGGCGAAGTGGTGTTTGGCGGTGTAGGTTCTGGTTTATATGGTATGTTACTGTTTGTTCTACTGACTGTTTTTATCGCCGGTTTAATGATAGGCCGTGCGCCTGAATATCTCGGTAAAAAGATCGAAGTATTCGAGATGAAAATGGTGGCACTGGCGATTCTGGTTACCCCTACACTGGCTCTTTTAGGAACAGCCCTTACCATATCCACCACCAGTGGACGTGCCGGTATTTTGAACCCCGGCGCTCACGGTTTCAGTGAAGTGCTCTATGCCCTCTCCTCTGCCGCCAACAATAATGGCAGTGCTTTCGCGGGCCTCGGTACCAACAGCATGTTCTACAACCTGTTGCTAGCCATCATCCTATTTTTGGGTCGCTTTGGCATGATCCTGCCAGTACTTGCTATTGCCGGTTCTTTGGTCGTAAAAAAACGTCAGCCTACCAGCAACGGTACACTCCCCACCTATGGCCCACTGTTTATCAGTCTATTGATTTTGACCATCATGCTAATCGGTGCGTTGACTTTTATTCCGGCTCTGATCCTTGGCCCGGTAATTGAACATTTACAAATCTGGCTAATGGCCCGGTAAGCGCCAAAGAGAGGAATACCATGACCAACAAGCAACAGACATTATTCGAACCTGTTTTGATTCGTAATGCCCTGATTGATTCAGTCAAAAAATGTCATCCGGCTGCACAATGGCGTAACCCAGTGATGTTTGTCGTCTATCTAGGCAGTGGGTTAACCACCATTTTATGGATTGCCATGTTAGCGGGTCAATTTAAGGGAAATGCGTTGTTCACCGGTAGCATTGCCTTATGGCTGTGGTTTACTGTGTTATTCGCTAACTTTGCCGAAGCACTGGCAGAAGGCAGAAGCAAAGCTCAGGCGGCCAGCCTTAAAGGGGTAAGAAAAACCAGTTGGGCAACTAAACTCACTTCAACCAATCGTAATGGTTCCAGAGAAAAAGTCCCTTCTGACAGCCTACGCAAAGGGGATATCGTCATTATTGAAGCAGGTGAAACTATCCCTTGCGATGGTGAAGTTATCGAAGGTGGCGCTTCTGTTGACGAAAGTGCAATCACTGGAGAATCTGCCCCAGTTATCCGCGAATCTGGCGGTGATTTTTCCTCTGTGACTGGCGGCACACATGTACTATCTGACTGGCTGGTGGTCGAATGTTCAGTTAATCCCGGTGAAACTTTTCTTGATCGCATGATTTCAATGGTGGAAGGGGCTAAACGTCGTAAGACCCCAAACGAGATCGCACTGACTATCCTGTTGACGGCTCTGACAATTATCTTTCTATTGGTGTGTGTCACCCTGCTGCCATTTTCAATATTCAGCGTGGAGATTAACCATTCTGGCCAACCTATCACTGTCACGGTATTGATAGCGTTATTAGTCTGTCTTATTCCTACCACGATTGGCGGTTTACTTTCCGCCATTGGTGTCGCAGGCATGAGCCGCATGTTAAGCGCGAATGTTATTGCCACCAGCGGACGAGCCGTTGAAGCAGCGGGTGATGTGGATGTACTGCTACTGGATAAAACGGGGACCATCACTTTGGGAAATCGCCAAGCCTCTCAGTTTCTGCCCGTGCCGGGCATAACAGAACAGCGGTTGGCAGATGCCGCCCAACTCTCTTCTTTAGCCGATGAAACACCAGAAGGCCGCAGCATTGTCATTCTGGCAAAACAGCGATTCAATCTGCGTGAACGTGATCTGCGCTCACTGAACGCAACTTTTGTACCTTTCTCTGCCATGACTCGAATGAGTGGTGTTAATGTGGAAAACCGTATGATCCGCAAAGGCGCGGTCGATGCAATCCGTCGCCATATTGAAGTCAATCACGGAAAATTCCCAGAAGTAGTGGAAATTTTGGTACAGACAGTGGCACGTAAAGGGGGTACCCCGCTGGTTGTCGCAGAAAATCAACAGGTACTGGGCGTTGTCGCGCTAAAAGATATCGTAAAAGGCGGCATTAAAGAGCGGTTCAGTGAAATGCGCCGTATGGGAATCAAGACCGTTATGATTACCGGCGATAACCGTCTGACCGCGGCTGCGATTGCCGCAGAAGCCGGGGTAGATGATTTTCTGGCGGAAGCTACCCCTGAAGCCAAACTAGCCCTGATCCGTCAATATCAATCCGAAGGGCGTCTGGTCGCCATGACAGGTGATGGCACTAATGATGCCCCAGCTCTTGCTCAGGCCGATGTTGCCGTTGCCATGAACTCAGGCACTCAAGCAGCCAAGGAAGCAGGCAATATGGTGGATCTGGATTCCAACCCAACCAAACTGATTGAAGTTGTCCATATCGGTAAACAGATGCTGATGACACGGGGCTCGCTGACCACATTCAGTATCGCCAATGATATCGCAAAATATTTCGCCATTATCCCGGCGGCGTTTGCCGTCACTTACCCACAATTAAATGTCTTGAATATCATGCATCTGCACTCGCCTACTTCGGCGGTTTTATCGACAGTTATCTTTAATGCACTGATTATTGTTTTCTTGATCCCACTAGCTCTAAAAGGCGTGAGCTACCGACCCATGAATGCATTGTCACTTTTACGCCGCAACCTGTGGATTTATGGTCTGGGTGGTCTGATAGCGCCTTTCATCGGCATCAAACTGATAGATATGTTGCTGACTTTGCTGATACTTCAATAAAGGTGATGAAAATGATTTGGTTACGTTCCTCTGTTGTGTTGTTGATATTTCTGACACTGATTACCGGCGTAGCTTATCCATTGCTGGCAACAGGTTTGTCAGAACTGATGTTCCCTTATCAAGCACAAGGCTCAATGGTCAAACAAGATGGTCAAACCATTGGCTCTGAACTGATGGGTCAACCCTTCACTAAAGCGATCTATTTTCAGGGGCGCCCTTCCGCTACCGTAGATTATCCCTATAACACGCTGTCCTCTGGCGGCAGCAATTTAGCGGCTTCCAACCCGATATTGGATGATGAAATCAAACGCAGAGTTGAGCAACTGCGTCAATTTAACCGCCAACCAGACATTCCTGTTCCGGTTGATCTGGTCACCGCATCCGCTAGCGGCCTTGATCCTCACATTTCACCCGAAGCCGCTGACTTTCAAGCACAGAGAGTCGCTGATGCACGCCATTTACCCGTTAAAGTGATAAAACAATTAATCAGGGATAATATTGAGCCACCACCATCGGAATTCCTCGGTGAGCCAGTGATTAATGTGTTAAAACTTAATCTTGCCCTTGATAATTTGCAAAAGAAAAAACAGAAAGGCTGAACATGGATCAACACGAACCACAACGCCCTGACCCTGATGAATTACTGACACTGGTTAACGAGAAACAGCGCGGTAAATTAAAAATATTTTTCGGTGCCTGCGCTGGTGTGGGAAAAACCTATGCCATGTTGCAGGAAGCACAAAGATTGCGTGCTCAAGGGCTGGATGTGGTTATCGGCGTAGTAGAAACCCATGAGCGGCAAGGAACAGCCGCTTTACTTGATGGTCTGCCGCGACTGCCACTGAAACAGATATACTCCCGACGGCGCAGAATCAGCGTCTTTGATCTCGATGCCGCCATTGCCCGCCACCCGGCCATCATCTTGATGGATGAGTTGGCATTCAGTAATCCTCACACCAGCCGTCACCCCAAACGCTGGCAGGACGTTGAAGAACTACTTGAGGCTGGTATAGATGTACTGACTACCATCAACGTTCAGCATCTGGAAAGCCTCAATGATGTTGTAGGGGATATTACCGGTATTCGGGTCAGGGAAACCATCCCGGATCATATCTTTGATCAGGCGAATGAAATTGTCTTAGTTGATCTGCCCCCAGATGATCTGCGCCAGCGGCTCAATGAAGGTAAGGTATATATTCCTAGCCAGGCAGAACGTGCTATTGAAAATTTTTTTCGCAAAGGTAATTTGATTGCATTGCGAGAGCTCGCTTTGCGCCGGACAGCTGATCGCGTTGATGATCAAATGCGTGCTTTCCGCGACACACAAGGGCATGAACCCGTCTGGCATACCCGTGATAATCTCCTACTATGCATTGGTAACAGCTCAGGTAATGAAAAGCTCATCCGCACTGCCGCTCGCCTTGCGGCCCGATTAGGCTGTATCTGGCATGCAATCTATGTTGAAACCCCAAAACTGTACCAATTACCCGAAGGTAAACGGCGCACTATTTTAAAAGCACTCAGATTAGCGCATGAATTGGGCGCTGAAACCGCGACACTTTCCGATCCAAGCAAAGAAAAAGCCGTATTACGTTATGCCAGAGAACATAACCTCGGCAAAATTCTGATAGGCCGTCGCTGTACATCCAAACAGAAGTTATTTGGCTGGCAATGGCGTCCAGGTTTTGCTGACCGACTGGGGAAACTGGGGCCAGATTTGGATCTGGTCATTGTCGCATTAGAAGAACGCAACCACTGGGATAAAGAACAAGACAACCGCTCTGTGAGTGAAAAATGGCGAGTACAGATTCAGGGCTGCCTGATCGCTATTGTGCTCTGTACCCTTATCACCTTATTCTCCCGAACATTCTTGCTAACCCTCGATAAAGCCAATCTTGTCACGCTTTATCTGCTTGGCGTCGTCATCATTGCGCTATTTTACGGACGCCGACCATCAATCTTTGCCGCTTTTATTAATGTCATTAGTTTCGATATCTTCTTTGTACAGCCTCATTGGTCGCTTGCTGTTACCGATATGCAGTATCTGCTGACTTTTAGTGTCATGCTGATAGTGGGTGTGGTCGTTGGAAACTTAACAGCGGGAATGAGATATCAGGCACGAATTGCCCGTTACCGCGAACAACGAACCCGTAATCTCTATGAAATGACCCGTGAACTAAGCCGGGCGCTGAATGAAGAAGATATTGCCCGTACCAGCTACCATTTTCTTGCCAATAGTTTTCAGGCTAAAACCGGCCTCTTTTTACCCAACGACGATGGCAATTTATATCAACTGACGACCAATAATGGCGGTCATATGCTGATTGATGATGCCATTGCAAAATGGAGTTTTGATAAAAATCTGCCGGCCGGAGCGGGAACAGATACCCTACCCAGCGTACCTTACCAACTACAGCCTATCGCCACACCTTCTCAGACACTGGCTGTATTGGCTATTGAGCCATCCTATTTGCGCCAATTACTGATCCCTGAACAACAGCGATTGCTGCAAACATTTACCGGCCTGATCGCCAATGCACTGGAAAGATTGCAACTCTCACGCCGGGCAGAATCCGCTAAACTGGATACAGAGAGGGAACAGTTACGTAACTCGCTTCTGGCGGCCCTATCTCACGATTTACGTACACCACTGACAGTCCTGTTCGGACAAGCGGAAATCCTGATGTTGGATTTATCGGCCGAAGGCTCTCCACATACCAAACAGGTGAATCAGATCCGTCAACAAATTCTCAGCACTTCCCGTCTAGTTAATAACTTACTGGACATGGCGCGTATCCAATCAGGAGGAATTCAGCTCAATCTGGAATGGCAATCGCTAGAAGAGATCGTCGGCAGTACCTTACGTTCACTGGAATATGCACTCAATCGTCACCCAGTCGCGGTTTCCCTGCCATCCGATTTACTGTTGCATTGTGATGCCAGTTTACTGGAACGGGTATTTATCAACCTGTTGGAAAACGCAATTAAATATACTGATGAGCAAACACCACTGGGCATTAAAGCGACAACAGAAAAAAATCAAATTCGTATTGAAGTTTGGGATGCAGGTAAAGGCATTCCGCCGGAGCAAGAACAGTTAATTTTCGATAAATTCTCCCGCGCTCGCAAAGAATCCGCCATTCCGGGCGTGGGCCTTGGGTTAGCAATTTGCCGGGCAATTATTGACATTCACAAAGGAAAGATTTGGGCGACCAATAACGAAAAAGGTGGAGCAAGTTTTCACTTTGTTCTACCGTTAGAGAAACCGCCGGAAATTATTACTGAGGAGATGTGATTATTACCAACAATAACACCATTTTAATTATTGAAGATGAAAAAGAGATCCGACGCTTTGTCCGGCTAGCGTTGGAAGGTGAAGGCTATCGCGTATTTGACAGTGATACGCTGAAACGGGGCCTGATTGAAGCAGGAACTCGTAAGCCTGATTTAATTATTCTTGATTTAGGCTTGCCGGATGGTGACGGTATCAACCTGATCCGTGATCTGCGCCAATGGAGCTCAATTCCCGTTATTGTGCTCTCTGCCCGCGATAAAGAAGCGGATAAAGTTGCGGCATTGGATGTCGGCGCTGATGACTACCTGAGTAAACCTTTTGGCATCAGTGAACTGTTGGCAAGAGTCCGAGTTGCTTTACGCCGTTTTGCCAGAACCAATAAAGAAGAATCGATCGTCCATTTTTCTGATGTAGTTGTCGACCTGGTTAACCGCCGAATTACCAAAAACGATGAAGAACTGCATCTCACCCCGATTGAATTCCGGTTGCTAGGCGAATTATTAGCAAATAGCGGCAAAGTACTGACCCAACGCCAATTACTCAATCAGGTTTGGGGCCCTAATTATGTTGAACACAACCACTATTTACGGATTTATATGGGACATTTACGGCAAAAATTAGAAACCGACCCAACCAGACCAAAACATTTATTGACTGAAACCGGTATTGGTTATCGATTTATGCCATGACTTGCTCCCATTGCTAAGTCACAAGATTCTAGTTGCAGTAATCCGCGTTTGAAATATCGCAAACCTGTATTTATCGCGTTTTTCGGCTGACATTAACTGCAATTTACTGGTGCTCAAACTCACAATAACTGCAAAGTTTGAACAAATCCGTAAACTCATGATGAAGATACGGTGAGATCGCGGGGTGAGAATATTTTGAATTAATAAAGGGGAAATAGATTCCCCCAAAGATGACTCTGTTTTCAGCAATTTCCAGATGGCTAAAACTCAGCCATGCAGATTTTTCAGTTCCATCCAGCGCTATAAATAAGGTAATGAACATCTGCATCATCAGTAGCGTTAGCTCTCTCACCTCTTTCATCTAAGACATCTTTATATCCATAAGGAAGTATCATGCTGGAACCACAACTGCTGCATAGCAATTGAATGTCCTTTATCGCCTTCTCAGAGGAATATTTTGCTGGTAAGTAACACAAATATAAATATTGACCGGATACGCTACAAATATCTTGAGGGATCCTAACCCAAGCTCCCTCCGGATTTTTATCTTTTACAGTGATGAACTTTAACTCAGTGATGCAATCCTTATTATCGATAATGGGATCATATTTTGCTTTATGCACGAAAATACAAATTTTATTCTTATTATTCAGATATTCGTTGCCTTTAATGGATTTTAATCCAATATACCCTTCAGGAGGAGTGTTAGTGTTATTGACCCCAATAATAATCTCATCAATATAATCCGCATGTATACGTCGTTTAGCAGACTCCGCCGGAGCCCAGACAGTTTCAAAATGCTTTTTAAGCTTGGCCTTTTGTGTTCTGTCTGAACACAATTCCCAAATCCCCGTCAAGGGATTGGAATCTGCAAAGTTAACTAATTCAGGGGCATTGGGAACACTCGCTTTCCAGTCTTCAAATGCTTTTTTCGCTGCGGCTATTTCTTCTGCGGAAGGTTGTTCTGCGCTTATCGCGCCACCAAAAGGATCAAATCGAGACAAGTCACCGCCAATGGAGTGGGTTTTTATATTGGATGCTGAACGAAATTTCTTTATATCCTCCTGAAATGAATTTCCTGTACGAACAGAGAGACCGATAAATCCCGCAAATGAGGCTACGGCAACCACGTCAAGAGAGTTTGTTAGATTCGAAGTATATTTGTCCGTAGATGATGAATATTGCGCACAGCCGCCCATGACCACGCCACTCAGAAAGTAAGAGCCCCAGGTATCAAAGAGGTCATTCATATCCTCCTCAGTATCCGCCTTATCAAGGGCAGTTTTAACACTCTCTTTCAGAAACTCTTTTAACGCTTCTGCTGAACTTTTAAGTATATAGAGATCATAAGTATACTGAATGCGGGAAAACGCATTCTCAAAAGCGGTCAGACTATCTGTATCAAAATCGACTCTCAGCGATGCGCTAAAGAATAAGTAGTTGCCTTTAATGCGGCTTTTACTGGAAATACTGCTTTGATATGACTCAATAGATTCGCCTGATGCATTGGTATATTTTAAATCCCCGACACTATAACAATCGACATAATAGGGGACTTTTAGTGTTTTGCCGAGAATAGTGACTTTCTTGAAATTATCTTCACTTGCATTGATTTTTCGCTCATCGAAAAGCGAATTCATACAACTTCCCACATTGCAATACTTACCAAAAACATCATAACCAGTACCGATCATTTCAGCACCAGCTATAACAGTATCATCGAATAGGGACAGTTTTCGAAAATAATTTCGGTCACGTATCTCTGCGTCTCTTTCACTGTCTTCCTGTTCTAGTGGTTTTCCTGTTTTATCGTTAGACATAATGGAACCTCATATTGATAGGGAATAAATTGACAATAGATATCGCCGCATTCTTGATGAGGGTTCGGAATTTCATATCTATAAAAAAGAATAGAGTAGAAGTGAGAAATATCAACAAAGTGATGATAAAAATAATGGTATATGCATTCTGAAATAGATGCCATGCAGCCCATCTAAAATACCAATCACTGTAGAAGCATCATATTTTTCTATTTAAATTCATAAAGTAATCTTGGTGTAGTATTTATTCATTATTACCCTATTGAATATTCATAATTATTATTTCGCAAATAAAAACAATAGAAATAATTTTAAATTATAATTAACACATTGGATATACATAATTAAATTGTTATAAAGCCGTCTCAGAAAATAGAGCTGGTTCAACCGTTGGTAAAGGGCGCCATAACCTAAACCTTGGCGCCCCAAGTTTACCTAACACATATTTTCAGATAAATAATGGGCGACAGATTCTTCACAGCAAGAACCAATAATATCGGCACCCGGAAGAGCTTGTTTCACCCTATTATGCGCCGTTCCCATTATGACCCCTTTAGCTACGGTTGAAAGCATTTCCACATCATTCATACCATCACCAAACGCAATCGTTTTATCAATTGGGATACCAAGAAACCCAGCGAGTTGAATTAAAGCTTGCCCCTTCGAAACACCACTACCCATTACCTCCAGACACCAAGGGAATGAAAAAGCGATACTGACATGATCAGAAAATAGCTCAATTAAATGATGTTCTAATTTAACCAATGCATCATGATCTCTACTCTTATGAATGAAAAAAACTTTTTCAACCGCATCACAAGGCATTTCATCAATATGCTTGAATATTGGATTAAAGTTATCATTCTGACTAAAATCGCTAAAATTATAATTTGCTTCACTGGTTAACCATTGAGAACCACAATACATATTGATCACTAAATCATTATCCGCCCGCGTTTCTTCAATCACTCTTTTTACTACGTGACTTGGCAAATGTTGTCTAATGTCCAGACTTTTACAAGCACTGGTTAATCTGGCGCCATTCGAAGTAATCAAATGCACAGGAATATCAAAATCACCAATAATCGAATTCACATCAGCATGATGCCTTCCCGTTGCAAATACGATCTGCTTTCCGGTACTTGATAAATCAGTAAGCACCTTGCGGGTAAACTTACCAATTGTATCTCCTTGAAGTAAAAGCGTCCCATCGAGATCTGTGGCA
The DNA here is from genome assembly GCF_003545805.1 of Photorhabdus sp. CRCIA-P01. Classification (GTDB taxonomy): domain Bacteria; phylum Pseudomonadota; class Gammaproteobacteria; order Enterobacterales; family Enterobacteriaceae; genus Photorhabdus; species Photorhabdus antumapuensis. The sequence goes on along the minus strand of NZ_NMQR01000009.1, from coordinate 56,037 downwards.
ATGAGATTATACATAGAGTGTTCCAGTGTTAAGGGCAGTTATCATTTAAGCTTTATTAAGTAATTCGAGCGATGCCTGCTTGGTAAATGTCATCCGTTCTTCCAGACTATGATTATCCTTTTCATAATAAATTGTTGCCTCTGAATCAATCTGAGGTCTTGGTGTTATTTTTTCCAATATTGGCATCGTGTCAAGGAATAATTGTCTGGCATAGCTAATAGCCCGTGTATAAGTATCAATGACCTCTTCAAATTCAGGATAAATAGAAAATGAGATCTGATTCACAATCGGACCAGCATCAATACCTTCGTTGATTTCATGGATCGTCACACCATGAGACTGATCTCCATTTTTCAAAGCCCAATTAACCGGTCTTACGCCTCGATATTTAGGTAAATAAGACAAATGGATATTTAATATTTTCTTACACGAGTTAATGAATTTTAAAGGCAATATCCGCTTATGAAATACAACAAAGCATAAATTACAAGTGAAATCACCACTTTCATAGCCTGGTAGATTTTCAACCTTATTATCTTCAATAACAGAAATATTATTTTGATAACAGAAATCGATTAACGTCTGATCAGTACTTACAGGTTCGAATTTATCTGCCACCACGTGCGATATTTTATAGCCTTTATGATTTAAGAAATATTGACAAATGAATATTGCCAACTCTCCTTTACCACAAATTACCACTGTTTTGGGATTATTCATTCGCAAACCTCTTTAACTTCTTTGATCGCTTTCATATCATTAATGTTTATTTGCCACTGCATAATCGTACGTAATGCATTTATTAAAATTTCATTATCGCTTTGCGTTCGGCAAGAAATACGTAAATAGAGATCAGAGTCTGAATTTCCTTTACCAGAACACTCTTTTACATACAGCCCATGAATATCTAAAAGTAACCGTGAGATAGTCTTTGCATCGGAAATGTGCAATTTACAGTAAACAAAATTAGAGTCTGTCTCAAATGCGGTAATACCCTCTATTGAGTTTAATTCTTGCTGTAATTTTAACGTATCACTAATCACTTGTTCACAGCTTAATTTATAACTCTCTCGATATTGAGGTAGTCTAAATAAAAATTCTTCAGCAAAACCATTAATATTCCAAATTGGTAACACAGCTCTTATTTTACCAAGTAATTCCTGATTTGCCGTGGCAATATACCCTATACGAATACCACCAATCCCGAAGGTTTTACTCATGCTTCGAATAACAGATAAATTCTTATAGTTATCTAAATACTTTAACATTGTGTCATCACGCATTTTAGAGAAATCTAAGAAAGATTCATCAATAATTAAGTCGATATTTAATGCCAGCAATTCGCCAGCCAAATATAACAGACTATCAATAGGAGTCAATTTACCTGTCGGATTATTAGGTGATTCAATAACAACCACACTGGGTTGTTCTTCCTTTACCAACGTTAATACTTCATTAATATCTATCTCAAAATGCCGATGTTCTTTGGTATAGCTATATATCGTTCTTGCTTTTCCAAAGCAATTAGCATATTCATTAAATGAAGGTACAGTGACTAATACTTTGCCTGTATAAACATCAGGAAGCCGTTTAATTATCTCAGCGGCACCATTTGAAATACATAATTGTGTTCTTTCTATCCCAATAAATTCAGACAAAGCATGTTCGACTAAACGATTCCCGCCAGGATAATTTAACAATATTTCATCAAAATTATTCTTTATTTCATCTTTCAATTTCTTAGGTGGAAAGTTGAAATTATAAATTAAACCAAAGTCAATAATGGGATAACGCCAGTAACCACCGTGCCTGTTTTGCACAAGTTCTAATTTATTATTACTTGAAATGAAATCACAAATAGCAAGATCATAAGTATTATCTACTTCATACCATTGAGAATTATCAACAATACTGGCTTTAAATTCAGCCACATTATTCAGCAAAGACTGTTTAAATATATCTTCATAATATAACCCAGTCGCTCCACTATTAACGTAACTTTCTAACGCTTTAGTAACATATTCAGCAAAATTAGCGGTGCAAATATTATAAATATTTACCGTCTTATATTGACCGTCTTCAACCTGATAGTTGTTATCTTTCGTGGAATTTAGCGCAACGATTTTATCATTATCGACTTTTGCATAAGTTCCTTCCATATTTGGGCTAAGAGGAGAAACAAGTATATTAAGATCTCCCGCTTTTGACATTACACTTTCTAAGCATTTCTTAGTAAAGAAGATATCGCCTTCAAGAATCAGGGTATCCTGCTTAATCCAATTTCTAGCGAGATATAAAGAATAGATATTATTCGTCGATTCCCACTTATCGCTATTAACAAATTCAATATGCAAGTTATATGCGTGTTGTTTAACATGAGACATTAAAACATCGCTCTTATAACCTACCACAATAATCACTTTTTCAATACCGACAGATTCGATATTCCTCAGTGCATTATCGATAAATGATATCTGATTTGTTTCTACCAAAGGTTTTGGTTTATTTGATGTTCTAGTTGATAATCTACTGCCTCTTCCGGCACAGAGAAGTATTACGGTTTTTATATTCATAGTCAGTCTTAATTGATTATTTTAAATGGCTGTTAAAAGGTTATTTTTATTGTTAAATAGGAATTAACCTAAAATGTAGTCCGTTAATAATATAAAATTGATATTGAATTAAATATCAATTAAATACGATGTCATATATAACATGCTGATATACCCAAACCCCGTCAATTCTTCCATGAAAACTTGCCTCTCCACCATTTTCACCACCCGTCTTTACACCAGATCCCAGACCGAATGCGTGAAAATTATTAAGCACTTCATCTGACGTCGATATAGGACTTAATTTTTCATTAGTTAGCAAACCATATCTATCACTTTTAAATTCAATAGGAACATTATTTTCATTAACTATTTCAACAAGTTTAGAATGATAACCAGTACAATGAATAAGTAAATCATCACGATTAATGAGCTTAATAACTTCATCATCGGAAATTTCTGAAATATTCAAGATGGAAATGTTTTTATATTTTCTTTCTTTAAGTTCTTGTGCAAAAGCAAAAGAATCATATCTTAAACCTGAATATCTATTAACTCGGTTACTTAAAGGACAAATATCTTCCTGTGTGAAATCATAGCCATAAGATTCCGCACTTGAAGGTGAATCGAAAAACAACTTGAAATCTTTATTCACGAAGACATTTATTTTTCCTGCAAATTCTAATTGTTCAACAAGCCTAATCAAACAAGAAACAGAACTGTGTGACGAACCCAATATGGATATACTTTTTACACTGCCTTTATTAATGACATCATCATAGAAACCTTTAATGAAATCACCTGATGTAATATTCTTGCTATTATGTAATAACCTGGATTTGTTTGGACTTCCGCCTATATTAAACAGTACTTTTCGCGCTGATACAATATAATCTTCATTATTTTTATGATAAGTTATATCATAGTCACCCTCTTCATTCTGCTTAATTTTTTTTACTTCCGCATCAGTCAAAACATCAAACCGATCACCATATTTGTTTTCCTGAATAAAGCGTGCAATTCTCTCCAAATATTGGCCGACAAACCTCAATTCAACTGGCTTATCTTTATTGGCACTAAAATGTTCCCACTCTGATGCTGATCTTATATATTGACTAAGTTCATCATCACAACCGTCAAATTTCTCTAAAAATACACTACCTAAAGAGTTCGCGGTAATTTTATATTTCTTTAATGCGCCAGAACCAACCATCTCTGTTTTTTCTAAAATCAGACAATTTTTTATGGCTTCATCCTTTAATAAATCTGGGATTAATGAAATATTCGCAGGCCCTGCACCACACATTACCACATCATAAAATTGCTTATTCATTGACAAACCCTAACATTTTTAACGAAATTTGTATTTCAATAACATTTCCGGCAAACTCATGACGAGTCTGTTTATAACCAAGAGGTTGCCCATCCAAACCCGCCTTAATAACATCAATATGACTAATTGTTTTATCCTCATTGCGGGAATAAACCAACAACTCCTTCTCATAATCAAATGCCAGACAAGGAATACAACTTAATTTTAGTGTTTTGGCTAATTCAAGTCTATGATGACCATCAATAACGATATTCGTTGCTTCATCAATCCAGATTGGTTGAGTCCAAAAACCTTCAAGTTTAACTTTCTCTATTAACTGCTCAACACGAACAGGACAATATAATTCGGTTGGTCTAAGATTTGAGACTTCTTCTAATATTAATTTCATGTTTATCCCTTAGTTTAAACATCCGATAGAAAATTACCAACATTAATACACTTAATATCGCTAATAATTGAAATAACACTCCACCATCAAAGAATTGGATAACAGCACCACCAACCAATGGCGATATAGAAAAACCAATACTATAAAGTGACGCTGCACCAAAATACGCACCACGTAAATCATTTGGTGCCAAACGATCAATAAAAACATTCACACATGGAAACAAAATAGTTTGACTGATACTCATGGTAAACGCGGCTATATACCATAATAAATAAACATCATAATACTTGAATGAGATAAAGAACATTAATTCAGATAAAATGAGTAATACAGCCCCTATATTTATTTTCGTTTCTAACTCCATGTTTTGCGTTAACATGGAAAACGGTAACTGCATAACGACAATGGTTATCGCATGTAACATAATAAGCGAAGCAATAAACTCAGCATACCCATTAAACCCTAATGAAGTAATTAATTGTGGCAAAGTTGAATCGAAATGGCCAAAAATAAACATCATGAGAATATTATTTATGACCAACATTAAAAACACCCGATCATTCAATAAAATCTTTATCGTTCCTTTAAAGTCATCATTATTTATTGAATTTATTTTTATTTTCTTACTAAATAAATAAACAGGGATCATAAAAATGACATAGGATATCGAAACAATCAGAAAAGAGATAGAATTAATATCCAGACTTAATTTTATTCCTAAATAAGGCCCGACTACCGCACCCGCATTAAGAAATAAATACCTTAAGTACATGGCATTTTCTCTTACCTGTTTTTCCTCGATAATATCACCGATAACTGCTTTTATTGGATTATTCACAAGCGCCCAGGAAATATTCGCTAATAAAGTGCCAATAATAAAACCAGACTGATGCTCAGATAACCATAATATTAAATATGCCAATGAAGATATAAGACATCCAATGACAATTATCTTAGCCCGGCCGACTTTATCAGAGAAGTAACCAGCATAAAAACTTAATATTGATGAAATCGCAATGGATAAAGAGAGAACTAATCCAATCATCGATGCAGTAAAATGGAATTTTGTATATAGTATGATGGAAATAAAAGGCCATACCATCATTGATGTTGATCTTGTTACAAAAGTCCCAAGAAATAGACCCCATATACATGCCGGTATGGATGTATAACTATTAAGAGAAAAATTTTTCATTGTTATTTTCTTATATTATTTATATTGGTATCTTTTAAACCAGGTATTTAAAATACTTATGAGAGTGCATAAAATCCACCTGCCTCTACAAAAGTCAAATGTAGAAGCAAGAACTAGGATGATCTGTACGATAAAGTAAATTCAATGATATATAATGTATTGTTAATATATTATCAAAACAGATATTAATTGCAAACAAAATATGACATTTTTGTTGCATGTTAAGCGTAGATCAAATTTTCGTGATGTTAGTGATCAACATAATGACATAAGTGCTTTACACTTTAACAGGTAAAAACACAGGTAAAAAGGGCCCTTAATCTCAGATAAAAATCTTTTTGTTCAATCTTTATCTATTCAAATAATCATCAATCAACTGAAAACTATTTCACGGGCCCAAAATATTCACTAACTAAAACTGGGATTAGTAATGAGTTTATTCTTTAATTTCTTTAATGAAAGCAATGGTATATTCAAACAGAGAGAACTGTCTTATCATCTCAACTCATTTGATACTAACAACAGGATTTATTCGCGATGAGTTCTTAGCTTATCCATGCCTCATTATCAGCGTTTACTGCCGCTTTAGTCGCTATCTTCGGGAAAATCGGTTTGCAAAATCTTGATGCCAACATAGCAACAGCGATACGCGCAGTCATTATGGCGTTGTTTCTTGTCGGCGTTGTTGTCGTGCAGGGAAAATTAAATCTGGTTAGTGAAATACTGGTAAACCGCAAGGCGTTGCTTTTTATCGTTTTAAGCGGTGTGGCGGGAGCATTGTCATGGCTGTTTTACTTTCTGGCAATTAAAAACGGCAATGTTTCTCAGGTTGCCTCGATTGATAAACTGAGTGTCGTGTTTGCTGTCATCTTGGCCGTTATCTTATTCGGTGAAAAAATATCACTGATGGCCGCAGGTGGTGTTGCATTGATTACTGTCGGTGCATTAATGGTTGCTTTGGGATGAAAATAAAAAATCCGCAAAAGCCATTATCGCCATTGCGGATTCTTTTTAATCGGTCAAAAAGATCAACCGGTGGTAAAAACCTGGTTAACAATATCCAGTGCTTCCTGCTCAATTTTCTCCCGATGCTCAGGGCCAAGGAGACTTTCACAATAAATTTTGTAGGCTTCTTCTGTCCCCGATGGGCGAGCAGCAAACCAGCCATTTTCTGTTATCACTTTTAAACCGCCTATTGACGCTCCGTTACCAGAAGCTTTTGTCAACCGGGCGGTGATTGGATCACCTGCAAGCTTATCTGCTTTCACCATTTCTGGTGATAATTTGGCTAATAATGCTTTCTGCTGATAAGTTGCCGGCGCCTGAATACGGCTGTAGCTTGGTGTCCCGAAGCGGGCGGCCAACTTATTGTAATGCTGCTGCGGATTTTCCCCTGTCACTGCGGTCATTTCTGCCGCCAGCAAACACAAAATAATCCCATCTTTATCTGTAGACCACGGCGTACCATCAAAACGCAGGAAAGAAGCCCCCGCACTCTCCTCTCCACCAAAGCCCAACTCACCTTTGTGTAGTCCATCAACAAACCACTTAAAACCCACGGGTACTTCCACCAATTCACGACCAAGATCGGCAACGACCCGATCAATCATGGCACTGGACACCAAAGTCTTACCTACCGCAACACTTTCTGACCATTGTGGACGATGGCGGAATAGGTAATTTATCGCGGTTGCCAGATAGTGGTTCGGATTCATCAAACCGGCAGGAGTGACAATACCGTGGCGGTCATAATCAGGATCGTTTGCAAAAGCCAAATCAAACTTATCGCGCATGGCTAACAAACCCGCCATTGCCCAAGGGGACGAGCAATCCATGCGAATGACGCCATCATGATCCAAGTGCATAAAACGGAATGTCTGATCAACTTGATCATTAACCAACGTCAGATCCAAATTGTAACGCTCACCGATACGCTGCCAGAACGCAATGCCAGAACCACCCAAGGGATCAATACCGATTTTCAGCCCAGCCTGCTGGATAGCAGCCATATCAATCACATCACCCAACGCACTAACATACGGCTCAACTAAATCCTGCGGATGCAAATATTCGCTGTTCAATACTTGAACAAATGGCAAACGTTTAACACCTTTCAGACCTTCTGCGAGCAACTCATTGGCACGACGTTCTACAATTGCGGTCAAATCCGTATCTGCGGGGCCACCATCAGGTGGATTATATTTAATCCCCCCATCTTCAGGTGGATTATGGGAAGGGGTAATAACAATCCCGTCAGCCAATGCTTTCCCCAAGCGGTTATAACAAAGGATGGCATGAGAAATCGCAGGTGTTGGCGTAAATCCATTATTTTCCTGCACAATCACATTGACGTTGTTAGCCGTCAAGACTTCCAATACGGAAATAAATGCCGCTTCTGATAAAGCATGGGTATCTTTACCCACATAACAAGGGCCATTGATTCGCCGCTGCTTGCGAACTTCTGCAACAGCCTGAGTAATTGCCAGAATGTGCGCTTCATTAAAACTGTGACGCTGAGAACTGCCACGATGACCGGATGTACCAAATTTAACCTTATGCTCTGAGTTTTCCGGCTGAGGATGTAAGGTGTAATACTGTGATGTAAGTTGCGCTACATTTATCAGATCACTTTGGCGGGCAATCTGTCCCGCACGCGGATGATTTACCACTTTAAATCTCCCCTGGACAAAAGCTGCACTGTACTTTGTCGTCAGCACAGCCTTAATCAGTTAAATTGTGCCACACACCTTGTCGATAAAATTGGCTGAGAATTTCATATCCTGCATAATTTGCTCAACCATATTACGCTTACGGTCAGTATTGGTGTTAGTAATTACCCAAAAAGGTGTGCCCGGAATGTGGCGAGGTTTAGTCTGTTTACCACTGGCGAGCAATGTCTGTTGATTACCAGCAAAATAAACACGGGTGCGGCCGTGCATAGCATCAGTCGTCTGGGAAAAACTTTCACTGTTCAAGCTGTATAACGTAGATAAGATCAACATAAAACGCTCAACAGATTTTTTCTTGTCAGAATAGTCATCTGAAAGTAACAATTCACGTATCACACGGACAGAATCACGCGGGCGGGCTACTGGCGCTTTCTCCACGGCACTGAGAGGCTGTACATTTTGTTGTACTGGCTGCTCGGCGTTAAATTTTAGCATTCGCCGTAAAATATCAGATGCACTTTCACCAATATGTTGTGTATGGCTGGCAATATAGCGGTAAAGGTCTTCATCAACTTCTATCGTTTTCATTTCTATCCAGTACTGTTCTAAATAAAAAATTTAGACAGATTATAAAGTATAAAAAGAGAAAACAAAACAATTAAAATTTCAATAACTTAAAAGTATTTAACCATGAAAAACAGCATAATAAAATATCCGCTTTTCATCTAAAATAAATCAATTAGTTACATAAATATTGTGAATATAAATCTCATTATCAAATGTCGTATCGATCTTCTAATACCATCTATTTAGGCGTTGATAATCACATAATAATTTATTCTGATATCACACCCCAATAATGATAAAACTTGGTTGCAATATTGCCGATAATAAATTCAATCAAGGGAGATTAAGCAGCGAATGGGAAGTATTTACATATAATATTCACGATTTACCAAGATAAATCGTAACCATATAAATTATATGAAAAAAATTAGCAACATCATTATTATTCCATTTTATAGGATTAAGATTTTAAACTAAAACTTTATATCCTGTTTTCAATTTTAATTATAGAGATAATAATTTCACCAATTAATTGAATAAATAATTATATCTATTCTTTAAATCTCGATTCCGTATAAATAAAACCATTAACACTTAAAAATAAAATGAATTTTTCATAGATTTTAATATTAATATATAGTTGCAATAGTGACATTTTAAAAAATTCCAGGCAGATAGATACAATCATTAATTTTGAAATATATATCTGCCTTTATAATTTAATCAATAAGTGAAAGCTGTTGCCGTAAATAGGTACCTGAACCTAATAATCCTGGTTGGGGATGAGTAATCAAATAAACAGGAATCTGTTGTACTAACGGTTTAAAGCGCCCTTTATCTTCAAATCCATGAAAAAAGTTCGATTGCTTAAAGAAATCAAGAAACCGCGGCACTATGCCACCAGCGATATACACACCACCAAAAGTCCCCATATTTAGCGCCAAATTTCCGCCAAATCGCCCCATGATTTCACAAAATAGTGTCAGAGCACGATGGCAATATTGGCAACTTTCATCCAACGCTCGTTGCGTCACTGTTTCTGGTTCTAAATCTTCTGGCTGACGATGATCCAAAATGGCAATAGCCTGATAAAGGTTTACCAACCCACTACCGGACAAGATTCTTTCTACCGAAACATGTCCAAGTTTACGACGTAAAACAGCCAATATTGCATCTTGTTCTTCACTATTCGCTGCAAAATCCACATGACCACCTTCACCCGGTAAACTTACCCATTGTTTGTCCACCTTGATCAAATGAGCGACACCAAGGCCAGTCCCTGCACCGTAAACCGCTATCGGTTTATCCTTAACCGCTTCTCCTTCACCCAACTGAACTTTGTGTTCTTCTGTCAGCATCGGAATAGCCATAGATACAGCCGTGAAATCATTGATCACATCTAATTTTTCTAGCCCAAGTGTCTGCTTCAGCTCACTAATAGAAAACGCCCATTGGTGATTGGTCATTTCTACCCAATCACCATTTATCGGACAAGCAATAGCGATACATGCATAAGTCACTACTGCTTTTTGCTCCGCCAAATAGTGACTAATAATAGACTCTAACCCGGTGTGTTGTTTTGCACTATATGTTTCAATTCGATCAATAGCCCCATTTTCCAAATTGCAAAGTGCTAATCTAGCATTGGTGCCGCCAATATCAGCAACTAATCCATAGAGGTTCATTTTTATATCCTAATAATTAACTAGTACAACAATTAGGTAAAGCTTATCCCATCCGGCTTTATTGGTATAGATCGTTTAACAGTGAATCACTTGCAAGCAGTTAATTGAAAGTTAACTGTATCTAGCAACCAAGTTAGCAGTTTATCTACAGAGATTATTTGAATTTTGTCTTCTGAGGTGGTGGGTCGTGCAGGATGACTCGGCCTACGGCCTCGCCCTTCAAGTCAACGCTATCAGAAATTCGACTTGTAAATCTGATGGACTGGAACAGAAATATTATTCTATTTTTTAATAAAAACATAGAATTTTATATATATGATTGTTTTTCATCATGATAATACCGTCAATTTAGTATGAGTCCCCTCATGTTGATATTTTATGCTTTAGGGGGTAGACTAACTATGTTAGTTGAAGAGTAACGCGCTAAAACCGAGGCTACCAACCTTGCGAATAGCATTAAAGACAAATCACCCTACTATTTAAGGGTAAATGCAAAAAAACCAACCTCACCAGTTGGTTTTTTTGTTTTTATCTATTCATGTTCTAATCCATTGAATCATGCCAAAATAAACTTATAATCAACGGCTGTTAGTTTAGGGATAGCGTTCTGACCGTGTATCTACTACGCAAGTTTTCTTAAGCCCTGACTGAAGTACAGATGGTGCTGATTCAGTGCCTCAGTCAGAGCGCGTTACTCTTCAGCTAACATTGATGAGAACCAACCGGACAGGCAGTGTAAAGGCAATGGTTGGGTAAATCGCGCTCCCTAATAGGAGCAAAACGGATGAAAGCATTCAAAACCTTTATTGATACTGCAATCATCGTTCTCAAAGCGTTAGTTGCGCTTTTAGAATTGATCCGCGCATTTCTGAAATAGATAACGGAAACGTAGCTAAGGCCATCGGATTAACCACCCGGTGGCCTTTAATATTCATGCCATAGGATAATTATTTATTTTTCAATTAATTACTCCTATAAAACTACAATCAGATGCACAAAGAGCAATTATCAATCAAACACAAATTGATTGAAATTCAATCTGTCTGCAACTGAGTTAACGATTCATCTTAAGGGGGATTATCTGATTCTGTCTTCTGAAGTGGTGGGTCGTGCAGGATGACTCGGCCTACGGCCTCGCCCTTCGGGCCAGCGCTCACGCGCTGTTGTCTCGCTTCGCTCGGCTCGAACCTGCGACCAATTGATTAAAAGTCAACTGCTCTACCGACTGAGTTAACGATTCATCTTAAGAGGGCTTATCTGATTCTGTCTTCTGAGGTGGTGGGTCGTGCAGGATGACTCGGCCTACGGCCTCGCCCTTCGGGCCAGCGCTCACGCGCTGTTGTCTCGCTTCGCTCGGCTCGAACCTACGGCCAATTGATTAAAAGTCAACTGCTCTACCGACTGAGTTAACGATTCATCTTAAGAGGGATTATCTGATTCTGTCTTCTGAGGTGGTGGGTCGTGCAGGATTCGAACCTGCGACCAATTGATTAAAAGTCAACTGCTCTACCGACTGAGCTAACGACCCATCTGTATGATTAGATTATCCTAATCGTGTCTTTTTGAGTGGTGGGTCGTGCAGGATTCGAACCTGCGACCAATTGATTAAAAGTCAACTGCTCTACCGACTGAGCTAACGACCCACACCAAAGATACGTGATACCGCCTGAAACAATCTTAATGAAGTGGTGGGCGATACCAGATTCGAACTGATGACCCCCTCCTTGTAAGGGAGATGCTCTACCAACTGAGCTAATCGCCCACTTCATGATGATTATTACTGCTTCTATACCACTGAATTTATGATTGGTGGGCGATACCAGATTCGAACTGATGACCCCCTCCTTGTAAGGGAGATGCTCTACCAACTGAGCTAATCGCCCAATCATAAAATCATTTTTATCACAACGAGATGGTGGGCGATACCAGATTCGAACTGATGACCCCCTCCTTGTAAGGGAGATGCTCTACCAACTGAGCTAATCGCCCCGTCGTGATGGAGTCGCATTATAGGGATAGTTCAGAGTGAGTCAACGCTTTTTCTAGAGAAAAATATCGTTCGTCTCAAAATTAAACAAGGGAGAGATAATTATCATCACTATAGGGTACAGTTTAGACAAATACGCTGACTTTTCTCAACAACTTCCCGTTAACAGCATTGAGGAATTAAGGGGCAGTGATAAAATAACCCCCCACTTTTATTACTTTAAATCACCGATAACGTTCATTGAAAAGTGAAACGTAATTAAGGCAATCCCCAATGAGTAAAATCAAAACCCGTTTCGCACCAAGCCCAACTGGCTATCTCCATGTTGGCGGTGCTCGTACCGCACTTTATTCCTGGTTATATAGCCGCCATAACAAAGGCGAATTTGTATTGCGTATCGAAGATACTGACCTTGAACGCTCAACTCAGGAAGCTATCAATGCCATTATGGACGGTATGAGCTGGTTAAATCTGAATTGGGATGAAGGCCCTTATTATCAGACGAAACGTTTTGATCGTTATAATCAGGCAATTGATCAAATGCTAGAACAAGGGAGTGCCTATCGCTGCTATTGTTCTAAAGAACATCTGGAAGAGTTGCGGGAAACTCAAATGGCAAATGGCGAGAAACCGCGTTATGACGGCCATTGCCGTGATAATCCATGTCAACATTACCCAGCTCAACCCCATGTCGTCCGGTTCCGCAATCCACAGGAAGGTTCTGTTGTTTTTAATGATCGTATCCGGGGCCCAATTGAATTCAATAATCAGGAACTTGATGATCTGATTATCCGTCGTACCGATGGCTCACCAACGTATAATTTCTGTGTTGTTATCGATGACTGGGATATGGAAATCACCCATGTCATCCGCGGTGAAGACCATATCAATAATACACCTCGCCAAATTAATATTCTGAAAGCACTAGGCGCTCCCGTGCCAGAATATGCACACGTTTCTATGATCCTAGGTGATGACGGTAAAAAATTGTCCAAACGTCACGGTGCAGTGAGCGTTATGCAATACCGTGATGATGGCTACCTGCCAGAAGCACTGCTGAATTATCTGGTTCGTTTGGGTTGGTCGCACGGTGATCAAGAAATTTTCAGCATTGAAGAAATGACAGAACTGTTCAGCCTGGATGCTATCAATAAATCCGCCAGCGCATTCAATACAGAAAAACTGCAATGGCTGAACCATCACTATATTAATACCCTGCCTCCAGAGAAAGTTGCCGTTCATCTAGCATGGCATATTGAGCAACAAGGTATTGATACCCGTAGTGGCCCACAGTTGGTTGATCTGATTAAATTATTGGGCGAACGTTGTAAGACTCTGAAAGAGATGGCTGAGTCCTGCCGTTACTTTTATGAAGATTTTGCTGAATTTGATGCCGATGCGGCGAAGAAACATTTACGCCCAGTTGCCCGTCAACCCCTTGAAGTCGTCCATGCAAAGCTGGCTTCAATTACTGATTGGACACCAGAAAATGTTCATCATGCCATTCAATCCACTGCTGATGAGCTAGAAGTCGGTATGGGTAAAGTTGGTATGCCATTGCGTGTTGCTGCTACCGGTGCAGGTCAATCCCCTGGTGTGGATGTCACTATTCATGCTATCGGGCAAACCCGCACATTATCCCGTATCAATCAAGCGTTGGAATTCATTGTTCAACGTGAAATTCAATCCTAATTAATGTACCCAAGGCATCACTTATCACAGGTGATGCCTTTTTGTTATCAATTCAACCCATTGCTCAACCTCTATTTTCGTTAACTCATCATAAAATTGATGGCTTTTTCAACGCTTGTTGTGAGAATGATAAGTTAGCCGTTGACAGTATTTGCAGGGTTTCATATTATGCGCCCCGTTCCATTAATTTTGATTGGGGCTATAGCTCAGCTGGGAGAGCGCTTGCATGGCATGCAAGAGGTCAGCGGTTCGATCCCGCTTAGCTCCACCAAATCCTTTATACTGAAACAAGGTGTTTGGTACCAAAATTAGGAAATACCACACTCGTGGGGCTATAGCTCAGCTGGGAGAGCGCTTGCATGGCATGCAAGAGGTCAGCGGTTCGATCCCGCTTAGCTCCACCAAAATTATCAGGCCCTGAAAGCCATGCTTTCAGGGCCTTTTGGCTATTACCATATCTAACCACTCTCATCGTTTGAAAAATGAACACAAACCTTGGCTAACCTTTTTTCAATGGTTTCACCAACGAATCTAGTCCCTCTAGTTTTATTGCTAAAGTCATCTCCATCAACGCACCCAATTTACCTTGTGGAAATTCACCCTTACGAGCGAACCACAATAAATACTCTTCCGGTAAGTCAATGAGCATACGCCCTTTGTATTTACCGAACGGCATTGCAGTATTAGCAATTTCTATCAGGTTTTCTTTTTCCATCATTTGCACGTCTATAAAGAGAAATATGTGAAAGGAAAACCGCACCATCCATGATGCAATATTCCACGATAAAACGTTATCTTTTACAGTACCAAACCTGCAATAGCCGCAGACAAGAAACTGACAAGCGTTGAACCAAACAGTAGTTTCAAACCAAAGCGCGAAACAACATTACCCTGTTTCTCATTCAAGCCTTTAATCGCACCTGCCACAATCCCAATGGAAGAGAAGTTAGCAAAAGAAACCAAGAATACCGACAAAATACCCTGTGAACGAGGAGAGAGTTCTGTCGCAATTGATTGTAAGCTGTGCATTGCCACAAATTCGTTAGCAACCAATTTGGTTGCCATGACGCTACCAACCTTCAATGCTTCATCTGTGGGGATCCCAATCACCCAAGCAAATGGATAAAACACATAGCCGAGCATTTCCTGGAAGCTCTTCTCAAACACCATGCTGAACAACGCATTAACAGCCGCAATCAGGGCAATGAAACCAATCAACATAGCAGCGACAATAAGCGCCACTTTGAAACCCGCCAAAATATATTCACCTAGCATTTCGAAAAAACTTTGGCCTTCGTGAAGATTGTTCATCTGAATATCTTCTTCACTGTCAACAGCATACGGATTAATCAATGATAGGATGATAAAAGTACTGAACATATTAAGCACCAATGCTGCTACAACATATTTAGGCGCTAAAATTGTCATGTAAGCACCAACGATTGACATAGAAACCGTTGACATTGCCGTTGCACCCATCGTGTACATACGACGCTCAGACATTTTTCCCAATACATCTTTATAAGCAATAAAGTTTTCAGACTGCCCAAGTATCAGAGAACTGACTGCGTTAAATGATTCCAGTTTACCCATGCCGTTGACTTTAGACAGCAGAGTACCAATAATGCGGATAATGATTGGCAATAGTTTGATATGCTGCAAAATACCAATCAGCGCAGAGATAAAGATAATCGGGCACAATACATTCAGAAAGAAGAATGCCAGTTTCGCATCCATCATGCCGCCAAAAATGAATTCAGTCCCTTCACCCGCATATTTCAGTAAATGCTCAAACAAACCAGCAAATCCCATGACAAATTCCTGACCAATACCAGAATTCAGGAAAAACCAAGCCAATATAAGTTCAATAACAAGCAATTGAATAACATAGCGAGGACGAATACTTTTACGGTCACTACTGGCCAAAATAGCAAGGCCGCCAATGACAATCAAAGCTAAAAAGAAATGCAGGATCTGAGACATATCACACTCCAAACACGATAGAAAGCGAACTCTTATAAATGCATTCTATGTAATAAAAGGCGATCAAATGAGGATAAGTATCACATTAAACTGAAATAATTCTTACTGTAAACCTTTACTTAATGGGCCTGATCACATTTTTAGCTGAATCGTATAAAATAAGCTTTATAAATACCTTATAGCGTATGACTGATTATTGAGAAAAGCTCTCAATAATCAGTATGTAAACAAAAAGTTATTCACCCAATAAACGGATCATTTCTTTTTCATCAATAACCGGAATATTTAACTCATTAGCTTTAACTAACTTTGAACCGGCGGCTTCACCCGCAATCACCAAATCTGTTTTCTTAGAAACGCTGCCCGTCACTTTTGCCCCCAGTGCAACAAGTTTAGCTTTGGCTTCATCCCTGGATAATTGATGCAATGAACCTGTTAATACAACTGTTTTACCCGAAAATGGGCTGTCAATCTTCTCAATTTTCGTTACGACGACCGGTTCCCAGTTGATACCGATATTATCAATCAGATCGTCAATGACTGTTTGGTTATGAGGTTCATTGAAGAAGTTAACAACATGTTTTGCCACCACTTCGCCAACATCCTGAACCTCTTTCAATGCTTCCTCATCAGCGGAACGTAATTTATCCAGTTCGCCAAAATGAGCAGCCAAATTAGCAGCGGTCGCTTCCCCAACTTCACGGATACCCAACGCATAAAGGAAATGGGCAAAGGTGGTTTTTTTCGCTTTTTCCAACGCATCCACCACATTCTGGGCAGATTTCGGCCCCATGCGATCAAGCCCAGTCAACTTGCCTGCCGTCAGTCTGAAAAGATCTGCCGGGGTTTCGACATACTCTTTATCCACCAACTGATCGATAATCTTTTCTCCCATGCCGTCAACATCCATCGCTCGACGGGAAACAAAATGTCTAAGTGCTTCTTTACGCTGAGCACCACACACCAATCCCCCCGTACAACGCGCGACAGCTTCCCCTTCAATCTTTTCAATATCTGCTCCACATACCGGACAATGTTCAGGGAAAACAACTTCATTACTGTCCTGCGGCCTTCTGTCTTCCAAAACACCGACAACTTGTGGAATCACATCACCAGCACGGCGGATAATAACCGTATCGCCAATCCGCAAACCTAAACGTTCAATCTCATCCGCATTATGCAATGTTGCATTACTGACAATTACACCAGAGACCTGCACTGGCTCCAAACGTGCTACCGGTGTGATGGCGCCAGTACGACCAACCTGAAACTCAACATCACGAACAATCGTCATTTGCTCCTGAGCAGGAAATTTGAATGCCGTGGCCCAACGTGGCGCACGGGCAACAAAGCCTAATGTTTCCTGCAATTCCAGCGAATTGACTTTGACAACGACACCATCGATATCAAACCCCAACTCGGAACGCTGGTTTACAATATCATGATAAAAATCAATAACCTGTTGACTATTGGTACAAACTTTAATTTTATCGCTGACCGGCAATCCCCATTGCTTAAACTGTATCAGTCGCTCGTAGTGACTGGCCGGTAATTCTCCCCCCTCCAATACACCAACACCATAACAGAAGAAAGCCAACGGACGTTTAGCCGTAATACGGGGATCGAGCTGACGCAGAGAGCCAGCCGCCGCATTACGTGGGTTAGCAAATACTTTCGCACCCGTGCGGCGAGCTTCCTCGTTCAGCTTCTCAAACCCTTTTTGCGGCATGAAAACTTCACCGCGAATTTCAATACGAGCTGGAATATTTTCGCCGAATAGACGCAGTGGAATTGCACGGATAGTCCGTATATTTGATGTAATATTTTCCCCTGTTGTACCATCACCACGAGTTGCAGCCCGTACCAACTCACCATTTTCATACAACAGGCTGACCGCCAAACCATCCAGTTTCAGCTCACAGCACACAGCTAAATCCAGGGTCTCTTTCAAGCGGTCACGCACCCGCTTATCAAACGCCAGGTAACTCTCTTCATCAAATACGTTATCCAGTGACAACATAGGAATTTCATGGCGGACTTGTTCAAAAGCCGTCAGAGGAGCAGCTCCAATCCGCTGCGTTGGTGAATCCGATGTAATCAACTCAGGGTATTGTTCTTCAAGATCCTGCAATTCCTGCATTAACCGATCATATTCCGCATCAGGGATCTCTGGTGCATCCATGACGTGATACAGATATTCATGATGACGCAGTGTTGTTCTGAGCTTTTCTATTTGTTGAGCAGTTGATTTCATGACTTATAACCAGCGATAAAAAGCCCCCGACTGGCGGGGGCTTGAACATTCGATAAATCGATTATACCTGAACACCAAGTGTGCTGCGAATACGTGCCTTATACAATTCAATTTTTTGCGGTGTCAGCATTTTTCGCTCATCATCAAGCACCACACCCCCAACATCAGAAGCAATACGCTGGGCCGCCTGCAACATCAGTTTAAAATTCTGACTAGATTCTCCGTAAGAAGGGACCACCATAAACATAGAAACCCCTGGAGTCGTAAAATCAGCCATTATTTCAGGATTAAATGAGCCCGGTTTCACCATATTTGCCAGGCTAAACAGTATCGGGCCACTACCTGATGGGTTCACGTGGCGGTGAAAAATCTGCATTTCCCCAAACTGGAAGCCAGATTGTAGAATACTTTGCAGCAAGGGTTCACCATTCAGCTCCTGTCCGTGGTGCGCTGCTACGTGAAGAACCAAAACAATTTCTTTCGCTTTAGTCTGAGCTTCTTTTTCGCCAACCTCCTCCTGAGATTTTCCTTCAATCACGGATTGGTTTCTTTCAGACTCATTCTGCTCTTCAAATTCAAACAGACCGAGTTGGGGTTCCTGCTCTTCTACGACGGCTTTTCTCGCTGTCGTCTCAGGCTGATGACCCGTCAGCAACGGATCATCGCTTTCTTCAGGCATTACAGCATCAATTCCAGTCAACTTTTGCTGACGGCGCTCGATAACTGACTCAGCTTTATACTCCTGATGAGATTTTACCTGCTTATGGGCATAAGGCTTTTGCTGATTGTCGGACGCTTCATCATCACTGTCATCGACAAAACTATTCTGACGATCATGTTTATGACGTTTAACTGGGCGATCACGAAAAAGCGAAGAACGCTCTTTACGGCTGGTCCACAACCCATGTAGCAGCAAAGCTATTATTGCTATCGCACCAACAATGATTAATATCAGACGCAAATCCTGCATCATTGCTATCTCTGTTGTTTAATTAAGTATGCCACCACGGCGGAATATTTTCTGTATTAACTGTATTTGTCAAATAACACAAGTGCAAGCTTATACACACTTTTCTTATCAGAAAAATGCCTAACAAGCTTCTTTTGCATTTTTTTTATACAGAACAATACTAGTCAGTCGAAAATCCTGCCTATATGATAGCGTTTCAATCACACAGGAGAGAATAGGAAGTATGCTGAATTTGACAAAATCGCCAAAAAATTTGAGCGGCTTTCAGTATTTGGTGCAAGGTTGCAAATTAATGACTCGCCCAGGCATTAAAAGATTTGTCTTATTGCCTTTGTTGGCAAATATTTTGTTTCTCGGTGGTTCATTTTGGTGGCTCTACCAGAAACTGGAGAATTGGATCCCTTGGATAGTGAACAAAGTACCGGATTGGATGCAATGGCTCAGTTATATTTTATGGCCTCTGACCGTGATCTCTGTTTTGCTGATTTTTACTTACTTCTTCAGCACAATAGCGAATTTTATCGCGGCACCATTCAATGGTCTGCTAGCGGAGAAACTGGAAGCGGATTTAACAGGAACCCCCGCACCGGATACCGGCGTTATCGCACTCTTCAAAGATGTTCCACGTATCCTGAAACGGGAATTAGTCAAGCTGTGCTACTATATTCCACGCGCTCTGGTCTTATTGCTGCTCTATTTTATTCCTGTTATCGGGCAGACTGTTGCACCTGTGCTCTGGTTTATTTTCAGTGCCTGGATGCTATCGATTCAGTATTGTGATTACCCTTTTGATAACCACAAAGTCAGTTTTCCAACAATGCGTAGTGCCCTTCGCCAAAACAAAATAATTAATCTGCAATTTGGCGCAACAGTGAGTATTTTAACAATGATACCCCTTGTCAATTTGGTGATTATGCCTATTGCCGTATGCGCAGCAACGGCAATGTGGGTCGATCGCTATCGAGATCAACACGCTCCTCGTATTATGCCGTGATATTCGTTTAAGTTATTCTTTTAGACAATAAAAATATATTTAAGTTATATTTCCATTAACCGGTTGTTGGCGTATTGTTGACCGGATATCACTAAAAGGAGCTGAAAGACGAGTATGAGTAAAATTTACGAAGATAATTCTTTGACTATTGGTCGTACCCCGTTAATTCGCCTAAAACACTTTGGCAATGGGCGTATTCTGGCAAAAGTAGAATCCCGTAACCCAAGTTTTAGTGTAAAATGTCGCATTGGTTCCAACATGATTTGGGATGCTGAAAAACGCGGTATCCTACAACCAGGGAAAGAGTTGGTAGAACCTACCAGCGGTAATACCGGGATAGCCCTTGCTTATGTTGCCGCCGCTCGGGGCTACAAATTAACGCTGACTATGCCAGAAACCATGAGTATTGAGCGCCGCAAGCTATTGAAAGCATTGGGAGCGCAACTGGTACTGACGGAAGGCGCTAAAGGTATGAAGGGGGCCATTGAGAAAGCTAACGAGATTAAAGCTAGCGATCCCGATCGTTATATTATTCTGCAACAGTTTAGCAATCCGGCAAACCCAGAAATCCATGAAAAAACCACAGGCCCGGAAATCTGGGAAGACACTGACGGTGAAGTGGATGTATTTGTTGCCGGTGTAGGGACTGGCGGTACATTAACAGGCGTTGCTCGTTACCTGAAAAACACCAAAGGTAAAAATATTACCGCAGTTGCTGTAGAACCTGAAGACTCGCCAGTTATCAGTCAGACTCTGGCCGGTGAAGAAGTGAAACCAGGCCCCCATAAGATTCAAGGTATTGGTGCGGGTTTTATTCCAGATAACCTTGATTTGAAATTGGTTGATCGCGTTTTCAAAATTAGCAACGAGGAAGCGATTAAAACCGCGCGTGAAATTATGGTAAAAGAGGGCATTCTGGCAGGTATCTCCTCTGGCGCCACCATTGCAGCAGCGGTGAAACTTTCTCAAGAGCCAGAATATAAAGATAAAAATATCGTCGTTATTCTGGCTTCATCAGGTGAACGCTATCTAAGCAGTGTACTGTTTACTGACTTGTCTGATGAATAAAAGTTTTTAAGTAAGTTACTTAGATTTATTGATAAAAAAGCACCTAAATGGTGCTTTTTCTGTGTGGTAGATCAAACTTTTACACTTTGCCAGATGATTTCTTACAATGGGTCTAGTATTTAACCAATAATAATTATTTCGATGCTCGAAATTAATTAGCAGGAGTAGTAGTTTCAGTTAAGTAGTTCCGCGATCTATCTTTACTTCAAACTATCAATCAGAAGCATCGGAAAGAACAATTTTTTTGATAATGAATAAAAATTTTTATTACACTATCAACCTGAGAGTCTATCTCAGTAGACGTCGTTAGTGCTGTTCATTCTTACCAGTAAAAGTGATACAGGCAGCACAACACATGACCCGGAACTTACGGGTCGTACTAAAGAGCGTTCAAGAGCTATTCGCTTTTACCAGAACATTACTCAGTTCGCTCTTTAGGTAAATAAAATCGTCTTAAATGGGATAGGCAGTGAATAAACACTCAAGTTAAAATTTGTCCATGACAGATTCTTAACTTACATAGCAAAAATCTAAGTTATTGAGGAAACGTTATGTTCCAGCAAGAAGTCACCATTACTGCGCCAAATGGCCTACACACCCGTCCCGCCGCACAGTTTGTTAAAGAAGCCAAAAGTTTCTCCTCCGACATTACACTGACTTCCGGTGGTAAAACTGCCAGTGCCAAAAGCCTATTTAAGCTACAAACTTTGGGACTCACTCAAGGCACTGTAGTGACCATTTCTGCTGAAGGTGAAGATGAGCAAAAAGCAATCGAGCATCTGGTTAAGTTGATGGCAGAACTGGAATAACTTTCCATTAACCGCAAAGCCAGTCAAGATTCAGAGATTGTGAATATACCCTATGGATTTCAAGACGCATCGCGACGGCAGGGGAGCGAATCCCTGGGAGCATAGCGAACTATGTGACCGGGGTGAGTGAGTGCGGCCAACAAAGAGGCAACTTGAAAGATAACGGGTATAAACAGGTATTCACTTAGCCGTTCCTCATCCCCGGATAAACTTTTATCTGGGGATATCAGTTTAAATGCATGTCCTAAAACAGCAAACCATCTGTGGGCTGGCTCTTTAAATAATAATTATTAGTAGTTAGGTAACATCATGATTTCAGGCATATTAGTATCACCAGGCATTGCTTTCGGTAAAGCACTATTACTGAAAGAAGACTCAATCATTATCAATCAGAAAAAAATCAGCCAAGAGCAAGTCGAACAAGAAATTTCCCGTTTCAAGCAAGGTCGTGAAAAAGCCTCATCTCAGCTAGAAATCATCAAGAACATAGCAGCAAAAAACCTCGGAGAAGAAAAAGCTGAAATCTTCGAAGGGCATATCATGCTATTGGAAGATGAAGAACTTGAGCAAGAAATTATTGCGTTAATCAAAAACGATTTCAAAACCTCAGATGCCGCGGTTTATTCTGTTATTGAAACTCAGGCCAAAGCCCTTGAAGAATTAGATGATGAATACCTGAAAGAACGTGCCACAGACGTGCGTGATATCGGTAAACGCTTGCTGAAAAACATTCTGGGTATGCCCATTGTTGATCTTGGCTCAATTTCAGAGGAAGTCATTCTGGTTGCCAACGACTTGACTCCATCTGAAACCGCACAACTCAATCTGGAAAAAGTACTCGGCTTTATTACCAATTTAGGTGGCCGAACTTCCCACACGTCAATCATGGCCCGCTCTCTTGAACTGCCAGCGATCGTGGGTACCACCCAGGCGACGACGACAATCCAGAATGGTGATTACCTAATTCTGGACGCAGTAAATAACCATATTTACATCAACCCGTCCGATGCAGAAATTGAACAGCTAAAAAAGACCAAAAACGAATATCTGTCAGAAAAAGCTGAACTTGCAAAGTTGAAAGATCTCCCGGCAATGACTCTTGATGGCCATCAGGTCGAAGTCTGTGCCAATATCGGTACCATCCGTGATGTGATCGGCGCTGAACTCAATGGCGCCGAAGGTGTCGGTTTATACCGTACAGAATTTCTGTTTATGGATCGTGATGCGCTGCCAACAGAGGAAGAACAATTCCAAGCTTATAAAGCTGTTGCCGAAGCAATGGGTAGCCAAGCGGTTATTATACGTACGATGGATATCGGTGGTGATAAAAATCTGCCCTATATGAATCTACCGAAAGAGGAGAACCCATTCCTTGGTTGGCGTGCAATTCGTATTTGCCTTGATCGAAAAGAGATCTTACATTCTCAGTTACGTGCTATCTTACGTGCATCTGCTTTCGGTAAATTACGTATTATGTTTCCAATGATTATTTCTGTAGAAGAAGTACAGGAACTGAAAGTAGAACTTGAATTGCTGAAAGGCCAGCTTCGCGAAGAAGGTAAAAAATTCGATGAAGCAATCGAAATGGGTGTGATGATAGAAACACCCGCTTCAGCGGTTATTGCTCATCACCTGGCAAAAGAAGTTGACTTTTTCAGTATTGGGACAAACGATCTAACTCAGTATACTCTTGCTGTAGACCGTGGTAACGAGTTGATTTCTCATCTTTATAACCCGATGCTACCAGCAGTATTGAGCCTGATTAAGCAAGCCATCGATGCTTCACACGCTGAAGGTAAATGGACGGGGATGTGTGGCGAGCTTGCAGGTGATGAACGTGCTACCTTGTTGCTATTAGGCATGGGGCTGGATGAGTTTAGCATGAGTGCGATTTCTATTCCCCGCATCAAGAAAATCATTCGTAATACTCGTTACGAAGATGCAAAAGCGCTAGCTGAGCAAGCCCTTTCTCAGTCTACCGCTAAGGGGTTAATAGAATTGGTTGATACCTTCATCAAAGAAAAAACACTTTGCTAACAATATCGGTTAAAACGCGGTCCAGTATAAACAATTAGGAGAAGATTCATGGGTCTGTTTGATAAACTGAAATCTCTAGTTTCAGATGATAAAAAAAACAGCGGCACTATTGAAATTATCGCACCTTTATCTGGTGAGATTGTCAATATTGAAGATGTTCCAGATGTTGTCTTCGCCGAGAAAATTGTCGGCGACGGTATCGCTATAAAACCCGCCGGCAACAAGATAGTTGCACCAGTTGATGGAACAATCGGTAAAATATTTGAAACCAACCATGCATTTTCTATCGAATCGGACAGCGGTATTGAGCTATTTGTCCATTTTGGTATTGATACGGTTGAGCTTAAAGGCGAAGGCTTTACACGTATTGCAGAAGAAGGTCAGCGTGTACAAAAAGGTGATTTAGTTTTGGAATTCGATCTTAAATTCCTTGAAGAGAGAGCAAAATCGACCCTGACACCTGTTGTTATTTCCAACATGGATGAGATTAAAGAATTATCCAAGTTGAGTGGTTCTGTCACTGTAGGTGAAACACCCATTATGCGTATTAAAAAGTAGCAATACTTTAACTGTCACAATACCATTTTCATCTTAAAAAACGGCCGACAATCACGGCTGTTTTTTTATCCCTTATCTTCAACTTACATCACTTTCCATATTAGAAATTGGCGAGTGTGAGCAGAGTTTACCGCTTCTTTTACTCTACTCACGCTGAATATATAACCAGATTAATTGAATACTCCGGTAGAAAGATACCTGTCACCACGGTCACAGATAATGGCAACAATGACAGAATCTGGATTTTGTGCTGCAACACTTAATGCTCCGGCAACAGCACCGCCGGAACTAACCCCACAGAAAATCCCTTCTTTCCGAGCTAATAAACGCATGGTATCTTCTGCTTCTTTCTGAGTGATATCCACCACTTGATCAACTAACTCCTTGCGGAAAATGCCGGGCAAATAAGCCGGCGACCAACGGCGAATACCTGGAATATGGCTGTTTTCAGCGGGTTGTAGGCCAATAACCTGCACATTGTTAGATTGGCTTTTTAAATAGCGGCTCACACCGGTAATGGTTCCCGTCGTTCCCATACTAGAAACAAAATGCGTAATACGCCCTTGCGTCTGCCGCCAAATTTCCGGCCCCGTGGTCGTAAAATGCGCTAAAGGATTATCCGGGTTATTGAATTGATCAAGTACTTTACCTTCACCATTACGTTCCATTTGCTGAGCTAAATCACGTGCACCTTCCATACCCACGGCTTTACTCACCAAAATCAGTTCCGCACCATAAGCTCGCATAGAAGCCTGACGCTCAAGGCTCATATTATCAGGCATCAGTAATTTAAGATGATAACCTTTTACTGCGGCAATCATTGCCAACGCAATACCCGTATTTCCGCTAGTGGCTTCAATTAATACGTCACCGGGAGAAATTTCACCCCGCAATTCAGCTTGCTGAATCATTGATAGCGCTGTTCTGTCTTTTATCGAGCCTGCCGGATTATTACCTTCGAGCTTCACCCATATTTCCACCCCCAGCTTATCGGTGATTCGTTGTAATTTTACCAGCGGGGTGTTACCTATAAAATGTTCCAAGCTTGCCACAGCTATTACCCAAATTTTATTTAATAGAAATGCGAAATAACCATATTCAGAAATATATCGCAAGACCTTAAATAAAAAATGCCCATCCCTGGCGGTAAGCAGATGAGCAAAATGGTACCAACCAAATCCAAATAATTATCAGGCAGTTTGGGCTAAACTCAGTGTTTGCAATTGTTTATCACCCGCATATAAACGCGCTTCAGTACCACCCATAAAATAACGGTTTCCTCTTGTGGGTACTGAAGTCTCATCAAACCAAACAACAGCAACCGACTCATGATGCCAGCCTAAAGGCTGAACAGAAAGCTGCCAGAAATGCCCTCTAGGACTGACCTCTGTCACCTGTACTGGCAATGGACTGGAAAGTGTCGGTTGCGAGTTCATCATGATATCCCACGGACGCAGGAATACATCAACATTCCCCTGATGGATTGGCGTCACATTGAGAGGCAAGTGCTGTCCGCCAATCAACAGCTGAGAGCCTTTAATTTCACCACTAAAATGATTGACCTCACCCAAGAACTCCATCACAAAACGGCTTGCCGGATAACGCCATACATCTTGTGGCGTACCTACCTGTTCAATATTCCCTTGCCTCATGACAACAACCCGGTCAGCCACTTCCATCGCTTCTTCCTGATCGTGAGTGACAAAGACACTGGTAAATTTTAGCTCCTCATGGAGCTGGCGTAGCCAACGGCGTAATTCCATTCTTACCTGAGCATCCAGTGCACCAAATGGCTCATCGAGTAATAGAATTTGTGGTTCAACAGCCAATGCTCTTGCCAACGCTACCCGCTGTTTCTGCCCACCAGAAAGTTGTGATGGATAGCGTTCAGCAAAATGCGTTAATTGCACCATCTCCAACAACTCCATAACTTTACGGCGGATAGCCGCCATATTCGGACGCTTACGTCGTGGCAATACTGTTAATCCAAAAGCAACGTTATCAAACACCGTCATATGCCGAAACAGTGCATAATGCTGAAATACGAAGCCAACTTGCCGATCTTTAGCATGCATACGGCTAACATCTTGCCCGTGGAAACTCAGCTTCCCCTCGGTTTGTTGTTCCAGACCCGCGATAATCCTCAACAAGGTTGTTTTACCGGAGCCTGACGGACCAAGCAGAGCAACCATTTCTCCAGCAAAAACATTCAGAGTGATATCGCTCAGAACCTGAGTCCGACCAAAGTATTTACTGATATTGTTAATTTCAATACTCATATTCTGCTCCTACCTTAACCATGTTGGCGGCTTAACCGCCACTGCAAAGCACTTTTAACAATCAAAGTGATAATTGCCATCAATGCCAACAATGCCGCCGCAGTAAATGCCCCTACGGTGTTGTAATCTTGATGCAGTAATTCAACCTGCAACGGCAATGTGTAAGTTTCACCACGAATAGCACCGGATACCACTGAGACAGCACCAAATTCACCAATTGCGCGGGCATTGGTCAAAACCACACCATATAACAACGCCCAACGGATATTAGGTAACGTCACCCGCCAAAACATTTTCCAACCCGACGCCCCCAATAAAATTGCAGCTTCATCCTCCTGGCTCCCCTGACTAAGCATCATCGGTACCAGTTCTCGAACAACAAACGGACAAGTCACAAATATCGTTACCAAGACCATCCCCGGCCAGGAAAACATCAATTGGATATCATAGGGTTCTAGCAAACTTCCTGCCCAACCATTCGAACCATAAAACAATAGGTAGAGCAAACCAGCCACGACCGGCGAAACAGCAAATGGAATGTCGATCAATGTCAATAAACATTGCCGCCCTGGAAACTGAAAGCGCGTTACCAGCCAAGCGATCATGACGCCAAAAATTAGATTTACCGGAACGGTAATTAATGCGATCAGTATCGTTAACCAGATGGCATGCAACATATCAGGATCTAAAAGATTCTCAGTGACTACCTCAACTCCTTTAGAAAAGGCAGTCATAAATATCCAGACAATAGGGATCACTAACAGTAAGATTGAAAACAATACACCTGTTATGATCAGCGCCCATTTCGCCCAATTTACAGGTGGTCGTTGTGCTACGTAAGATTCAGATAATTCAACCATTAATGCCCCCCAATCCGTTTACCAAAGCGGCTTTGCAGAGTATTAATGCTAAAGAGTAATATCAGAGATATTGCCAATATAACTGATGCGATGGCACTGGCTGCGGGGTAATCAAACTCCTGTAAACGGATGAAAATCATCAGCGATACCACTTCTGTTTGCCATGCAATGTTACCGGCAATAAAGATCACTGCACCAAACTCCCCCAAGCTGCGGGTAAAAGAGAGTGCCGTGCCCGCAATTAAAGCCGGAGATAATTCTGGCAATACAACCCGCCAGAAAGTTTGCCAACGATTAGCACCTAATGTTTGAGCTGCTTCTTCATATTCTGGCCCTAGCTCTTCAAGTACCGGCTGAATCGTTCGCACTACAAATGGCAGGCTTGTAAATGCCATCGCTACCGCAATACCCAACCAAGTATTCACGACTTTCACATCAAAGTGCCCAAGCAAAGAGCCATACCAACCACTCACAGAGAATAGCGTTGCCAATGTCAATCCCGCTACCGCAGTAGGTAACGCAAAAGGGAGATCCATCAAACCATCCAATAAGCTACGGCCAGGGAAACGATAGCGAGTTAAAACCCATGCCATCAGCATACCAAACACCGCATTAAACAAGCTGGCAACCGCTGCTGCCAGCAATGTCACTTTATAAGCCGCTACAACTTGGGGATTAGCAATCACCTGCCAATACTGTTCCCAGGTCATACTGGAAAGCTGCACAACTAATGCACTCAGGGGTAACAATAAAATCAAGCAGGTATAGAACAAACTACTGCCTAAGCTCAACCCAAAACCAGGCAATACTCGCTTACTGGATCTCGAAAACATTACTTATGCCCCTCGGCCAGCAATTGATCTAGTATACCGCCAGTATTGAAGTGAGTTTTCATCACTTGAGGCCAACCACCAAATTGATCTTCCAATCGAAACAACTTAGTTTCTGGAAAACGGGCTCTCTGTTGAGCCATCACGTCTTTATTACTGACACGATAATTAAAGCGGGTAATGATCTGCTGTGCCTGTGGGCTATAAAGATAATTCAGATAAGCTTTAGCCACTTTCTCTGTACCGTTTTTCACAATATGCTTATCAATCCAAGCCACGGGGAATTCTGCCAGAATACCTACCGGTGGAACGATCACTTCATATTTGTCATCACCATACTGCTTGCGAATATTATTAACTTCAGATTCGAAACTGATCAGCACATCACCTAAGCCACGTTCAATAAATGACGTTGTTGCACCGCGACCGCCAGTATCAAACACAGCGACATTTTTCAGGAAATGTTTCATCCATTCGCGAGTTTTACCCTGATCTCCACCCTTTTCCTGTTGAATAACCCCCCAGGCGGCCAAATAAGCATAACGGCCATTACCGGAGGTTTTAGGATTTGGCAAGACTAATTTGACATCCTGACGCACTAAGTCATCCCAATTATGAATATCTTTGGGGTTACCTTTACGCACGAGAAACGCCATCGTGGAATAGTAAGGTGAACTGCTATTTGGCAGGCGGTTCTGCCAATCAGCCGAGAGCAGATTGCCACGATCATGCAAAATTTGCACATCCGTTACCTGATTGTAAGTCACCACATCAGCCCGCAATCCTTGAAGAATTGCCAGTGCTTGTTTGGAGGAGCCGGCGTGGGATTGTTTGATTATCAACTTATCTTGTGGATACTGCTCATTCCACTGTTTTTCAAATTCAGGATTCAGTGCGGAAAATAGCTCACGCGCAACATCATAAGAGCTGTTTAACAGCTCTACAGCAAAGGCATGACTGCTGCCTAATAAAGTTACTACCACCAGTCCGTTTAGTATCGTATTTTTTATTGAATACTTTTTCATTTCTCACCTTATCCGTTATTTCATCAAATAACGCGCCAGTGACTAATGTATCCAGTTTATTTATAACAAGGTAGATAACTATCACCGTTTAATATACCAAATTGCACTTAGAAAGTATGAAACGCAATAAGCTGACAGAAATATTAAATGAAAAATGCGGGCCTGTTACGGCTCCGCAAAAGGAACATTAAATTCACCAAACCGGCTCAGTTTATGTTTTTAATCAGAAACTCTCATCGTTTCCAGACGATACGTTCCACTTTCCAATTTTTCAGTACATCATCAGAAGGAATCAAACCTTCAGGGCCATTCCAATTACCGGTAAACAGATAACTGACATGTTTGCTCTGGGGGGATACGCAAACAATAGCGCTCTTCTCTGACTCACTCACCGTATTTCGACAAACATCAAATGCTTTGCCAT
This sequence comes from Photorhabdus sp. CRCIA-P01, assembly GCF_003545805.1. Classification (GTDB taxonomy): domain Bacteria; phylum Pseudomonadota; class Gammaproteobacteria; order Enterobacterales; family Enterobacteriaceae; genus Photorhabdus; species Photorhabdus antumapuensis. Next base: position 25,875 of record NZ_NMQR01000009.1, on the reverse strand, counting down.
AAAGTGCCGAAAATGGCATGCCGACCTTTGTTCTCCAGACGGTTTCAATATTTTCATCCAACACTTCAATGCGACTGACTTTTCCATCGGCCTGACCAAATAACGCAATCTTCAATTGATCACCATCCATTGCTTGAAATACTGTCACCAATTGACCATTTTTTGTTTCCATGCCACTGCGTAAGTGGTACTTTCTATCCAACCCCTTCTCTATTGTGTCTTTATTCATTGCTGTCAGACCATTTATTTCTCCCACACCCTGATCTGAGATTTTTAAAGGGCTGCCAAACCAGCTAAAAGGAGACAAATCCGACCATGAAAGACCCGATGAACCCATACAACCGGCCAGTAACAATGCACCACTTATTGTAATAAAACGTAATCCTGACAACATGTTAGTTAAAGTATACTTCTGCATAACGGGTTCCCTTATGACTCAATACAGAGATAGGCACTGAGACATCACATCTGATTGTTAGTTTCAGAGAATGTTTAAATTAATTACTTTAGATGAATATTTTATTGATAAAATACAGCTTAGCGGTATCATTACTCCCCCCTAAAAGTCATTACTATTAGTAAGGTCACTATGATGAAAAAAATATTTATAACCACCGCCTTGATTACTTTGTTCAGTATGCCGTCAATGGCTCAAATCTCACAGACGCAATTTGGTGGTTTTTCTGGTCCCGATTCAGCACAGCCTCCCGTCCAAGCACCACCACAAGGTGGTTTTGTCGATCACAATGCAAGAGTTTCCACCACCCAACAAGTTAAAAATATGAGAGATGACAGTTGGGTCGTTCTGGAAGGACATATTGAATCCCGTATCCACAGTGATCACTTCATATTCCGCGATAATGCAGGAATTGTTGAAGTCGAAGTTGATCATAAATACTGGAATGGTCAAACGATAACACCTCAAGATAGAATCCGTCTTGAAGGTGAAGTCGATAAAGAATGGAATGGTATGACTGTTGATGTAAAAAAAGTCACCAAATTGAACTAATGCCTTGTGGCTGAGTGGTATTCTTTCACTCAGCCATATCTGAACTCAATATTCCTGATCAACAATCAAACGCTTACTAAAAATAACGCTCTCTTGATGACGATCCTCATATTCCAGTTTTTCACACATATAGATAGTGGCATCATTATCTTCAGGAACAATAAGAACTATTTTTGGGCAGCCACGGGCAATCAATTTCTTCTCCAACCGGGCAATTAATGCATTCGCAATTCCCCTACCGCGAAATTCAGGATGAACACCCAAATAATAAGCTGAACCACGATGACCATCATAACCACCCATAATCGTCCCAACCACTTCACCAACCACTTCTGCGACTAAAAACAGGTCAGGATCATGCGTCAATTTACGCTCGATATCCACTTCCGGATCAACACCAGGATTAAGTAAATCGCAGCGTTCCCATAAGGTGATCACTTCTTCAAAATCATCTTGTCGAAATACCCGAATTTCCATCCCTAACCAACCTGTTTTTATTGAAATAACTATTTTCTCATTATCTCCGCTTTAACACCGGAATCAATACGAAAATGCGTTCTCTTCCACTATTCTCTTCCACTAATAGCTATAATATAGCGCTCACCACATCATAATGGGAAAAGAATCATGAATACACCAAACATTAATCAGATTAAATCTTTTTTCCTTTCATTACAGAATGAAATTTGCCAACAACTGGAACAGACAGATGGCAAAGCGAAATTTACTGAGCAGTGCTGGCAACGAGAAGAAGGTGGCGGAGGCCGTAGTCGAATTATGAAAGAAGGCACGATATTCGAACAAGCAGGCGCTAATTTTTCTCATGTATCAGGAGATATGCTTCCTTTATCAGCAACAGCTCACCGTCCTGAACTGGTCGGTCGTCATTATCAGGCAATGGGCGTCTCTCTAGTTATTCACCCTTTGAATCCCTATATACCAACCAGCCATGCTAATGTTCGGTTCTTTATTGCAGAAAAAGAAGGTGAAGCGCCAGTATGGTGGTTCGGTGGGGGTTTTGATTTAACACCTTATTATGGTTTTAAGGAAGATGCTATTCATTGGCACACCACCGCCCGAAATATATGTCGACCCTATGGAGAAAATGTTTACCCAAAATATAAAGAATGGTGTGATAATTACTTCTATATTAAACATCGTAACGAAGCCCGTGGAATTGGTGGCTTATTCTATGACGACTTAAGTACACCTGACTTTGAACATTGTTTTAATTTCACTCAAGATATAGGTAAAGGTTTCCTTTCTGCCTATCTACCTATTGTGGAAAAAAGGAGGGAGATATTATGGGGTGAACGTGAACGGCAATTTCAATTATATCGCCGTGGTCGCTATGTAGAATTTAACCTCGTTTGGGACAGGGGAACCCTATTTGGATTACAAAGCGGGGGACGAACAGAATCTATCTTAATGTCCATGCCACCATTAGTACGCTGGGAATATGATTATCACCCTGAACCAAGATCTGCGGAAGCCGCTTTATATACCGACTTTCTACCAGCAAAAAACTGGATATGATTTTCTATCATGTTAGGAATATTATAAAAAACTATTCCTAACTATTTATATTTTTATTACAACCAATGTAAGAATCCCTCACATAAAAAAACTTAACAATTTGTTAACAACCCCTTAACACAAAAGAAGCAGGTTGGCCCTGATGACTATCTGCTGGAAACGTGTTTAATATGAATCCGTACTTAAAGAGTACCTCTAATTAAAACTAAAAATTTATTCCAGGAGATATTTTATGCAAATACAAAACAATAACTACAGAGGCTTAATACCGCCGTACATTCTTCAAAATATTTATAATAATGATAACGAAAAGAAGAAAGTATTAATGACATTAAATCATACTAAGAGTTTAATGTTGGACAGTGTTATTAACACATCTTCCGATGATTCTGATGATAAGGTTACTAACACTACTATACATCGTTCTATTCACGATGCAGAAAATAAACGTAAGTTGCCAGGAAAATTAGTACGAGATGAAGGAGATCCAGATAACGGAGATAAATCAGTTGATAACGCATATATATATTTAGAAGCAACTTACAATTTCTATAAAGAAGTTTTTAATCGTAATTCATTAGATGATAAAGGAATGAAATTGATTGCCACTGTGCATTATGGCGAAGAATATATGAATGCATTCTGGGGCAGCGGACAAATGGTATTTGGCGACGGAGATGGCAAAACCTTCAATGATTTCACGACATCTATTGATGTGATCGGCCATGAATTATCTCATGGCGTTATTGAGAAAACAGCGGATCTGGTCTATTTCTTCCAGTCTGGAGCATTAAATGAATCAATAGCGGATGTTTTTGGCTCACTGGTAAAACAACATTATCTGAAACAAAAAGCTGACGAAGCAGATTGGATTATAGGTAGTGGGTTACTGGGCAAAGATATTAAAGGTGTAGGGATTCGTTCAATGAAAAACCCCGGCAGCGCATATGATGATGAAACGCTCGGTAAAGATCCGCAGCCTGGTCATATGGATGATTATAAAGATCTGCCGATTTATAGAGACAATGGTGGAGTCCATATTAATTCAGGTATTCCTAATAAAGCCTTCTATAATCTGGCGACAAAATTAGGTGGATATTCCTGGGAGAAAGCAGGAAAAATATGGTACAACACATTGTTGGATAAAGATCTTGCACGTGATGCTAACTTCGTATCCTTCGCTAAATTAACAATTAAACATGCTCGTGAGTTATTTGATGAGGATATTGAAAAAGCGACAATTGATAGCTGGCAAGAAGTAGGCGTTAAAGTGAAAGAAGATAAAGACGATAAGGGCGGCGACAAGGACGATACAGGAAGCGATAAAGACAAAACTAAAGATTAATCTATAAATATATCGCTGGTTTAACGCCAGCGATATTTTATTATTTGTAACACCTAAATTGTAAAAAATATATCTAATAGAAGATGCCAAAATTGTTAACGACGAATTTCACGCTATACTAAAGAGACCTAAAAAATAACCGTAAAAATTTGGTATATCATGAATAATAAAACTCTCAAACTCACAACTGATAGTAAAATCACAATTTCTCTACAAGGAGGATTTACCACCACACCTAGCCTTAACCAAGATAAAGCAGTGAATTTAAAATCATTGTCTCCGCACCAACAGCAGTTATTTCTTCAAGCCATAGAACAAGATTTTTCTGATTCCATGCCACCATCACCCTATCCTGATCAACAGTATTATCTGCTCAGTATTGCCAATGGAAATGAAGAATACCACTTCACTCTTCCAGAGCCAGATGCACCAGAAATCATTACTCAGATATGGGATGACAACAACAAGGGTGGTTAATCACCACCCTTTTTTCTTACAATTTAGCATTAACGCTTTTTCAGATGCGCCATCAAACGCTTACGCTTGCGCATTTGATTTGGCGTCAACGTATTACGTTTATCGGCATAAGGATTTGCCCCCTCTTTAAACTGAATCCGAATTGGCGTCCCCATTACTTTCAAAGATCGACGGAAATAGTTCATCAGATAACGCTTATAGGAATCAGGCAAATCGGTTACCTGATTACCGTGGATCACAACAATTGGTGGATTATAACCACCAGCATGGGCATATTTCATTTTTACCCTGCGCCCACGGATCATCGGCGGTTGATGATCTTCTTCGGCCATACGCATGATACGGGTTAGCAATGAAGTATTAACACGACGAGTGGCGCAATCATAAGCCTCAAGAATCGAGTCAAACAGATTCCCCACCCCACTACCATGTAAAGCAGAAATAAAATGTACTCTGGCAAAATCAACAAAACCAAGACGATAATCCAGCATCTCTTTCACACTCTCTTTATCTTCCTGTGACATGCCATCCCATTTATTGACCGCAATGACCAACGAGCGTCCGCTATTAAGAATAAAACCCAATAATGACAAATCTTGATCGGAAATGCCTTCTCGCGCATCGATCACCAACAATACAACGTTAGCATCTTCAATCGCTTGAAGGGTTTTGATGACTGAAAATTTTTCAATCGTTTCAGAGATCTTACCCCGCTTACGTACCCCTGCGGTATCGATAAGGATATATTCACGGCCATCGCGCTCCATCGGAATATAAATGCTGTCACGGGTAGTGCCTGGCATGTCGTAAACCACAACCCTTTCTTCACCCAAGATACGGTTAGTCAACGTAGACTTACCCACATTTGGCTTACCGACAATGGCTAATTTCAATGGCAGAGTTGATGGATCAAAATCCTCCTCCTCTTCCACCATCTCAATTTCATTCTGTTCCTGCTCTGCCCAATAAGCTGCGTTGGCCTCTTCCTCAGTCAACTCAACCACTTCTTCATCACCTTTACCGTAGAAAGGCAACAGGACTCGTTCGATAAGTTGGGTGACACCACGACCATGAGAAGCAGCGATAGAATAGATATCCCCCAATCCGAGGGAATAAAATTCAGCAATAGCGGTATCAATATCAACACCGTCAGTTTTATTCGCGACCAAAAAAGTCGCTTTTTCGCGACCACGTAGATGTTTTGCTATCGCGTGGTCTGCTGGCATAAGTCCGGCACGAGCATCTACCATGAACAGAACAATATCGGCCTCTTCAATCGCCATCAAAGCTTGAGCTGCCATATGGGTTTCCACACCCTCTTCGGTACCATCGATACCACCGGTATCAATGATAATAAACTCCTGCCCTTCAACCTCAGCTCGACCATATTTGCGGTCGCGAGTCAGACCTGGAAAATCCGCTACCAGCGCATCTCTTGTACGGGTTAAACGGTTAAATAATGTGGACTTACCCACATTTGGGCGCCCTACCAGAGCGACGATAGGTGTCATTTGTTGATGCCTCATGACTAAATTTGAAATCAGTATTTTGCTACTCATCGTTAGCTGCAACAAAACACTAAAAAGACGAAACGGCTCCTGTTCTTTTCAGGAGCCGTAGGATTATAACTAACGCTTTACTCTATATTTCCGGTAAACAGGCAGTAAGCAAAACTCAACGGGTAAACAGATAAACCGTACCGTCTTTCGCCTGTACCATCAATTTATCACTGGCGACAACCGGACGACTCATTAAACCGGAACTATCAACTTTATGTTGAGCAACAAACTTACCGTCATCTATATTCAGCCAGTGCAGATAACCTTCACTGTCACCGACAACCAGATAGCCATTATACATTTCAGGCGCGGTTAAATTACGGTGTTGCAATTTTGTCTGAGTCCATAAAGTGACACCATCATTTTGACGCAGACCCATAACGCGATCGTTTTGGTCAACAATATAGATATTATCACCAGAAACAACCATCTCGTTCACTGAACCCAAATCGCGCTTCCAGAGGATTTGACCTGAACGCATATCAAGCGCCACCAAATTACCATTATAGGCTATTGCATATATCACGCCCTCAGAAATAACCGGTGTCGTATCAACATCATTAAGACGACCAATTTCTGTAGAACTGGTTACCTGAGAAATACGTTGTTGCCAAATCAACTGCCCCTGAGAAATCAAGACGGCGTTGACACGACCATTATCCCCCCCCACGATGGCAGCACCGTAAGCCGCGGCAGGCGCCGATTCACCACGTAATGACAATGATGGTGTATCCAAATTAACAGACCATTGCACTTTACCATCGGACTCGCTCAATGCCTGCAACATCCCATTGCTGGTATGAATCAGCACCAAACCATCACTCACCACAGGACGCGACAACGCCTCACCGGCAACGTCAGATTGCCAGGCAACTTGGCCGTCTTTGGTATTCAATGCAATAACTTTGGCACGTTCAGTGCCTACATAGAGATGATCCCCAGAAACGGTCAAACCACCAGAGAGCAATGCCGGTATACGAGAAGAGAGGAAACCCGCTTTTTCCGCCAGATTCACCGACCATATCTCTTTACCACTATCAATGTCCAACGCCTTAACGATGCCATGACGATCAGCAACATAAACAGCGGAGCCCTGCCAAGTTGGCGTCAAGTGAGAATAATAACGGCCTACACCATCACCTACGGATTTATCCCAAACCTCGCTTGGGTTAAATTGATTTTCGACCTGTGGCAATGGTGACATCGTTACTGTGTCTTGCTCACTTGAACAACCGGCTAGCAGAACGGAAGCCACCAAACCAACCAAGAGTGTTTTACGCAGTTGCATTGAAAGAATTCCCCTTAGCTGGATAAGTTATTCAATTTAAGATTTAACATCGATTTGATCGCCTGTGGTGAATTTGAGCTCAAACCTTTGGTATACGCTGCGCGGGCACCGGCAATATCACCTTTTTTCAACAGTGCATCACCGCGAATATCCTCTGCGACGGCAACCCAACCGGAACCTTTGACCTGTTCCAATGCTTTCAGCGCGGCATCCGCTTTATCTTCCGCCAATTGGACCCTGGCTAGACGAATATTCACCAGAGCCTGCAAATCCTCATTTTTTGCCTGACCGGCAGCCGCAGATAAAAACTGATCTGCTTTAGTTAACTCATTCTTTTCAACAGCAAGTTGAGCCAAATGCATATGCGTCATCACGCCATAGCTGTTATTAGTTTCACTGGCAAATTTTTCAGCCGCAACATGACCCTCTTTTGTACTGGCAATTAAACCTTGATCTACCCGTTCAAAAGCTTCCGCACTTTCCTGCAACTGATTTGTCTGATGAGATTGCCAGTAGCGCCAGCCAATCAACGCCCCGGCACCCAACACCAGCCCAAAAACCAAGGCTTTACCATTATTGGCAAAAAAGCGACGGATCGTGTCTACTTGTTCGTTTTCATTGGTATAGACTTCCACAGAGTCTCTCCTTAACCTAACAGTTCAACCAAACGAGCAGCAATTTCGCTTTGCGGCAACGTTTGTTGTTCACCTGTACGTAAATCTTTAATGGCTACTTGACCAGAACGAACTTCATCCTCACCGAGGATCAGTGCAATTTTGGCGCCTTGTTTATCCGCACGCCCCAGTTGCTTCTTAAAGTTACCACCACCGTGGTTCGTCATTAAACGCAATTGGGGCAACGTATCACGTACCTGTTCAGACAAAATCAATGCCGCTTGCTGACTACCTTCACCAAAAGAAGCGAGATAAACATCGGCTACTGACCGCTCCGCGACAAATGTCGGATTCATTTCTTGCACCAGCAAAACCAGACGCTCCATCCCCATGGCAAAACCCACAGCAGGCGTTGTTCGGCCCCCCAGTTGCTCAACCAGCCCATCGTACCGACCACCGGCACAGACCGTCCCTTGAGCCCCGAGCGCCGTTGTCACCCATTCAAATACCGTGCGGTTATAATAATCCAAGCCACGAACCAAACGCTGATTAATCCGATATTTGATACCTGCCCCATCAAGAAGTGCGCACAGGCTATCAAAATGTTCCTTTGATTCGGCATCAAGATAATCAAACAGTTCCGGCGCATCATTAAGCAGTTGCTGAACGTCGGGATTTTTTGAATCCAAAACACGTAATGGATTGCTGTACATACGGCGTTTGCAATCTTCATCCAGCTTATCTTTATGCTGTTCAAGAAAAGCCACCAACGCTTCACGATAATTGGCGCGTGCCGCCAACGAACCAATGGAATTCAATTCAAGCGTCACATGCTCAAAAATACCGAGCTCACGCCACCAGCGAGCAGTCAATAAAATAAGCTCGGCATCAATATCAGGCCCCTGAAGACCAAAAACTTCAGCACCTAACTGATAAAATTGGCGGTAACGGCCTTTTTGTGGACGCTCATAACGGAACATTGGCCCTAAATACCATACGCGCTGTTCCTGATTGTACAGCAGACCATGTTCAATACCGGCACGCACACAACCGGCGGTATTTTCAGGGCGTAGGGTCACACTTTCACCATTGCGATCATCAAAGGTATACATCTCCTTTTCAACCACATCAGTGACTTCCCCAATAGCTCGTTTAAATAACGGGGTCTGCTCTACAATCGGTGTGCGGATCTCACTATAACCATAACCCGCCAGTACCCGTTTCAAAATAGTTTCGATACGCTGCCAGATAACCGTATCTGCCGGCAAGTAGTCATTCATGCCTCGAATAGCTTGGATATTTTTTGCCACGTCTTATCTCTAGTTAATGATTCAAAAATGATGTTGATTATATACCCGTTATCTTTCAAGTTGCCTCTTTGTTGGCTGCACTCGCTCACCCCGGTCACATAGTTACCTATGCTCCCGGGGCTTCGCTCCCTTGCCGTCGCGATGCATCTTGAAATCCATAAGGTATAGAAGCGAATACCGACGAGCTTCAATTAACAAACAAAACAACGCTGGCTCATCATAACGATGAGCCAGTATCAGATACATTATTTGTCCAGTTGACTTATGCCAATGCGCTTATTTTCATCGAGCATTGATGCCTTGGCACGGATCTTAGCCTCAAGCTGATCGATCATATCAGCATTATCGAGACGCACTTTCTGCCGTACACCATCTTCATAAAAGCCACTTTTCGTTCTGGCGCCGGTGACACCCAAAGTAGAAACCTCCGCCTCACCGGGTCCGTTAACCACGCAACCAATAATAGAAACATCCATCGGTGTAAGTAAATCTTCCAGACGCTGTTCCAAGGCATTAACTGTGCCAATAACATCAAATTCCTGACGGGAACAAGTTGGACAAGCGATAAAATTTATACCACGGGAACGAATACGTAATGCTTTCAGAATGTCGAAACCCACTTTCACTTCTTCGACAGGATCAGCAGCCAAAGAAATACGCAAAGTATCACCGATACCTTCTGACAGGAGGATACCCAAACCAATGGCAGACTTTACAGAGCCTGCACGGGCACCACCCGCCTCAGTAATACCAAGATGCAATGGCTGATCAATCTTCTGAGCCAACAGGCGATAGGCACCAACCGCCAGAAAGACATCTGAGGCTTTTACACTGATCTTAAACTGGTCGAAATTAAGTCTGTCAAGAATATCCACATGGCGCATAGCCGATTCCACCAGCGCTTCTGGCGTGGGCTCACCGTATTTCTCTTGAAGATCCTTTTCCAATGATCCGCCATTCACACCAATACGGATTGGGATATTTTTATCACGGGCAGAAGCCACGACCTCACGGATACGCGCTTCATTACCGATATTACCAGGGTTAATCCGCAGACAATCGACACCATACTCTGCAACTTTAAGCGCGATACGGTAATCAAAATGGATATCTGCAACCAAAGGAACACTCGCTTGCTGCTTAATCAACTTAAATGCTTCCGCAGCATCCATCGTTGGTATTGATACGCGAACAATATCAACGCCAACACGCTCAAGCGATTTAATCTGTTTAACAGTCGCTTCCACATCTGTAGTACGTGCGTTTGTCATTGACTGCACCGAAATGGGTGCACCATCCCCGACTGGCACATTGCCTACATAAATACGCGTAGATTTGCGTCTTTTTATCGGCGATTCATTATGCATACTGGTGTTTCTCCCATACTTCCATGTGTTTACTGATAAAACTACAACCATGCCCTACTGTAACAGGGCTTTTATTGTGCTGCTGGAACTTTAAGACGCGCAATACGACTCTCTTTAATAAAGCGGCTTAAATCAACAACTTGCCCCCGGAACTGTACATCCACAACAGCCGGAGCACCGATAGTTAATTCATAAGGTAATGAGCCAGAGAGACTCAGATGATCACCCTTATGTTTAGTTCCACTAAATAATTTTTTCCCTTTTGCATCAACAATTTGTAACCAACAGGATGCTTTAAAATTCATCATCAGCTTATTACTGTCAGCGACTGCCGCTGAATTATTTTCAGACACACTCGGTACTTGAGCTGTCCCTTTATTGGTTGGCAACGGAGCAGTCTGAGTCTGTGGCTGAGTTTCCGGTGTTTTCACCACTTGATTTTGAGTTGATACCGCAGATTGAGCCACTTCCTTATGATGATCACCAGTATTATTCGCTGCCACTGCATTTTCGGTTACAGCGGCAGATGATGATGGCTCACTTGCGGCCTGCTCGCGGGTCGGTAACTGCGCCACCTGATTATGACTTTCAGTGGACAAATTCTCTGAACTGGCTTTCTTCTGAGCAATCTGAGCCGCGGAATGATCAGCCATCGAAATCAATTCCTTCTGTTGAGCTATGTGGTTTTGCCACCACCATGCTCCCGTCAAACTAATTACGGCTAAAATAATCAACCACGTAATCCACATCAACCAACTTTCGCGTTTTTTACGTTTTTTACCCAATGAAAAACTCTGCATCGGTGAAACTTTCGCTGTTTTTGCCGGGGTATGCTTATCCAAAATTGCCAGAATCTCTGCTTCTGGAATTTGTACCAACTTAGCATAAGAGCGAACATAACCACGCAGGAAAGTCGGTACCATGGTGGCTGGAATATTGTCCTCTTCAATATCACGGATAGTAGAAAGTTTTAAACACAAGCGATCAGCTACAGTCTGCTGGGTTAGCCCGTGCTGTTCACGAGCCTGACGCAGGAGCTGACCTGCGGTTAAATGAGCTTGTTCTGGAGTCGTTTCAGTATTCATTAGCAAGAAGACGCGGTACTTTCAGGTTGTGAAAAACTTCGCGCTGGCGCCTTGCTATAATCGTTAAATTACACAATGGCCTGCGCGGCGAAATAGATTTGCTATTTTACTAGCGGCAAATCACTGATAACAAACACGCCTGTCAGCATGGCTCCCAGTAAACAGAGTTTTGACTTCTTCATACTGCCCCTGCTCACAGAGAAAAACGCTGTAATGATACAATACCGTATCATTTCCTGGCGCATACTGCATCGCCATTTTGTAACGTTGACGGGCAGCTTCCGGCCGACCAGAATATTGCTCATACAACGCCATACCTAATTGAGCCTGATAATGGTCTGGCTTTGCCAGTAAAACCTTATCAAAGTGATATCTGGCGGCAGGTAAATTACCTTTAGCCAGATAGGCCATTCCCAGTTGAATCCGGGTTTCCGCCGCGACTTTTCGCTGTTGATTGCCGTTTGTTGGTTGATTGGAACATCCTGCCAACAACATAGCAACCACCACGGCAACAACCATCATTCCCGATAACGATTTCCTTATCATTCCATCCCCACCGACCAAAGATATGCAATTGTAACAATCATTTCACTTACTGCATGACAGGACATACCAACATTCCCATTCAGACTGTTCTTATCTGAATAGGTTCACCGGCCTGACGTTTTTTCAATGTACGTTTAGTACGATCAATCACATCACCGGCAAGCTGACCACATGCGGCATCAATATCATCACCGCGAGTCTTGCGGACAATAGTGGTGAAACCATATCCCATCAACACTTTCGCAAAGCGATCAATCCGGCTATTGGAACTGCGACCATATGGCGCCCCCGGAAACGGGTTCCACGGGATCAAATTGATCTTACTCGGTGTGTCTTTCAAGCATTCAGCTAATTGATGTGCCTGTTCCACGCTGTCATTAATATGATCCAGCATGACATATTCCACGGTTACACGCCCCTGATTGGCATTAGATTTAGTCAAATAGCGGCGCACACCTGCAAGGAACTGCTCGATATTATACTTACGATTGATAGGAACAATATCATCCCGCACATTATCTGTCGGTGCATGCAGGGATATTGCCAAAGCAACATCAATCATATCGCCAAGCTTATCCAGTGCTGGCACCACACCAGATGTGGACAATGTCACGCGGCGTTTCGACAGACCAAAGCCAAAATCATCCATCATAATTTCCATGGCCGGCACCACATTATTCAGATTAAGTAGCGGTTCTCCCATCCCCATCATCACCACATTGGTAATCGGGCGGCGACCACTGGATTTCAGTGAGCCAATAATTTTCGCGGCACGCCAAACCTGACCAATAATTTCAGAAACCCGCAAATTACGGTTAAACCCTTGTTGAGCGGTAGAACAGAATTTACATTCCAGTGCACAGCCTACCTGAGAAGAGACACACAAAGTTGCGCGATCATCTTCCGGGATATAAACCGTTTCAACCTGCTGATCGCCAACAGTGATCGCCCATTTAATCGTACCATCGGCCGAACGTTGCTCTTCTGCTACTTCAGGTGCGCGGATCTCCGCCACTTGCTGCAATTTTGCCCGCAGGGTTTTATTGATATCCGTCATCTGCTCAAAATCGTCATAGCAATAGTGATACATCCACTTCATCACCTGATCAGCACGGAATGGTTTTTCTCCCATATCAATGAAAAACTGGCGCATTTGCTTGCGATTCAGATCAAGCAGGTTAATTTTACCGCCTTTCTTTTCTGGAGTTTCGGACACGACAGAAGCAGCAAATTGTGCCGCGGTATTTGGTTGGGACATCTTTTTATATCGCCTCGTTGTAACACTTTCGGCTCTGCGTTAATGAACTCAACGCGAAGTTTCAATTCAGGTCACTATCAGTTTAGTATAGTAACAAATAATAAGCGCCCCGTTGAATTAACAACGGGGCGCCGCATTGTACAAACTTTAATGCAATGATGCTACGGGTAACGGCAAATCAATTAACGTGGGCAAATTTCATCTTCCGTGAAGAAATAGGCAATTTCACGGTTTGCAGATTCAACCGCATCAGAGCCGTGAACCGCATTTTCAGTGAAGCTATCTGCGTAATCGGCACGCAGAGTACCTGCTAATGCATTATCAGGATTAGTTGCCCCCATTAGGTCACGGTGACGCTGTACTGCATTCTCGCCTTCCAATACCTGAACCACGATGGGACCAGAAGTCATAAATTCCACCAGACCATCAAAGAAAGGGCGGCCTTTGTGCTCCGCATAGAAGCCCTCAGCCTGTTCACGGGTCAGGTGAAGCATTTTGGCGGCAATAATTTTAAACCCGGCGCTTTCAAAACGAGCATAAATAGCCCCGATGGCATTTTTCTTCACAGCGTTAGGCTTAATAATAGAAAAAGTACGTTCAACCGTCATGGATAACCTCTTGGTTCTTCTGTCAGCAACTGATAATTTTAATTTTTCCCGATAAGTTAATCGGCTAATACTCATTCCGCAACCTTAGCGGAGATAAAAACGGCGTTGATTATAGGGGTACGAATAGCGGTTGCCTACAGAAAACATAACATTCCATTAAATTTTTATTAGCGAAAATTACCATTTTTTCGTACAAATCACATTTTTACCTGAATCGTTTACTTCAAAGTAAAATTGACGGAATCAACCTGTCCACCTAAATCCAAAACACTAAGTTGATATTTACCCGGTTCAGTCAATGTCTGAACAAATCCCTGATTCTTTTCCGTGGTCATCACCTGTTCTCCATTCAGAAACCACCACTGTTGCCCATGACTACCGCCCTGAGTGGTAATACGTAAATCAAGGCTGTCAAAACCGGGGAGCCGTTTCAATACATCTCCATGATGAATACCCACGATCAACAAGGGCGCTTCATCTGATTTCAACGGTGGACATTGAGGGTTAACCGGTGGCAGACGCTGTGCCCGTCGCTCTTGTGCTGGTAACCATGATTCGAGGGTAATCGGCCATAAAGCGATATTTTTAGACTGAGCACCGGGACAATCAGGCGCCACACGCAAACCGTTTTTATCCAACCACACCTGTTCATTGATGCCCGAAATGGCCTCTTGCCCCACCGCAGGCAACGTAGGCGGAATAGTGTTATTCAGTATCCAGCTCAGACGACGCTGACGGCAATTATTCTCTCCCTTCGGCAAACTCTGCCCTCCCGGCCAACAGATGATTGCCTGACTCACACTTGCTGGACGTGGATCAACAGGAATTCGTTTAGCCCCATTTCGCATATTGGCGAGTAACAGGTTATTAATCTGATTCATGATGGGAATCGCCGTAGCGTAGCCGAACTGCCCAACAACCGGCGTGCCGTCCGGCCGACCAACCCAAACACCGATGGTATAACGCGCATTTAAGCCGATAGCCCAAGCATCACGGTAGCCATAGCTGGTGCCGGTTTTCCAGGCCAACGGCACCTGTGCCGGTAACACATCATCAGGTTGTGGCAGAGCTTCTCCAGCCATAATCCGCCTCACTATCCATGCAGCGCCGGGCGAAAAAAGTTGCCGATCACGCAATTTCTGTCGTGGGGTGAATCTCAGGGGGGAAACCTTCCCTTGACGGGCAAACGCCGTGTAAGCCGCCACCAATTGATCCATCCGAGTTGCCGTGCCACCAAGAATCAATGATAAGTTAGGTTCACTGCCGGGAGGAAAACGCAATATTGTTCCTACATTACGCATATTGGCGGTAAACCGCTTAGCGCCATAGACTTCAAGCAGTTGCACGGCGGGTAAATTCAGTGAGCGAACCAATGCCTCACTGGCACTGACCGGCCCATGAAAGCCACTGTCAAAATTTCCTGGGCGATAATAATCAAAGCGGCGAGGCACATCCTGTAACAGTGATTCCCCATGAATTAACCCATCATCCAGCGCCATTGCATACAGAAATGGTTTCAAGGTTGATCCCGGCGAACGCCATGAACTTATCATATCGACATGACCAAAACGGCTATCATCCCGCATATCCAACGAGCCGATATAAGCTTTCACCGCCATGTCGGTGTGATCAACGATTAACACGCCAATCGACGTTTTTTCTGGTAACTGGTACTTCCAATTCACCGCCATATCTTCAAGCTGACGCTGTAATCCCACATCAAGGGTTGTTTTGATGATCTCCTGACGAGTGCCTTTCGCCATGCGTCTGGCAAGAAGCGGGGCAAGCCGTGGCACCTGCCGAGGAGCCAACCACAACGTTTCTTGCCGAATATCAGCAATCATCCGGTCCGGCCAGATTTTATAGTGTGCCAACCGTTTCAGCACCTTATCACGAGCAGCCCGTGCCCGTTCAGGATAGCGATCTGGCCTTAAACGACTAGGAGCTTGCGGCAAAACAGCCAGTAAAGCCGCTTCTCCCGTAGAGAGTTCAGAGGGCGGTTTAGCCAAATATGCCCAACTCGCCGCACCGACGCCTTGTAACGTGCCTCCAAACGGCGCACGGTTTAGATACATTTCCAGAATTTCATCTTTTGAATAGTGCCATTCAAGCTGCAAAGTACGCCAGATCTGTTTCAGCTTCCCGCCTAAAGTGCGTGAATGTGGGTCAATCAACCGGGCTACCTGCATCGACAGAGTACTGCCCCCAGACAAAATTTTACCTGCCCGCATATCCTGCCAGGCAGCCCGAAGCAGAGAAATCGGGTTAATCCCTGGGTGCTTGTAGAACCAACGATCTTCATAAGTCAGCAAAGCTTGAATATATTCGGGTGATACTTGATCCAATGTCACCGGATAACGCCAGACACCTTCATCATCGGCAAAACGCCAAAGTGGCGTACCATCCTCACTCACGACAATACGCGCCATTTTGACTTCACGCAGTGGCAAAGGCCAGACTTTATCCGCCAGCCATAAACCCGCCGGGATCAGAAATAACAACAGCACAATCAGCCATATAAGGCGATGCGTTTTCTTCATTGATGAATACCTGATGAGAAATCAGCCCTTACACCTGAGCATAAGGGCTGACAAATTTAGCGGACAACTTCCAATTTTTCAGGTGTGGAACCAACTGAACGCCAGTAAGGCACATACATAGATTCCACCTGTGGCGCAGGAATTGTGTAGACGCCTGGCGTCACAGCGCGAGCCAGATAGAGCAACGTCACCGGCTGAGACGGATCAACCGCGACTGCCGCCACATATCGATCATCACGATATTCAATATGACGAATCGTCGCCTGTTGCATATCACCAATCAACTCCTGAAGATTAGCGGCACTCTCACTCAACTTGGCACTGCTGTTAGCCAAATTCTGGTTTTCCAGCTCCAAACCAGCGGGCAATAAATCAACAACCAAAGCATCCTGTACGGGTTTATCTGAGCTCACCACCAGCTTCACAACCACCATTTCACCGCTTCCCAGATGGTCAATGGAAACCGGATTCCCCTTCATATCCAGATAGCTACGCTGAATTTTCAACACATTAGCGTAAGGTTTCGGAGAACGCAGTGGATAGGCCACCACATTCACGCGTGAATAGAGCGTGCTATCACCGAGGTTACTGATACTCATACCTTGCTGAATATCCTGCGGATACAGCATCTCACTATAGGGTTTGTCCCTACCTATTATTGAAGTCCGTTGATTAACCACCGCTTTCCACGGTTGCACCGATGCATCAATAAAGAAACGTCCCGCCAGATAGAGTGAATTACTCTCCTGAGTTGAGAAATAATGACGAGATGACAATTCATCAGACAGAGCCAGCAATTTCTCATCGCGTTCCTTTATCTGCATATTATTTTCAGTCAACAGAGCAACAATCATTGCATTGTCGCGAACAGCACTACCGTAATCACCTAAATCTAAATCATCATTACGGTTTTTACTGATCCCCAAACGAACCGCTTCATCTGCTCGGGTGTTATCCCCCATCAGTTTTAGTGCAACACCCAGTTGTACCAGTGACAAGCCATTGCCTGCTTGTTGACGGCGTTCATAAACTTGTCTCAGAGCGCCCAATGGCGCTTTCTGTTGATTAGCAAGCACCAGCCCGGCATAAGCCTGAACCGAGAATCGCGTTGCTTCCTGATTCCGACCGTAGGGATAGTTAATAACACTCTTATCCTGTAAATAACGTAACAAGCGGTTATTGGCAGAAGTCAACACCTCTTTAGGTACGCTGTAACCTCGTTGACTTGCACGGAATAGAAAATCGGTGGCATAGGCCGTTAACCAATACTCTTCATCACCGGTTTTATCCCATAAAGCAAAGCTACCGTCATGACGCTGCATACTCAACAGGTGAATAATTCCCTCATCAATGCTTGCCCGGCGTTTGTCATCATCTTCCGTCATGATACCCAAACTATTCAGCTCTGATTTGTTCGAATAGAGTGACGGATAAAGCCCACTGATTGTCTGTTCAAGACAACCATACGGGTAAGCGTACAATTCACGAATATAACGTGAGATCTGTAACGGTGGACGGCTACTCAGTAACAATTGCCCCTCCGCCCCTTCTGGTGATAAATCCAATAAGGCTTTTAACGGCAACTGCCAGTCCTCTCCCGGATGAATAACATTAGCAAACAGCACCGTTTCCGCTGGCTGTGCCGGACGTACGCCAATCTTCCAACTATTTTTATACTGTTTCAGATTCTCACCGGGTAAATTCAGACCATCAACCGTCAGAGAAACCTCTCCTTGACCAAACCCCAAATCCGCCGTGACCGGAATCTCCACTGTAGTGCGTTTGCCTTTTTCCAATGTTATCTCTTTGCTAGCATCCCCCTCTAACCTAATCAGGTCATTAGCAGCAAAGTTCAAGGCCAAGTTTTGCGTCTGTTCAGTTAAATTAGTCAAATCCAACGACAACAATGCGTGATCACCACCCGCCATAAAGCGAGGTAATGCCATCTGCGTAATCACCGGCGCAGCAATGACAACTTTGCTTTCACCATGGCCGAACTCATCTTCACTCCACGCTTGAGCCATCAACCTCAATTCACCATTGAAATCAGGAATTGGCAAAACGATCCGCCCTTCCCCGTTTTCATCCAATGTCACGGGCTGTGCTTGCTCAGCGATAATCTTCACTTCGGTTAATGGCTTTCTGCCGCCCCGATCAAGGGCACTATCATCACCATCACCGCCAAAGCGCAGATTCGCCAGACGGCCTTCGCCTTCAATCAACTGACCATACACATCATATTGATCGACGCTGTAACGCTTACGACCAAAGAAAGCCTGATAGGGGTCCGGGGTTTTAAAATTCGTGACATTCAGCACCCCCGTATCGACAGCAGAAAGCAGCACATTAACCTGCTTGGGTAATTTCCGCCCGTGCTGTGGTGTCGCCTTGACTTTGACGGTCAAATTCTGATTCGGACGCATTTTTTCCGGTGCGGATAGCGTCAAATCCAGTTTACGATTTTCATCGGCCAATGGCAGATGCAACACGCCAATGGCCCGTTTCGGTGTCGCCTGATGAGATTTATCCTCTGGACGTACCACCACGGCAGTCAAATAAAGATCATGACGACGCCACTCTTTATTCACCGGCACTTCCACATCCAGACCTTGTTCCGGCACATCAATTTTTTGCCACCAAAGCGGCCCTTCACTGGATTCCACCAACAGATAACCTTTACCGGCCTGTGGTGCGACCATATGCAGTTTTATCTTCTCACCTACCTGATAAGCGGGTTTATCCAGAGATAACTTCACCTGATCAGGACGAACAGCCCCTGTGCCACCGGTATTGTCCTGCCATGAGTAACCGGCCCAGAAATTAACGCTGGTCACTAATTGATTTTCTGGATTAACCACTTCAATACGATACGAACCCCAATCAACCGGGAAGCTGACCTTTGCGGTACCCTCTTGAGCAATCTGGATATGTTCATCCGCCATCACCAAATCTTTCTGGTCATAACCTGATTGCCAACCTTCACCATCCGACCAGCGCCAATAATAGTCACGGCGTTCATAAACCAAACGGGCAGTTAAATCTTTCGCAGCATATTTTTTTCCATCGGCATCGGCATACACCACCGCAAATTGCGCCAGGGAATTTTCATCCACATTGTAACGGCTTTGGTAACGACCTATGCGATAGTCATAAATCTCTTTCTGATTAAACAGCGGACGAATACCAACCAGCTTTTCTGCCGGCCAAACGGCCTGTTCAACTCGACGAGTTACCGGGCGGCCACCCGATTCAAGCAAACCTGCCTGTACAATGACATTTACCGGCGAAGAGACCGAACTCCAGTTGTCGGCACTGACATTAAGTGCGGCTTTACCACCACTATCTAAAACCAAATCAAACTCATCCAATGTGCGGCTAAGATTGTCTTCCGTGGCCGCACCAAATTCATAGCCAGGCAATTTTGCTACCGCATCCCGAGCTGGACGCAGGAATAATTGCCCTTGCAGGCGATTATATGCAGCAGGCGCCCCATACAGATAACGGCCGTTAATCGCGAAATCCACGTTGTGGTCTTTCATCACCGGTTGCGACTCACTACTAATTTCCAGCGCCATGCGCTCCGGCATAAAATCTTCTACATTAAACTTGTAATAACGAGGTTTATTATCGCCCAGATCAAAACGTAACGACCAGAGCCCGGTAGCCGCTGACTGGGGGATCGCATAGCGATACTGATACAACCCATTTTCGGGTTGCCAGACAAAACCACGAACAACCTGACCATCGGTTTTCAATACATCCACTTTAACTGGCTGACTCTTCACTGCGCGGCCATCGCCATCACGCAACAAGCCATTGACAATCAACGTCTCACCCGGACGATAGAGATCACGGGGCCCGAAAACAAAAAATTGTTTGCTGTATCCTTGTGGACCAGAGATATCAAACTCAGACAGATCCAGCGCCGGTGATACCAAATCAATCATACTGGTTTGGTGATCACGCGTAGCAAGCAATAGTTTCGCTTTCGCATTTTTCTCCAAGCTAACGTGTCCATCATCGTCCGTTGTTGCCTTTGACAATAATTGCCCTTTCTCATCCAACAGCCGTATTTCCACCCCTTTCAGGCTGCTACCTTGCGCCAAAGATTGGGTAAACACATCCATCTTATCCAGATAGCTGTGCATAGAAACACCAATATCACTTAAGGTAAACATTGTTGCTGGATTAGTGTCGGTGTATTTACCCGCTTGTTGCATCACTGCCAGATAAACACCGTCTTTCTGTAACTCTTTAATATTATTTAATGGCAGCAGTAATTTTTCGCGGGTATTCAGTGTTGGATTCAAATCGAAACGGCCGGTATACACCAGTTCCGCACCTTTGAGTACCTCTTCAGATTCCCAAGAACTCATATTGTTGCGATATTGCCACTGTGCAATAAAAGCCGGTAATGCCGCCTCTTTTATCCTGAAAAAATTAACATCAACACGATTAACATTCAGAGCCAATACCGGCAAACCTTCAGCGACTTTACTAGGTAACAGAGAGCCTTTGCTGGCAAAACCGACCGACGGAGAAATCGTCGTGGTTGTCAGCGTTTCCTCATAAGCCGTTTCAAGTTGACGCTCATTGATACCTTTAACACCTTTATCTACCGTCAATTGCAACTTACGGGAGGGCGGTAAATGGCGCAGGCGAAGCTCCATCATGTTATCTGACAGCTCCCACGCGCCATCAAGTTTGCCCTCTTTGACATCCACCAAACGGACATTCCGCGCAAAATCCTGATTCGGATCTAAAGGAACAGAAAATGTCACCACCATTGCGCTAGCGCCATCAAGCTGAACTTCAGAAGCATCCAGAATCTTCACTGGTTTACCGGCATAACGTTTGACTAATTCAGCCAGTGATACTGAGTCTTTCTGTTTTACTGATTTTGGTGGAATATGTGATTGCTGAGATGCTTTTTCGCTTTGAATTTCTGTGGACTGTGGATGAGCAGCTTGATCATTATTAGTGCTACCAGACTGGTCACAACCAGAAAGCATCAACAAAGAAGCCAAAATCACCGCCAAATAACGCTTATTTTTTCCTGGTCGTTGCCAGAATTGACCTTGATTCATAACCATAACCTCTGTCTTAACTCCAACCAACTGGTGGTAGGATTTAATGAATAACCTTGTATACCCGTTATCTTTCAAGTTGCCTCTTTGTTGGCTGCACTCGCTCACCCCGGTCACATAGTTCGCTATGCTCCCGGGGATTCTCTCCCTTGCCGTCGCGATGCATCTTGAAATCCATAGGGTATCAATCAATATATTAAATTTAAATCAAACAGATATAATCAACTTATATACCGCCTATCTATATTAGGCAACATCCAGACATTAATTTCATATAATAGCCTGTTATTTTAACGAATTAAACATCACAGAGACGATAAATAAATCTAAATTTATCGATTCAATTTTTCATTAAGAACTCTATATATCTTGTAAAACCAATTTTCGTCATTTCCCTCAGTGACCGAAGATAGCCCTTTTACCGCACCACCTGCTTGATAATTTACAAGCAGTAAAATAATATAAAATCGACCATTAAAACAAATTAAATAAACAGAAAATTATCATTATTGTACCGATTATAAATATCGCTATCGAATTAGATATATCCGATTCCAATATACTATTATTTTTCCCAACAAAGTATATTAATAGAATTATATACCCTTCATCTTTCAAGCTGCTGCTTTGTTGGCTGCTTTCACTCACCCCAGTCACATCGTTATCTATGCTCCTAGGGATTCGTTCACTTGCCGCCGCGCTGCAACTCGAAATCTATTAGGTATAGGGTGCCACTTTCTTATCAAAAGTGGCAATAATCACTGGCGTGAAACACCGACTACACAAATTGTTTTCTATAAAATATAAATAAAATCCTCTATGATGAAAAAACGCTAACCCCAACGCTATCGCAAATGGGGTAATAACCTGATGAACATCCATTTTCTCAACGACTTTCATTATGTTACTCTACTAATAATACTTGTCCTGTTTTTAGCTGTTTGACATTTGGTAACCAAAGTCTTCCCCAACTACCAGTACAATGACATCCATAGACTTCTTTTATATTTTCTTTTATAAAAAATTCTCTAATCTTCAATAACTCCATCGGTAATGCTCTCCTTAAATGCAATCCACCTATTACCGCGCATACTTTGTCTACACCGGTAATCATTTTAGCGTGGTTAATGATTTCACAAATACCAGAATGACCGCACCCAATGATAATCACCAGTCCATTATCACTTTTCCAAATTAATGCGCTATCATCAAATATATAATCATGAGCCCAGGAATTCTTTCTAATTAACCCATAAGATTTTCGATGGCTATTTACTATTTCGCCTGAAAAAACAAATCGTTCACTTATTTTCATATGCGATTTCGTTAAGCGAAAAAAAACTCTCTTCTTAACTCTTTTATTAATTTTACCCGATATTTTTTTGAACTTTAACACACTCTTTTTGTTGAACATAACACCATAATACCTCTCACTTAATGCATCGGGATGACATATTAATTTAGCATTATGTGGAAAATAGTTAACACCACCTATATGGTCAGAATGCCCATGAGAGATAACAATTTTAGATATATCATCAATAGATATTCCCATCCTATTTGCATTCTCAATATAACTACCATCCGGACCAGTATCAAAAATTATCTTTTCTTCACCATCCTCAAGTAAAAGGCTCAGGCCAGGCTTAGCTATCAAATATGAATCAGATGTTTTATTTTCCAGGAGTACAGTTATTTTTAACGACATGGCATATCCATTAGTTTTGTTGAAGTAATGCTTCTATTAAACGATACGAGCAACAATAGCATTGACGTACATCAATAAAATAATGAAAAACAATTATATCGTCACATTTTTATAAGCAGATCACAAATTACCCCTCCGATACTAACAGTTAATTTTTCAACATGAAATGATTATCTCTCTATCATATTTATTGTCTTGCAATATTAACATGGAAATATTATCCCTTGCTGTACAACATATTTTAAAGAAAGAGGTAAATATATTATTAAAAATAAAATTCAACGATAGGTCATTCAAACAATTTAATCAAATATACTATACTAATACCTAGCGTAGTTAACAATAATTAAACTTAAACATCACTATAAAGCCTGTAATTGACTTACATGACCACGCTCATTTCATCTATATTATAAGATAAGAATATAATATAAATCATTTTCCAAAATAGTGCTCCACTTCGGACAACGCCTTGTGTAGCAAGGGTTGTGCGCTATGCATAGCAAAGCGACGAGTTAGTGCGGCTTATCAGGCATTAGACTTGCATTGCTCGGATATTAATCAAATAGACCAACTGTATCGGTATTATGAAAAGCTATTTATTTATAAGATATAATTTGACTTCACATTACATAAAAAACATTTAAATAGAATGATTAATGATTGTCGTTATATAGAAATATCGCCTATCATTACAAACACAATATATCCGCTTATATCCATCCATTATAAAAACCCTTATTAATACGATAACAAAAATATATTATATTTATGTAAAAATAAAACTAATATATTTAAAAATAATTGGTAGATTCACATAATAAGTGCAACATCGTTACTCTGGAAGTAAACATATCCATATTCCTTTAAATAATTCATTCGATGTTTTACCACAAAATCTATTTCCTGCTCCGAGACTTCATTAAAATCGGTTCCTTTGGAAAGTATTGTCTGATTAATCCATTGATATTTTCATTGCTCCCCCTTTCCCAGGGAGAGTAATGACGACAACAAATCATGCTATTTATCCCATATAATTATAAGGGATTCAGGTTGAATGATATTCTGGCAGGCAGATCGAGCGATAGGTAAAAAGCAAGATTGGCATGGATAAATCCTCACATAATCAGAAAAGATAATATCTCATCACCAATTTACGACAATCATCACTTTGCCAGTAATTTCATCCTGAAATCAAACATCATAAATGTGATATTCATCACATAATTAACACAAAAAATGAAATTAATTTGAAATTATTAATATTGGTTATTAAATGATTAATATTAATCTGTTTTTTATACAATGTTGTCACAAAATAATCACATTGGCCTGTTTTTTGCTTTTCACTATAACCCCTTGTTTTTGCTGCTATCTTAACCAATCCCCCTATTTTAGATGCCCGGTTGATCATCAATCCTAAATATTGATCGCTAAGCTAAATTCATGGTTAATACCGCTTCGACATTGTGGAATAGAAAGTCAATGAAAAGCAGTATTTTAGTGTTTGCGGTTTTTTGTAGCGTGGTTTCAGTCAGTCAGGCCGCAGACATTTCAGATCAACAACGCATCCATCAACAGGCACGCCAGCCAGCCCTGGAAGCCCAGTTAACGCCACCCCCTGTGGAGGTTCGCCTGTCTGTACCCGAAACCCGCCGGTTTTCAAACCTCCCCGGTCACGGCCGGATTCAACCTGTCTTGGCAGTATTAATTTAAATAACCCGGCTGCCAGTGGGTAGCGTGTGAGTGGAGTCAATCATGAACAAGCCGTTATATCGTATTATCTTTAATCAGGCCCGTCAGATGTGGATGGTGGTGGCCGAGATAGTGAGTGCCGGGCGCGGACGAACAGGACGCCGCGCTCGTCGGCCATCTCTGCCGTCGTGTCGTTGTCGGCTCACGACGTTACGATTCAGTCTCTTGTTAGCGCTGGGCGGGATTTCACTCACGGCACAGGCGACGATTGTCGCCGATGGACAGGCGCCGGGGCGTCAGCAACCGACCGTCATTCGCAGCGCCAACGGCACGCCGCAGGTGAATATTCAGACGCCCGGTTCTGATGGCGTTTCCCACAACAGCTACCGCCAGTTTGATGTGGATAAACCAGGGGTTATCCTTAATAACAGCCATCAGGCCACGCAGACGCAACTCGGCGGCATGGTGGCCGGTAATCCGTGGTTAGCCAAAGGGGACGCCAGTGTTATCCTCAACGAAGTCAACAGCCACGACCGCAGTCACCTCAACGGCTGGATTGAAGTGGCCGGGCATAAAGCCGAGGTGATTATTGCCAACCCGGCGGGTATCACCTGTAACGGTTGCGGGTTTATTAATGCGCATCGCACCACGCTCACCACCGGGCAAGCCCTGATGGAACGGGGCCGATTGAAAGGGTTTGATGTCAATCAGGGGGAAGTGCGCATTGACGGGCACGGCATGGACAGCACCCGGCAAAGTTACACCGATATTATCGCCCGCTCCGTGGCGATTAACGCCAAATTACATGCGCAAGACCTGAAAGTGACCACCGGGCGCAATATA
>NZ_NMQR01000089.1 GCF_003545805.1 Photorhabdus sp. CRCIA-P01 | reverse complement strand
CATGAAAGTGAAAAACAAAACTCATCATTTAAAAAAGAGTTTATTTTATAGCTATCGATAACGGAGAGAAAAAAGCAGAATTTAGAGTAAATGATCGAGAATATAAAACAGGTGATTTTCTTGCATTGAATAAAATTGATGATAATAGAAATTTCATAGGAAGATTGATTTCAGGAAAAATAACAAATGTAACGGTAATTAATAAAGATTTGTATCCGCAGATAGCGGAAGAGTTTGTTTTGCTTTTATTTTAATTAATTCCCGTTAATTGTTTGTAACATGAATACTGAAAGAAAAGAAGAAAATAACGGCGGTGCACTGCGTTCAATGTATCGCCAGAGTATAGAATTTCAGCCAGGGTTGCCGAATGACGCAACTCTGGCTGAACGTATTATGTGGGAGGCAAATCCCAACGATTATGCATGGCGGCATCAATATCTTGAGAATGTGCCGCATTCACTGGCGATCTACCTTGCAACACGTTATGCCAACATTTTCAATCAATCTGGTCGCCGCCGGGCTAATGCGTTTTTACGTCAGTTCTGCGAGAACGTATTACCACGGTTAAAATTGGTCAATGAACAATACCAGTTCCAGCATATCGTATCTGGTGTTATGCCGTTCCCGTTTATTGAATCACTGGAACAATTGCCAACATTAGGACGTAAAGAAATAAAACAGCTTGCGCATGAGGTTGCGCGGTTTATGGCTGAGAGTTACGACCAATATGTTGAACAGGCCCTACAGAATGAGCAGGACGCTTGCCGTAGATTAATTCATGTCTATACCCGTTTGGCTAAATTGACACAGCAAGCGGGAACGATAGCCCCATATTGGCAGCAATTTGTAAAAGGTCGAATTAAACCGACAGAAGATCAATTATGTGCCGGATTGCTGCGCATGATGTCAGATCAATGGTGGTACATCCGTTTAAAGCGGATACGTGATATGCGTGCCGAACATATTGCAATTGCTGTCGGACAGGTGCAGAAAGCGGTTTCATCCTATGTTTCACGTCAGACTTTGAGCGAATGGGCAGAGCAGAAGCGGCTAAATTGGGAGTTTCTGCAATCGTTCGATTTAGAAAACGAAGATGGAGAGCGAATTTCGTTAAGCGATAAGGTCTTGGGCAGCATTGCGAACCCTGCCGTCCGCCGTTGTGAACTCATGATCCGTATGCGCGGATTTGAGGACTTGGCTAACGAAATGGGCTGTGTAGGAGATTTTTATACTATTACAGCACCTTCTAAATATCACTCTGTACATAGTGGTGGCGGTTTTGTGAAAAACTGGAACGGTGCGACCCCAAGGGATACACAGCGGTATTTGTGTAAGGTTTGGGCGAAAATTCGCGCTGCTTATTCCCGTGCGGGGATTAGTGTTTTTGGTTTCCGTGTTGTTGAACCGCATCATGACGGTACACCGCATTGGCATCTGTTGTTATTTATGCTGCCTGAGCACGTCGAAGGAATGCGGGAAATTGTGCAGAAGTACGCAACCCAAGAAGATGCACACGAGTTGAAAAGCGAAGAAGCACAGAACGCTCGATTTTTTGTTAAGCGGATAGATCCAGAAAAGGGCAGTGCAACGGGCTATATCGCTAAATATATTTCAAAGAACATCGACGGGTACGCACTTGACGGTGAAATTGACCGTGAGACAGGACACAACCTCAAGGATATGTCCCGCTCTGTTTCTGCCTGGGCGAGCCGTTGGCGCATCCGTCAGTTTCAGCAGATTGGCGGTGCTCCGGTTTCTGTCTGGCGCGAACTGCGTCGTCTGCGTGGTGATGAGCAAATTTTGCCTGATGCGGATATGGATAATGTCCGATTTGCTGCGGATATTGGGAATTGGTTCGCTTATACCTCACTTTCACTGTTAATCAGATTAGCAGGCTTGTGAGATGTCCGGAATTCTTATACCACTACATTCCATGATGGAAAAAGGCAAAGGGAAGAGCTATGCAACTGAATCATCGGGCACGGGCATTTTTGCAGAAATATGCGGCGGGATTAGCCCAAGCCTATGGAGTAGAAGATACATCGCGTTACTTTGCGCTGACTGACCCGAAGGAAACTGCCTTGCGCAGTGCGTTGTTGGAATCTGTGGAATTCCTCAGCATGATCACCTGTGCGGATGTGGATCACCTTTCCGGCCAGGTAGTATCAGTCGGCAATCCTGGGTTATTCACCGGGCGTAAAAAAGATGGCCGTTTTATGCGTAAAACCGGTGTTGACGGCAATAAATACCACTTGGTTGAAACTGATTCCGGCGCAGCCTTGCCTTGGGATTTGTTATCTGTCTGGGCGAACTCTGGTTCAGAAAATGAATTTTTCCAACGTATGCAGGAATTCACTCATAAATCCTTTGTACTGGACATGATCCGTGTTGGTTTTAACGGCCAGGGGGTGGCGGAAACCACAGATCCAGAAGCCAACCCGAATGGTGAAGATGTGAACATGGGTTGGCATCAAATCGCTAAAGAATGGAGTAACGGTAAGCAGGTGATTACGACACCGGTGAAACTGGATGAGCACGGTGATTTTACCTCACTGGATGCGATGGCGTCAGACCTGATTAACGCCTGTATTCCGCAACAATTCAGGAATGATCCGCGCTTAGTGGTGCTGGTCGGTGCTGACTTAGTGGCAGCGGAACAATATCGACTGTATCAGGCGACAGATAAACCGACTGAAAAAATTGCGGCGCAAATGTTGGGGAGTTCCATCGCTGGCCGTCCGGCGATGATCCCGCCATTTATGCCGGGTAAACGTATGACAGTCACCATGTTGCCGAATCTGCAAATTCTGACACAGCGTAATACTCGCCAGCGTAAGGCGGCGTTTGAGGATGACCGCAAGCAGTTCGAAAATAAATACCTGCGCAATGAAGGTTATGCGCTTGAAACCCCGGAATTGTATGCCGCCTATGATGAAGATGCCGTCACTATCGGTACTGTGGCTGAACCTGCGGAAAAACTGGATACAGAATAATGCTGTCGCCTGCTCAACGACACCGGGCTGCGGTTGAACTTCGCCAGAAACTGGCGCGGCAACAAGCGGTTGCCATTGCAGAGGGGGCGAGTATGTACCTGCAAGCCCGCGCCATTGAGCAGGATATTAAGCGGTTACGCCAGTTGGCGTTAACGGCGGAGCGGGTAGAGATGAAAAAGCGGGAACTGTTGCCTAATTATCTGCCCACGGCGGAACGCTACATAGCCGAGGGGGAAATTTACCGAAACCCGATTTTTGCCTACTGTGTGATTTGGTTATTTGATATTGGGGATTTTGCCAAAGGATTGGATTGGGCGGATATCGCCATTGAGCAAGGGCAGCTCACCCCCGACAATTTTCGCAGTAGCTTTCCGGCCTTTGTGGCCGACACGGTTTTACTCTGGGCACTGGCGGAGGCCGAAACAGGAAACAGCGTGGAGCCCTATTTTTCAAGGACATTCAACAATGTGACTGAAAAATGGCAAATACACGAGAAAATCAAGGCCAAATACTACAAATTTGCGGCTTTGAACTTGCTGAAAGGGGATAACGCCGACATTAAGGCGAGTTCGGTTGATAGGTTGGATGTGCTGGAGCAGGCAGATCTCTGGTTATCAAAAGCGCATCAGTGCAATCCAAAATCAGGGGTAAAAACCTATCGGCAACGGATTGCCGCCCGTTTACGGGCATTGACAACCCAATCGCTATACCAAGATAAACAGTGACTACC
The DNA here is from genome assembly GCF_003545805.1 of Photorhabdus sp. CRCIA-P01. GTDB lineage: Bacteria > Pseudomonadota > Gammaproteobacteria > Enterobacterales > Enterobacteriaceae > Photorhabdus > Photorhabdus antumapuensis. Next base: position 3,175 of record NZ_NMQR01000089.1, on the reverse strand, counting down.
GCAAGCCAGAGCGGGCGCGGTGGAGGCATGGCAGGGATTGCTTATGGCCGTGGAAACCGGACTGCCCGCTTTTTTATGGATGGGAGAGGCGAGATGTTTAGTGGCAATACCCTCGATTATCGGGATGAACCGTTGACCAATGACGGTTTTTGGCCGGATTTGAACTTACGGGAATTTCAGGTTAATCGCAATATTCCGGCTGACTTAGATAATGACCTGTTAGCTCAGGCATTGCTGGCAAGTGCCGCTGAAATCAATCTTGACTTACAGCGTCTGAAAGTCCGATTGCAGGCAAAAGGCTATCAGAAAGCCGCAGATGTGCCAGACATTGCTATCAATGGCGTTAATGCGTTAGTCGGTCAGTATAAAAAGGCTGTTTATGCCAGGGCAAAAGCGGATCTGTTGGGGGAATACACGGCTATTGTGAGTCGTGCCCCTCATCCGCTACAGGAAAGTCCTGAACTGCGTCCCCGTTTATTAGCGGAAGCGGCTTTTGTTATCCGCAATATGAAGGGATACCGGCGTACAACGGTACGCATGATATGAGCAAATTACATCATTTAACGGCATTTTTGCGGGAAAACCTGCCAGAACGTCTCTGTAAGATAGAATTTACCAGTGAAATGGATGAAATTCGTTTTATTCCTGCGCAACGGGATTTAGGTCTGGGGCAATATCAGATGTTTATCCAGCAGTATGAGGCGGTGATTGCCTGGGGGCGTTTCCCATACCGAGAGTTTGATCCGCGATATGTCCCATTGTTAATAGAGGTGTGGCTGACTGGGCAGGGCAATGATTTAGGGGATGCCAATCTGGAGCCGGAACGGCCAGCGATGACCGTTGACGTGGATGAAGAAACCGCTGTGGTTGTGGTGTCGTTGTCATTGTCAGAGCCTGTTGTCATGCGTGAAGATAAAAACGGCATCATCCCCTTTGAGGGTAAGCGCTGGAGGCTGGCTGATACTGAAATCTGGTTTGCTGAAAATGGGGTTGTGCATTGTGTGAATGAGTCAGGCGCACCCGTTGGACAAATCCAATAATGATAAATGGTCAGTTAAACCGAAATCAGCTTAAGGCACTGCAAAACGCACTGAGTGGCCTTGAGCTCCCCCCGAAAAAGCGCCAACGGCTGTTATGGCGGATGGCGAAATACGGGGTGATTCAGGCGGCAAAACGCCATGTGCTCAATCAGCAATCCCCGGATGGCGGGCGATGGACTGCCAGAAAAAGTCCGTGGCGCAAGAAGATGCTTAGGAATATGCCGAAGTTGCTGCATATCCGGGAAATGCCGGAAAGGGATGCTGTACGCATTTACCTGCAAGGCGGGCATTACCGGAACGGAAAACAGCAGGTTACTGCGGGTGTTGTGGGGTATGCACAGCAAAACGGGATGCGTATTCAGGTCAGTCGGCGGCAAGTGCAAAAGCGCGTTGACCGTAAGCGTATGGCAACCATTAAGCAGGCGAAAAAACTGCGGGATTTGGGTTATCAGGTCAGAAAGGGTAAACGCTGGCGTAAGCCCCCGATAAAGGAAATTACCGCCAAGATGAAATTTATTCAGGCAGGAATATTGATCCGTGAACTGAACGGTGAGGCGGTAAAAAATTCATGGTCGTTTGACGTGCCCGCGCGGGAATTCTTAGGCATGAATGATGAAGCGTTTAGCCGGGCGCTGGCTCGCCAGTTACAAGGTATTGGATACGGCGCAGGTTAGCGCATTAATAAGGGATTAAATTATGTGGCCACATGTTCAGGTTAACCAGGTTAACCAATTGCAAGGCGAAACTAGGGAAATTGAGCGGGTATTGCTTTTCGTTGGGACGGGAAAAACCAACGTAGGTAAAACTATTGCGGTTAATACCCAGACGGACTTTGATTCTGTACTGGGAACGACACAAACCGTCCTCAAACGTCATGTCCTGGCGGCGATGGCAAATGCCGGGCAAAACTGGTCTGGGTATATCCATGTATTGCCGGAATCGGCGGATGAATTGGCGTTTGTTGAGGCGGTGACGTCGGCGCAGCGTATAGCCAGTGTTGAGGGCTATACGCTGACGGTCGGCGCAACCAAAGCCATGATTAAAGCCGCGCAAACTTTGCGAGCCAACACGATGGCTAAATTTGGCCGCTGGCAGTGGGCCATTCTGGCGGTTGATGGCGCACAGGCGAAAGAGACTTGGGCGGATTATGTCACCCGTTTGGCCGAGCTACAAAAGGGCGAAGCTGTGGCATCGGTGCAACTGGTGCCGTGCCTGTGGGGCAATGAGGCGGGAGTATTGGCAGGGCGTTTATGTAACCGCGCTGTCACCGTGGCGGACAGTCCCGCACGGGTACAAACCGGGGCATTGATGGATTTGGGTTCAACCGATTTCCCGCTTGATGGGGAAGGGAAACCGATGGATCTGGCAACCTTGCAAGCCTTGGAAAAACTGCGTTTCAGTGTGCCGATGTGGTATCCCGATTATGACGGCATGTATTGGTCAGATGGTCGCACATTGGACGTAGAAGGCGGAGACTACCAGAGTATCGAAAACTTGCGGGTTGTTGATAAAGTCGCGCGTCGAGTACGTTTGCAGGCTATCGCTAAAATTGCTGACCGTAGCTTAAACAGTACGCCGGGCAGTATCGCAACGCATCAGGCATACTTCGCCCGTACCTTGCGTGAAATGTCGCGCAGTACCGAGATTAACGGCGTGACTTTTCCGGGGGAAGTGAAATCCCCGAAAGATGGCGATGTGGTGATTACATGGCGTAATAAAAACACGGTGGAAATTTATATCGTTATCCGCACTTACGAATGTCCGAAAGGGATCGCTGTCAGTCTGTTGCTGGATAGCCGTCTGGAGAAAATTGCATGAGCAAAAGGATTTCAGGCCAGTCGGTCGATTTTAATATGGACGGGGATCTGGTTCATGCCGAAAAGGTCAGTTTGTCTATTACTGATAACACCGCCGCCGCCCAAACGCAGGGCGTGCCGGATGGTTACCTCTCCGGTGATGTGGCGGCAGAGGGGGAAATTGAACTCAGCACCAAATATCTGGATATCGTCACTGCCAAAGCGCGCGCGGCGGGTTCATGGCGAGGCATTCAGCCCGTTGATTTGATGTGGTATGCCAAAGCAGGCAATGAAGAAATCAAGATTGAAGCCTACGGCTGCAAACTCATCATTAGCGAC
>NZ_NMQR01000088.1 GCF_003545805.1 Photorhabdus sp. CRCIA-P01 | reverse complement strand
TTTCCAACCACAATGTACGTATCTTCCTTGATTGGGGATGGCTATCTAATGGACATGATGTTTTGGATTTCTTGGAGGGTTTAATCTTAAAACCGCGCTTTTTCATCGCATCCAAAACGCGAGTTAACTGCGGGATATCCATTTCCCGCGTAGAGGCTTTTCCGGTCTCTGAAAGTAGCATCTGGCGATACGTATCTTCATCTAGTTTTAGATTACTATGTGCAATATGAATAAGCTGAATAAGTTTCTGTTTTGCCATCTTATTCATCCTCTGCTATGTACTCTCTAATTGAGTAAACCAAAATAGTCAGCATTAACTTGATATTACTGAACCAGGCTTTTCGGTATAAGACCGTTTTATCCATGAGGGGTCTCCAGTGGCTGTAAATCCCATGTTGCCACAGATACACCGTATTGCTGACTACAATGTGGACAAACCAAGATTAAATCAACAACCCATTCACCAAATTCAAGAGTCTGAATAACTTTAGCTTGTTTTAGATTCATTTTTTCAACAGGTTGTTTGCAGTGATTACATGTTATTTTCATAAGTATGTTCCTTACTTAATTTTCTGTTCAAATAGGATAATTGAAAAATTTTCTTTTCCTGAGTTAATTGATATTCCATTAATATCTTTTACAATAGCTTTATTTGCATAATTGCGGGGTGTATAAAGCGGATTTAGCTTCAAACAGAATTTTTATTTTCACCATATTTAATTACCTGTTACTTAATGAGTGTATTTATTAATACCAATATATCCACTTCTTTTCCTCAACAAAGAAAATTTTTTTCAAATAGATCGATAATGAAATGTCGGTATTAATATTTCCAAGACTTCTATTTCTCTGGTTATGGTATGTTACATCCTTGTTGTAACCAACTTGAAATTAATAAAACCAAAAATTAGTCGAATACGCCTTGCATATTTAACTTGTGATAAGGCAGTTTTAATATGAATATTACCAATATTAATTGTTAAGTAGAACTTTTTCTCATAATGATATCTTTAGCTAACACTGCGAATAATATTGGCATCAACCATAGATATCTCATTAATTGCAGCCATATTCATCGCTGCAATAATCAGGTTTCCAATAGCTAATGGATATAATAAACTAACGGTCTCTTTACCGCTATGCCGACTAAGACATAAACGGTCACGGATAGCACCAATAGCGCTATTATCTAAGATCTTGTTAGTATTCATACCTACACGACCAAATTTAAAATCCAGAAATGTTTCTAGATAATCATTAAGAGGAAACAAATTAACAACTTCACAACGTTGCACTACTTCACGAACCTCTTGATTACGTTCAGATAGCTTCAATTCCAGCTCAGACTGACCAATCAAAATGATCGATAACAGTTTTTTAAATCCATCTTCCAGTTCAAAGAATCGTTTAAGGTGTTTTAATGTTGGTAAAGGCAACGAGTGTGCTTCTTCTATTATTAACACATGCTGATAGCCAGCCCGTGAACTGTCTTTCAATATCTTGTGAAACTGGCGGAAGCGTGCTTCAGGCGATCGTTTCAAGTTTTCCAATGGCGCTAAGGTATTCACAATAGCTTCAGCAATGTTTGATGCTTTCAAGGTCTTACCTTTTACATCATTGTCTTCCATTGCTAATACATAGGGTTCAATAACAATAACGGGGGTATTTTCCCTGTTAATACGGTCAATAAGATCACGACGCAGTGTCGTTTTACCTGAACCCGATTCCCCTGATACTGCCAGAAAACCACCATAGCGGGCTGTTTGATACATTGCTTCCCGCACATAACGGCTATCTGTACTGTAGAAGCTTGTCCACGTTTTGGCATATACGTTGGTGCATCATTATGTTCAATATCCAAATATGGATCAAACCGACCATTGAGGGGGAGTGTTTTCAATTTACGCGCTATTTCAGTTTCAGCCGTGCTGTTTGTCCCCATGATTTTCTGTTCAATTTCGGCTAAATTACGTTGTGCAATTGTTTGAGGAATGGCCTGGAATTCACGACCAATTACAGGTGCGCCGATGGCAAAACCGTACTCATCTTTAGTGACTTCATTAACAAGATGGAAAACATCAAAGCCATCTTCACCAGTAATGACTACCTGTGCCTCTTCGTCACGCCAAGGATTGCGGGTGATCATGATTGAATCACCAACACTCACGCTAGGAACGGTACTGACGTCATACTCACGTCCCCCGAAAGATACTCGCAAGGTTGCCTGTACTTTACGGCTTTCTGGTGCGCCAATTGCCAGTTCACGACAAACGTTAATGGCAGGTGCTTTTACTAACTGTTCTGCTGTGATTTTTAACCAGCAATCTGTACGGGTTTGTCCATGTCGACTATGTATTGCACTACGGTTAAATTTCATACGCCATAGCCGTGCCAGACGGTTAAGCTCATCAATATCATCAACCTGTCGAAAACGTAAACCGGACTCGAAATTGCGTTCAATGATGTCACGCGCTTTTTCAACAGAGCCTGTAGCACGGGCGTTACGGGCCTTGTGTTGTATCATTTGAATGCCTAGAGCTTTGCACAAGTTACGTAGTGTAGGTGCTGTCAAAGCTGAACCGGGGTCAGTAAATAAAATTTGGGGTACACCGTGTAACACATCTGCGTCACCACGATCTTGTATTGCGTTAATCAATACAGAAGTAAAATTCTGACTGGTTTCACCGCCAAATAAGTATTCAACATATATCCAGCCACTTGTGTGATCTGTTAATTCAAACGACCAGACACGATCATTAATGATACGAGCCAGATTTTTCGGCTTATTTTTATTAAATTCAGCCACAGGCATCACGCGTAACCCACTGTCAATTCCATTGTTTTTATTAGGATTTTTTAGGTAATACAGTACACAAATTGAGGCGTCTAATTCCCATACATGATTAGGATGCAAGCTAGCCAATTGTAGGCTGGGTGCAGACGCTTTTAACTGTTCAGGATGAAGTTTGTACTGGCGTAATGCACGACTAATAGCGTCAATGGATAACGGAGAAAATTCTCCCGTTTCGGTATCAATATGGCCTGAATGAATCAGGCCGTTTGAACGCAGATCATTAACGGCCTGTTCGAGACTATATAACCGTTTCCCTGTATTACGAGTGGCCTCTATCAATATTCCTGAAATCAACGTTGCTTCTTCACGTGTTAGTGCACTATTGCCTGCATCAGAACGTTTCTTACGTGGTTTTTTGCTAAAAACTTCACCGAGTTTTTTAATCAACGTTGAACGTGACATACACAGCTCTTCACAAGCCGCCCGATATATTGCCTCTTTACCCGCCCAACCGGCGCATACAATATTACAATTCAGTGTTGATGAAGTATTAGAGCAAGATGTACTCATTCCAGTTGGAACTCGTGTTAATACATCGGACAGTATTATTTTTGCTACTAATACAGATGCTGTTCTGAATGCAGGTACACGTTTCGTCAATGTCACAGCTACTTGTACAGATGCTGGATTATCAGGGAATAGCTGGCAACCAGCACAAGTCAGTACATTGTTGGATGAAATCGACGATATTGATCTGCAAGTGACCAACACAATAGTGAGTAGTGGTGGTTCGGCAGAGGAAAGTGACGAGAGGCTACGTGTACGCATCAAGATGGCCCCTGAATCTTTTACCAATGCGGGCAGTCGTCAGGCTTATCGCTTTCATGCCATGCGTGCTCACCCTAATATTGTTGATGTCGCAGTCAGGTCTCCCATTCCGGGTGTTGTTGAACTGTTTCCACTATTGGCGACGGGGTTGCCAGATGAAAGCATTTTAACGCTAGTGAAAAGTTTTTGTTCTGACGAAAAAATCCGCCCGTTGACTGACACTGTACATGCAAAACCTCCCGTGAAGGTTGATTATACCATCAAGGCTAAACTGACCTTGTACAGTGGCGTTAATGCACCCGGTATTCAATCAGCAGCAGAACAGGCCATACAAACATGGGTAGCTGAACGAGCAACAACGTTAGGGAAAGATATTGTTCCCAGCCAAATCATCTCAACATTGTCTGTTTCTGGCGTCTATCAAGTCGTACTGGAGTCTCCTACGTTTCAGATTGTAGGTGAAAATGAATGGGCGAACTGTATCGGTATCACTGTTGTGGTCACTGGATTCGCTGATGGTTAAGTTACATCTACCACCTCCACTGGAAGCTGATATCAGTATGCGTGCATTAGGTCAGTTGGCCTCCCGTTTTGATGATATCGATTTAACCCAATTAATGGTTTATCTCATTGATACTGTCGATAGCAGCGCGCTGCATTGGCTTGCAAATCAATTCTCCCTATTTGGCGATGGCTGGGAGCTTGTCGAATCAGACAAGGCTCGCCGCACGTTAATCAAGTCAGCTATAGAATTGCATCGGTATAAAGGCACACCGTGGTCAATTCGTGAAATTATCCGTCGTTTTGGGTTTGGTGAAATTGATTTAATTGAAGGCACTGGTCAAATCAATTATGACGGTCATGCCAGCCATAACGGTAATTATATTCATGGAGATTCAACATCCTGGGCAGATTATCGCGTCATAATTATACCGAACTTAGACCATTTAGTTGAGAATTAGTCACCTTGAAGAATTATTTCGGATAACTCGTTCAATAGGTTGTCCATTCTCGTCAAAATATCGGCTTGGCCAAATTTCTGAGGGATGTACTCCGAGATTGTTCGCAATAATCCACTCTCCTTTAGGCCAAGGCCGTGATAGAGCATTAGCTAATGTAGATGAACTAAGTCCCTCCTTACGTGATACTGCGGCTAAGGTAGTGCCGAGCTTACGTAAGGCAGCGATAATGTCGGCAGTATGCCAATCTTTTTTATTCATTTCCTTTATATCTCCATATAACAAACGCAATAAATTATCCTATTTTGGGATATTTAAGTAAATGGCTGATATTCGATTTTGGGATATTAATCAAGGTTAAAGAAATGGCATCGATTTATTCATATGAATATCAACTAGTTATAAACGCTCTTCGTAAAGCTAGGATAGAAAAAGGTATTACTCAAAAAAGCTTGGCTCAAGCCTTAGATCGACCTCAATCATTTATTGCTAAAATTGAAAATGGTGAAAGAAGGTTGGATGTAGTTGAATTTGTGCATATAGCACATTTGCTATCTGTCGATCATGGGCTAATTTTAGGAAAAATTCTGTTCGAAAAATCGCCTAACAAGCTAAAACGATCAGAACTTATAAAATAAAAAATCCCATTTTGGTATAAATCAACAATCGATTGATATTTAATCCTAAATGTTTAGTAGGATTGAATATATGGTTTCAATTTACTCTGATGAATATCAAATAGTTATCAAAGCACTCCGTGAGGCTCGTATAGCAAAGGGGGTCACGCAAGAGAATTTAGCTCAAGCGCTAGATCGCCCTCAATCATTTATTGCGAAAGTTGAGAATGGTGAAAGAAGATTGGATGTTGTGGAATTTGTTCATATAGCACATTTGTTATCATTAGAGCCAAGTGTTCTCATAAAAAGAATCCCAAGAAAATATTCCTCGATATGCTGATAACTTTCTATCTATGTTAGTTTCATCAGATAGCGTAGCTAAAGGGGGATTCACATAGTTAACTATATTAACTATGTGGTAGAACAATTAGGGTTTAATATCCCTAAAGTTGTTTTTTATACTCCGTGTTATGCAGTGCCTATACACGTTTTACTTGGCTAACATGATAATTGGAACTATCTGCGCTCTTTTTGCGCAGATAGATGTAACTAAACGGTTCCGTTCCAGGTTGGAAAGGGTAGCTGGTTTATGAGGTCATAAGGTCGGCCTTTTCAGCTATAGCAATTTCCCCAATTTTCGGAACTTCGGCTCCTTTAGTTTGACCAACGATTTTTACGCGTTGCGTATTGTTAACTTATATGCTGAATTGCGCAAATGGCTTCACGTTTTTCCTATCTATACGCTCATTCTTCTCGTTCGGTTAGGTGAATTTGCCGGGTGCTTCTTAATAACTTCTTAGTTTCAAGATAGAAGTTTATAAGGCTAAAATAGCTTTACATCAGAGGTAGGTCCAAGTTCAGCTAAAATCATAGCTGAATGCATTCCAACCATTTTCATTTGATTAGGCATTTTATTCTGCACTGTGCATTATGATAGAGGTCTTAACCCCATTTTAATGAGTGCAGAATATATCGCCTAACTGTGCGGAATTAGTTACCGTGCTACAGATTTAAAGGAAAAATGGGTAAATTGAATAAATTACAGTCATATTTATGACGCTAGTTGTGTAAAAATTTTTTAATAGATGAAACGCAATTGTCGCTTCATTTATCGAGCGGATAGGCGAGATTTATCGCGCGCGGCATCATGATGGTATGTTAATCGCTAGGGTAGTAGACCATATTTACCATATTGATCGGGTTGCATTTGGGATGTTGCTTAGTCGATATGTTTATTGTGTATCTGATAGAGCAATTGCTAGGCATTATCATGCAACGGTTCAGCCAAGAATTATGATCCGCAGAAATGGTATGTTGCGTAAGCGAAAGCCATCAATGTCAACTTGTTGGCGTGAGGTTGAGGAAATATTAAGAACAACGGAATATTTGATTTATCAACCATTGCAAGATGCCTTTATAAGACGGGAACAGGAAAGAAAATCAAAACTTTTGTCACGAACGTGTTGACATCTTTGAACTTATGAGCCATTATTTCAGTATATGTTGCGATAGTAGCATTCGTGACTGATAGCCTCGCCCAGTGCGGGGTTTTTTTATTGGTGCGCCGGGCATGGTGCGCAGCGCCCTGAATGGCGCTGGCTTTTGACCGTGGTGGTTAAAGGCTGACTCAGAGGTGAAAGTCCTCCACACACCCGGCAAGGGGAAGTGTTAGCCAGAGGCAAGGGTGCCGTGGGTGACTGCGGATCTGAAGGAAGCCCGAGGCAAAATGCTGGTCTGACGAACAGGAAGCGGATAAGAGGCGGCGTGATGCGGGTAAGGTTGCCAGTAAAGCTGAAGCCCGATACTTGCACGGAGCATCACGACGTAGATCCGACAGGCATAAGCAGGAAGGTCAC
>NZ_NMQR01000087.1 GCF_003545805.1 Photorhabdus sp. CRCIA-P01 | reverse complement strand
GATGTAATCCGCTGACTGACTCCTCACTCTCCTAACGAGCTTTACGCTCAGAGCATAAATCAGGTTTAGCAAGTCACGGTCTTACCTGTCTTTGTCATCATTATCATTGCCTTAGCAATCTTTCTACATTCATCCTTGTAGTTAAAAGTGAAAGTTGATCAGTGAAACACCTCAGTAAGGTCTGACACTGACGTAATCTTTTTGATATTCCTGCTGATGGGCGACCAATGCCCAAACGGTACGAGCCAGCTTATTGGCCATCCCCACTATCACTACACAGACCGGACGGCGTTTTTTCAKCTCCGTCACCCACGGCAGCGGTGTTTTTGTCAGTAAGGTGGCCACTCTTGCACCGTGAATAAACAGGGTTCTCAGATAGGTATCTCCCCGTTTACTGATGCCCAGTAATTTGACCCGGCCTCCCGTTCCCGTTTGTTTCGGCACCAGGCCCAAATAGGCCGAAAATTCCCTGCCCGACCGAAACGCTCTGGGATCGCCCATCGTTGCGATGGCGGCTGTCGCAATTAAGACACCGACGCCGGGAATTTTCATAATTCGCTGACAATCAGCATTCTGCTTTGCCCACGTCGTCAGTTGTTTTTCCAYCTGTTCAATTTGTTCATCGATTTCGTTCAAACGGTGGTATTGCTTTTCAAGCAGATTGAGTAGGAATGGTGCCAGTTTTTCCTTTAGTCGCTCAAGGACTTCAGGCATGGCTTTATCCAGCGAGGTTCTGCCCTTATGTACGGTTTCACCAAATTCCAGCAGTAAACCATGTAACGAATTGATCTGCGCGGTTCTGAATTTGACGAGTTGATAGCGCATCCGGTGTAATGACAGAATGGCCTGCTGTTCTTCATTTTTGATAGCAACGGATTTACCGGGTTGCTGAACGGCCAGCCAAATCGCCCGGGCATCCTGAACATCGTTTTTATTTCCCATCCGAAATGCCCTGACAAACCGAGCCTTAAGCAAACGCACTTCATGTCCCAGCTTTCTCAGTTCCCGTGCCCAATAGTGAGCGCCACCGCACGCTTCCATACCAATCAAGCAAGGCTCACGGTTACTAAAGAAAGTTAAAAAATCATTTCGTTTTAGTTGCTTGTCAATGAGTTCACCGGTGTATTCATCAACAAAATGAATTTGCATCAAATGTTTTGCAATATCGACGCCAACAGGAGTAAATTTCATGGGTGGATCCTCCAGTCATCAGGGAGCAACAGGCTTCCCGCTTAGGCACTATAAGGCCGGAAATCTGAGAGGATCCATGCTTCACCTCTCAATTTCAGCACGGTGCCAAGGGCTAAGTGATTGGGATGCGCTCATTACATTCTCATCAAAAAAATCGATTGATTGCCTGTGTCTATGTGCATGCCCCTGCCATTCGTGTTTCACTGGAAACATTGTTGGCGTTTGCTGAGCCTATGCGCCAGACAGCACAAGCGCTCAGTCAACTGGTTACGGCTGATAACGTAGCATGATGAATTATAAAACCACCTTGGTACTAGACTTTATTGTGCTGTACACTGATGATGGGAATTATTTTTTAATAAGAAAATATGAATAATAAAAAGGCGCGCCTCACACCCCATGATGCTACATTCAAAGGGTTTATGGCTCAGATAGAGAATGCCCGAGACTTTTTTGACATTCATCTGCCGGAGAAAATTAAGAGGCTATGTGATTTTAATACGTTAACACTGACTAATTCTTCATTCATTGACCGTCAGTTACGTTCAAGAATGTCCGATGTGCTCTATTCGGTGAAAACTCAACAAGGTGACGGTTATATTTATGTACTTGTTGAACATCAGTCAACGCCGGATAAAATGATGGCATGGCGCATGATGCATTATGCTTTTATGGCGATGAATCAACACCTTCAACAAGGAAATAAGGAACTCCCGCTGGTTGTGCCCGTTTTGTTTTACCACGGTGATAGCAGCCCTTATCCTTTCCAGCAACGCTGGACACAATGCTTTTCATTACCTCGCTTAGCGGAAGAGGTGTATTTCAATCCATTTCCACTAGTCGATGTGACCGTGATTGATGATAATGAGTTAGTCAATCATCGCAAAATCGCCGTGATGGAACTGGCGATGAAACATAAAAATTTGCGAGACAGGGTTGAAGCTGTGACCACATTATTGGCACAGGCCCTTAAGTACAATTATAATAGTGACAACGATGTTGTTACTATTCTTAACTACCTGTTTGTTACAATGGATTCTCCACATTTTGAACAGGTACTTCAGAAACTGATTGAACAGGTAGGCAGCCATCAGGAGGCAATAATGAATATTGCACAGAGATTACGGGAGCAAGGTATTCAGCAAGGTATTCAACAGGGTATTCAGGAAGGTGAAAAACAAGCTTCAATTAATATTGCCCGTGCCTTTTTAAAGAATGGTGCCAGTATTGAACTGGTTATGAAAAGCACCGGTCTTAGCCGTGAAGAACTCCTCTCCTTACAATAACCTTTTCCTTTCTATTTTTTGTACTTTTACTCACCTTTTTAAGGTGGGTAAAAGTATTTGCTAATGTCAACAGGCGCGGAACTCATTGGGGCGCGGGCATCCTTGCCTATAGTGACGCCGGATAGATTTAAGCAAGCCTAAAATTCATCAAAAATGAGTGTTGCAAAAACGAGGGGAACCATAGATTTTTTATGCTCTACGTGAACACAGGGATCGGTACAAAATACCACAGATAGTTATAGTCAGATGCACCAGGTTTATCTTTGTCGAAGAGCGCCATTACTTGATGGTCTAAGCCATCCGCTTTCTTCGAAGCGCCAATGTAACGTTTGGAGGATGTTTGAAGATATACAATATTAGAATTATCACTTACGTTTTCAGTAGTAAATATATATCTGTCATCTACGCCTGATGTTATATAATTATAGGTTCCGACAATGCGGTTTGCAAATTCATCTACAAGGAAATCACTACTTTCAAATAAACCTCCATTTGAATCGTTGGAATAATTGACAATTGAAAAAGACTTATAACCATGTTGAGTAATTTTCCAATGAAACCGTTCTAATGAAAGATCGCAGTCACCTTGTTTAATCCAGGCATAACGAGAATCACCTGGATGTTTATCGATGCCTAAATACAAAAATGCCCCTAAGCCATGATTAACGATGTAGTAAGATGTTAGGTCGTTAGCAGATGCAGCCGACAACACCGAGCGTTCAATTGTTTTATCTATGCTCATATTATTTATCTCCGTATTTATAGGTGATTGCTATGAGATGACTTAAATTTACGATATGTTACATTGGTAATTACCTATCTGAGGAACGATGAGTTGAGATGAAATTTGTAAATACTGGAAGTTACTAAAATTTATCCGGAGCCGGTACAAAAAGCCAATGAAAGCGAGTATCATTAGCATTTGGTTTGAAAGGCTGGCCCCATACTTCGCGATCATTGCCAACTAGTCTATCATCACCTTTAAGATAGCATTCATTCTTCGATTTAATGTGAAATACTGATGATCCATATGTTACTGCTACTCTGCTAAATTGAATGTAGAGATCATCTTTATCACTGGGATCTCCAATATATCCCTCCACTAGATGGTCACGATGATTGTCAACATCAGCTATTAAAAATAGAGTACCACCGCGCTCTTTAGTAGTATTTTTAAGCAAGAAATAAACTGGATCTAGTTGCTGAAGCTCCCAATGGAAACATTGCTCTGGAATTTCTCGGTATCCTTGCCTAATCCAGGCAATGCGATCGCGGTAAGCATCCTTGCCTGCCTGCAAGTACAAGTAAGCGCCATATCGCAGGTTAACTATATAAAAAAGTGGTGGTTTATCAATTTTAAGTGATGAATTAGCCAAGTTTATTGTTTGAAGATTGCTCATAAAGCTTCCTTTGGTTATGATATGATTTTAAAATGGTAAAATTTATTGAATATCTTTTTAATTTCACTATCAAAAATCAATACATTTACCACCATACAAAAAAGATTCCGATTCGATCAGTCCATCTGTCATTTCAGGACCGGGCCAATTCCCGTTTTTACATTCTTCGTAGTCATATGCAACAGCGCTGATAGGTCCCTGACACAACTTTTCGGCAAAACACTGCACCCCGATCCAAGGTAAAGGGGTGGCCGTAATTTGCGGCGGTATAGTTTTAAGGGGTGGTGGTGCTGATGATACTTTTTGGTTGGAAATCGTCTTTCTTATAGGGTCATATAGAACATTAAAACAGGCACCGTTCAGATCTTGCATGCTCTGTCCTATAAAACCATCAGGTCTAGTGGGAGATGTAAATTTTGACGCGCATTGTTTAGCGGTATTCAGCGGATCATCGCTTAATCTAACCGTTCCAATACTCACGCCTTTGCAGTTTTTGAGTTGAAAACAGACGGCTGTTTGTTTAAGGGCGTCTTTTGCATTGTTATCGCTAAAATTATCCGCGGCGAAACCGTTTACACAATATACTAATGCACCGATTGCTATTAAATAAAAACGAATTATCATACTAATTCCCTCATTAATGGCATTTATTTTACATTATTGGCATGTTTTATGTAACAATTCACAACAAAAACATGTTGCTGTAATACAGTAAATTACATAAATGATAATCAATGGTAGATTCACATAATAAGTGCAACATCGTTAATCTGGAAGTAAACATGTTCGTATTCCCTTAAATAATTCATTCGGTGTTTTCCCACCCCGTATTTTTCGGGGGCGATTATTTAATCGGTTTACTACAAAACTTATTTCCTGATCAGAGACTTTATTAAAATCGGTTAAGTATTCATAGGCTGATAATGGGTAACAGTCCGGTTGAGTTGCCCATTTTACCGCTAAATAACTCAAGTTCCCCACACTTTTTTATGCTCTCCTTATAGAGCAACACTGGGATGAGGTGCTGCGGCTGAAGAATACAGCCCTCAGTTTACGCTTAAAAATCAATTAATTTACTTTGAATGCAAGACATCCTATCGAAGAGGCACGGAAGTTAAAAAGATATTGCAGATTCTTTATTAATGAGCTTTCGATCTCTATCTTTTTTGCACAGTTATTTAACTCAGTCAATTGCGCTTGAGTTATCGCGAGAGATTTTGAAAGAATATCAAAAATGGCATCGATGCTGGGTTTGGATTCTTGTATATCTGCTTTCATGCTGGCTGTCAGACTTTCCAGAGTCGATTTACTTTTTTCCAGTCCAGAGGAAATAGCCTTTAAATTCGTAGACCATGTATCAAAAACTGCATATACCTTAAATTCCTTATTATTTTCAAAATTGATAAAATCCAGAACAGCTTGATTCGCGGTACTATATTTTTGCCACAGTGGAACAACTTGAGAACCCTTATCAAGGGCAATAGCAGAAAAAGTTATTGATCCTCCAGCAACCACACCAACTGCTATTGGTGAAGCTGTTCCCAGTGTCGTCACGGAAATAATTACACCTACGATAATAAAGCCCGCAACAATTGCTGCACTAGCTGCTGTAGCAAGAGTGGTTGATAAAGCAGCACTATATGCTTCTTCCTGATTCTGTTTCAGTGTTGCAAATTTTTCTTTGTAATGTATGAAACCAGGATGATTTTTATTCAAGTCTGAAGTTATCGAATCTAAATCCTGCTCTATTTTTTCTGATATCGCTGTTATTTTTTTTATTATTTCATGTACTTTTGAAGGATAAAGAGAAATTCTTCGCTCCTCTAGATTTCGAGTTATTGTTTGTGTTGCTTTTTTTATTTCAGTTATTGCTCTTTTAACATTCACGGACGCTAATGTCACCGGATAAATATGACCAACAATAGGTTTGATGTTTGGTAGCACTTCTTGTAAGTTTCTCATGTTATCTACGTAGATATTGTATGGCGTAGATAATTCCTCCTCTATCGACCTTAAATCACTAAATAGCTCAATAACCTCGGAGCTTGCCAAGCTTGACAGTGTTGATGTAATTCTATTAACATCCTGAACATATCTTAACTCTTTAGCTGGCAAGCCTACAACAGTTTTTCCTGTAAGATCTTGCTGACATGCACCGACCATCTGCGGGAGCAAATAAGCAAGATACAAATCTTCAGCAAGCTTTACGTTATTAGAATATGTATTCTGTGTTTCAGCCATGATAAGCCCCCGCTAATAACAGCCGACATTAGTAAGATTGTTGATTAATTTTTAATTCCCAAGAGCTCGAAGCGCCGCAGCATATTGAGCCTCTATATCGTCCCACGATTGATAAAACCCAGACCAAGACTGTATCCTAAAATCTGTATCATGACCACTCACTGCATCTTTGCTCTTTTTCCGATAATCCTTAATATTCAATTCCCAGCCTACCCCCAAGAACCCTACCGCATCACACTCATTGGCTTGACTATTATAATTTTTTACTATAATAAAGTGAAGTTCTTGGTAATTGGAGTGATAGTCACTGTCATTCTCATCTGTTATAGGCGAAAGAATATTGGTGAGAGCTGACTCCATATCTTTTGAATCTAGGGGATCCACTAATGTAGCTGAAGTAACAACAGCGGCTTGAATGAACGCGTTTTTTACTGGTGCGCCGGGCATGGTGCGCAGCGCCCTGAATGGCGCTGGCTTTTGACCGTGGTGGTTAAAGGCTGACTCAGAGGTGAAAGTCYTCCACACACCCGGCAAGGGGAAGTGTTAGCCAGAGGCAAGGGTGCCGTGGGTGACTGCGGATCTGAAGGAAGCCCGAGGCAAAATGCTGGTCTGACGAACAGGAAGCGGATAAGAGGCGGCGTGATGCGGGTAAGGTTGCCAGTAAAGCTGAAGCCCGATACTTGCACGGAGCATCACGACGTAGATCCGACAGGCATAAGCAGGAAGGTCACGTAAATTACCCCGGGAGCTCTGCCGGCTCAGCCAGCGGTAGAAGTCAGCCGAGGCCGTAGTAAATGGCAGTTAACCACGCCATCAAGGGCCGAACGGGTTATACCGCAATCAGGCGCAGGAGTCTCATCGTATGTCGCAGCACAGAAGCTTCTCTCACGGAAGGCTGTTCCCCCGAGTCCCGGACGGTATCCGGTGATGACGGCTGACAGTGTGCAGACAGCGGCGGCGTCTCCGGTGTGGACGAACGCGGAGCCGGACACGCTGATGGCGCGGGTGCTTGCGCCCGCCAACATGAAGCGTGCGTATCAGCGGGTGGTCAGCAACCAAGGTGTCCCGGGTGCCGATGGCATGACGGTCAGCGGGCTTGCGAACCACCTGAAACAACACTGGCCGTGCCTGCGGGCGCGGTTGGCGTCAGGTTCATACCATCCTCAGGGTATCCGCCCGGTCAGTATCCCGAAA
>NZ_NMQR01000086.1 GCF_003545805.1 Photorhabdus sp. CRCIA-P01 | reverse complement strand
ACGATAAAGCGAATGAAGTGCTGGAAAAGCCGCCCAGATCCAACAGCACCTTTGCCCGGGCGATGCTGCATTCTGACCGGCGACTGGTGACGTTGGGCGACCGGTTCTTTAATTTTACCCGCTTAGGAAAAGTGCTGAATAGCACCAATGAAATGCTGAGTAAGGGGCTATTCTCGGTGATTTCAGGGGTGCCGTTTGATCAGGCGGTTGATTTGTCGGTATCACAACTTAAGGAGGGTAATGCGTTTCGGCAACAGGTATTGGAGAGACTTAAGAGACCGGGTTCTGAGGAGCGGTTGGAAAAAAGTAATCAATATCAGTCTGATTTTAAAAAATTTGCTGACAGCGTCGAAGGAGAGCCGGTATTAAAAAAATCCCGGATTAAATGTTTAGTCTTATTTTTTAATGGGCTGGAGTATGCCAATCAGCTAAAAGAGAGTAAGGGGGATGTTAAAAGCCATGCTCAGGTGACCGCCGCGTTTTTAAGCACACTGAGTACGGCAATGGAGATTGTCGAGCCGATGGTGAAGCACGGCATAGAAAATATGGCTGCCACCGACACCATTAAATTTATCGGGTCGAGTGCGGGCACGCTCGCTTCCGCACTAAATCTGGGGGTAGATATCAGTGATTTTGAATCTGAATTGCATGGCAGACGGCGTTGGCAGTATTTTGGATTAATTAGTTGCAAAATTGGAGTTGATATTGGCTCGGTGATAAAAGCATCCAGTGAATTTTTGGAAGGATTGTTGGGGATATTGGTAAGGAAAGGATTGAAAGGTAGAAATGTTGTGGAAATTATATTAGATAGACTGGGGCCTTTAGCTGCTGGTAGGTTTATTGGTTTTTTCTGTAGTTGGCAAGTCATGCTTGGAATGCTTATTCTTGAGTGGCTGGTTTCATTGTATGTCGATAATGATTTACAGAAATGGTGCCGTAATTGTGTTTTTGGGTTAGAACCGGTGAAGGGTTTAGAAGCCACGCAATGGATTTACCCTGAATCACTAAAAGATAAGTTGTATGAAGAACAAAGTAAAAACTTTGCCGACGCAATTAAGGTGCTTTCATGAATACATATGAATTTTTAAAAGATCCTATTGACTTTGAAGAGATAAAAAGTCAGAGAAGCAGTCTTGATACATGGATCGAGGTTAAGCGGGAAAGAATTCAGCGTCGTCCGGAAGATAGAGAGGAGGTAGAAAAAGCGATAGAGGAGCTTCAAGCCAAAATCCCTGAACTGGATGCAATATTGGCAAAAGAACCACCATTACCAGAATTGCCCCCGCGTAAACCATTAATCAAAGTAAGTGGTGTATTGGAGGAATTCGAGACGCTCTGTGTCAAAGGCTATTTTACTGAACGCGAATATGCCCCTGAGGAATTTGCCCGTAAGGAGGAGAATGAACAGTTTGGCGCTTTATTACTTGCGATGATGGGGAATACCTCTTGGGCTGCGGTGAATTTACGGACTAAGATAAGGTTGTATAACGATTATCATTTTGTGCAAGGAAAAATCAATGGCATTCCTTTTTATGGTTGGTTGGGGTTGACCACAGTAAAAAGAGGTGATTATGTCGAGTTAGTTGTGACGGAACAGGAAGCGCATTATGCTGTTTATGCGCTGACAAAGCCTGAATTGAGAACTATTTCTATTATTCCTTGGTGTAATAAAGGTATTCGGTCAAAGGCATGGGATGAAGTATTTTATACTTGCTGTATATTTCTTCTTATTGCTGTTGTTTGTTTGGGAGCTATTCTTTTTCCAGATGGTAGCAGTTTTTGGGATGGAGCAGATATTTTTACCTTATGGCTTATGTTTTTTGCTGTGGTATTTTCTCTCTATTCATTCGTTGTGAGCATCAAAAAGCCGTGGAAGTCAATTAAACTGGCTCAGGATATTTTCTCAGTATTAGGCTTTCCTAATCCGCAAGATATCAGCCTTGAGAAGTTAACCAAGAAAAGGCTGAGAGAGATGAAATCTAATCCATCGCCTGAAAACAGTGAAGAAGTATTGCCGGATAAATACTGTTTTATGAGCCATTAYTACTATTACTGATTTAAGTAATTAAATAGTGAATGTTGGTTATGTAATAAAGTAAAAATTTTGCCGATGCAATTAAGGTGCTCTCATGAATACTTATCAGATGTTAAAAGGTGCTATTGACTTTGAAGAGATAAAAAGTCAGAGAAAACGTCTTAATACGCAGATAGCAGTTAAGAGAGAAATAATGATTCCGCGCTATCCTGAAGATAGAGAGGAGGTTGAAAAAGCGATAGAGGAGCTTCAAGCCAAAATCCCTGAACTGGATGCGATATTGGCAAAAGAGCCGCCGCCGCCGGAATTGCCCCCGCGTAAACCATTAATTAAAGTGAGTGGTGTGCTGGAAGAGTGGGAAATACTCTGTGTCAAAGGCTATTTTTCTGATCGTGAATATGACCCCGAAGAATTTGCCCGCCGGGAGGAGAATAGGCAATTTGGTGCATTATTGCTGGCGATGTTGGGAAATACGTCTCAGGCCGCAGTGAATTTACGGACTGAAGTGCGATTGAGTGAAATATGTCATTTTGTGCAGGGGAAAATCAATGGTATCCCTTTTCATGGTTGGATAGGGTTGACGACAGTCAAAACAGGTGATTATGTTGAATTAGCGGTGACCGATCAGGGAGAATATTATGTCGTCTATGCATTAACAAACCCTGAACGCAGAACGATTTCTATCACGCCGTGTTGTAATAAAGGGAGACGATCAAAAGCATGGGATGAAGTCTTTTATACTTTCTGCGTATTTTTTATGATCGTAGCTATTTGTCTTGGTGCTATCTTTTTTTCAGGTGGGGGCAGTTTTTGGGATGGACCAGATCTTTTAACCTTATGTATTATGGTTGTGGCAACCGTATTTTCTTTCTATGCATACTTTGTCAGCCTCAAAAAACCGTGGCCGTCAGTTAAACTGGCTCAGGATATTTTCTCCGTGTTGGGTTTCCCGAATCCGCAGGATATTAGTCTTAGTAAATTAACCAGGAAAAAGATTGAGGAAATGAAATCTAATCCATCGTCTGAAAACAGTGAAGAAGTATTACCGGATAAGGTTTGTATCCTGAGCCATTACTACTATTACTGATTTAAGTAATAGGATGGAGCTAAAGATTTATGGGATAGTCCTCAGAATTATCTACGCTGGGTTGTAGAGATATTAAAAGATTACTTGTCTTTGGAGAATCCAGTAATGAATTATCCAACGTGAAGTTTTGTCTGTTTTTATTCGGTTTGTTTGTAATTTTGTGTAAATCAAGGAGTTTTTGTGAAACAGATCTATAAAATGGTTTGGAAAGGTCTTGCTATTAATCTGTTGACATATTAGAGGCGCGAGGGGTATTTGTATCATGATGGCCGCTGAACATTATTTCTCTTATCGTAAGACAAAAGATCGTTATTTCTTTGCAGAGAAATTAGGAGGCTTTTTGTTAACGCCGACCCCGTTGAGTAAACCCCTCTTTTTGCCTTATGGATGTATCAGACGAATTGAGGAACGTGAAAACAGTGTGTTGATTACCGTGAATTTAAATAAGCACATCGACATCGTATGCTCAAAGAAATTTATTGATAGAGATGGTGTTAATAAAGTTATTCAAACGCTTTTGCAGGCGGCGTCGAAAAATGAGGGCGATAATATTATTACGCTGAAAATGTGAAAAATTTATTCTTAATGATATAGGGTTCATGATGTTTGAAGGTGTTATTCGCCTGGGCGATAAGCTCAGTAGCGGCGGTGAAGTGATTTCCGCTTCCTCTTCTATCGAAATTGACGGTAAAAGAGTCGCTTTATTAAATGATTTAGTCAGTTGTCCGCTAAAAGGRCATGGTATTAACCGTATTGTTAAAGCTGATTCTCAATGTATTTCCGAGGGTAAACCCGTCGCATTTGATAAAGCGCTTTGCCAATGCGGTTGTTATGTTATTTCCAGTACGACCAAAGCCGGAATAGGGGAGTCATCATGATGGCCTGGGATATTCCGCAATCTTATTCCGTACACCGGCCTGAACCGCCAGTCTGGTCGCTTTGGTGGCGTCTGTTCAGTATGGCTTGTTTCGCTGTCGTAGTGGCGGCCGGCAGTGTCTGGTATCTGTTTAAAGATCCCGCCAGCCTGCTTTATGCGCTGGTCGCTTTAGCCGGAATAACAGCACTGTTCGGCGTGATTGCCGGCTGGCGGCTGTTTCGTTACGGCGTCGAACTGGAGCAAGCGGAAGTGCTGACACAAGAGAACGCCTGGCAGGAGGCTCGCTGGCAAGCGTGGGCTTCGCAGGCGATACGGGTTGTGGATTATGGCGCGTTTTTTCCGCCGGAAGTGCCCTCACCGGCGGATAGGGAGGTATTAGTCAATGGTGATAGTGCACTGGTATTGCCCCCTTTTTCCAGTTACCTCAACTTATTTGAAAATTTACTGGGAGAGATGCGGAGTAGTTTGATGGCGTATGTGGCTAACCATAAGGTGAATGTCTATTTTCCATTAGACAGGCCCGAAATCGTCGTATGGGAACAATTCTGTCAGGTTTGGGCGGAACTGGGGCTGCCTTTGTCTCAACTGCAAGGTCCGATAAAACTCAAAGCCGATTATACCCAGCAGATAAGCGACTGGTTGACCACGGAAACCAAAGGATTGCAGTTGGTTATAACATGGTGTTGGGCAGGCAATAAAACGCCGGAGGCCGTCAGTGAGGGCGCGGTGATTTGGCTACTGGCGCCTCCCTCTTCTCCATTGTCGGCGAAATGCTGTCTGCATCGGCCTATGGTTACTGTCGCAGCGGAGGCCGGGCARAGTGTGGCCCAGTTTCTGCGTTATCAACGTCCTGCCATCACTGCCGGGACATTGTGGTACAACGATGCCGACTCATCGGAGAAAGATAAGTTGTTAATTCGGTTTAATCAGATATTGCAAGCCTTGCCATCATCCGTACAGCAGAGCGYACCGGCAACGCCTGATCAACAGTTCGTCCCCCATTGGCTTGGGAAATCAGGGCCATATGCGGATTGGTTTGCATTAACGCTCGCCATGAAAATGGCCGAGTATCAACAGGCGCCACAGCTTTTTCTGCTAGCGCACCATGCCACGTTACAACTGGGGACCCTCTCCCCGCTGAACCATGTCACTTCATCARGGGATCTCTATGTTTAAGGCTTTTATTACCCGTAATTTGGGAGTCGGTCTGGTCACCAGTTTGATCGCACTGGTATTGGGCGGATTGTTATCTTTCTGGGGCGATCGATTCGGGTTGTCTACTCAGGCCGTCAAAATAATYGTTTGGATTGTCAGTATGGTGGGTGTGATATGGCTGTTGAATCTTTTTCGGGATTACAAACAGCGTCTGCCTGTACAGGAAATCGCGGTTAAACCGCTCGTAGAGCAAGCTGTACTTTCAGAAGCGCCATTTTATTTTCAACGGTTGCAATATCAGCTTCGTCGGCGTTATGGCCCCTTTTGGCGTCGGCGGGTCTGTATTTTGTTGGTGATGGGGCAACGGGAACAGGTGGAAGCGATTGCCCCCAGGCTGACAGCACAACACTGGCAAGAGGGCGAGCATAACCTGTTGCTGTGGGGCGGCAGTTTGCAGACGCCGCCGGATAAAGCGCAGTTACAGGCGTTGCGCCAACTGCGTCGCCGTCGCCCGCTGGATGGGGTGGTGTGGGTGATGACCGAAGACCAACTCAGCCAGCGGACGCAGATAGAGACCGCGTTGCGCATGCTGGAGAAACAGGGCCAACAGCTGGGCTGGCAGGCGCCGGTGTATGTGTGGAATGTGCGTCACAGCCACTGGGACCAGCGCGACCGGCCAACTCAGACGGTGGGYTGTTTTCTGTCAGAAGAGGGGACGGCTGAGAGGCTGGCGCAGGGTCTGGATAGCCTGATACCAACGCTGGCGAGCCGGGGCATGGGACAGGCAATAGCGGAAATCCGTCACGATTTTCTGTTGCGGCTGGCGCAGTCATTGCGGGATGGCGGGGTGACGCGTCTGGTGACACAGTTGACGCCGTTGCTGGACCGGCCGCCGTTGGGGTTGGCGGGAGTGACGTTCAGTTTACCGCTGCCGGTACCGTCAGGGATGGTRGAGCATGGCTGGCTGGTGGATGCCAGCTGGAATGGYGTGCTGGAACAGGTGCGCGATATCCGGGGACAGGCGGTGGGTTTCCCGTGGGAGAAGAGCGCCCAGTGGGGGGTGATAGCGCTGGCGGCATTGTGGGGCGTGGGCAGTGTGACTTCATTTTTTGCCAACCGTCATCAGATAGCGGTCAGTCGTGAACGAATCAGCGAGGCCGGTGACCCTCAGGGAGCTTTATCGGCCCGTCTGCTCAGTCAGCATGACTTGCAATTGCAGATTGACCGGTTGCAGCACCAGTCAGCGCATGGGACACCGTGGTACAGCCGTTTTGGGCTCAATCAGAATGATGCCCTACTGAAAGTGATGTGGCCGGTGTATCAACGCAATAATGCCGAGCTGATACGTGATGCCGCTGCCCGGTTGCTCCATCAGCGTCTGACCGAACTGGTGAATCTGCCGGCGGGCAGTGCACAGCGTCATCAGCGTATCAATTCGGCGTACAACCAGTTGAAAGTGTATCTGATGATGGCTCAGCCGGCAAAAGCCCAGGCGGCCTTTATGCGCCGGGTGTTGATGGAAAACTGGCCGCGGCGGGCCGGGGTGACGGATGGCTTGTGGCAAAACAGCGGTGAGGCATTAGTGACTTTTTATGCGGAGAATTTGCCGCGCCACCCGGAGTGGAAAATCAGCGTGGATAACGGGTTGGTCGGTGAAGTGCGTCAGATATTGCTCAATCAGCTTGGGCAGCGTCAGGCGGAAACGGTGCTGTACCAGAAAATATTGCAACAGGTGGCTCACGGTTACGGCGATTTAAGGCTGGCGCAGATGACCGGGGCCACCGACGCGAGCCGTCTGTTTACCACCGATAAGGTAGTACCGGGGATGTTTACCCGTCAGGCGTGGGAGGGGCAGGTACAAAAAGCGATAGCGCAGGTGGTGGCTGCCCGGCAGGAGGAGATTGACTGGGTGCTCAGTGACGGTCGTCAGCCGGTATTGAAGGCGGTTTCACCGGCGGAGTTGAAAGCCCGATTGACGGAACGTTATTTCACCGATTTCGCCGGGGCGTGGCTGAACTTTCTCAACAGTCTGCGCTGGAATAAAGTGCATAACCTTGCCGACACCATTGACCAGTTAACCTTTATGGCGGATGTGCGTCAGTCGCCGTTGATTGCCCTGATGGACACGCTGGCTTATCAGGGCGAAACCGGCCGGCAGGGGACGGCGTTAGCGGATTCGCCGGTGAAATCGGCACAAAACCTGTTCCAGAAAAGTAAGCTGCCGGCGATTGACTCGCCCCGCATGCCATCGGGGCCACTGGATAACGCGTTTGGCCCGTTATTAGCGCTGATGGGCAAAAGCCCGGCGGATAACGGGATGAC
>NZ_NMQR01000085.1 GCF_003545805.1 Photorhabdus sp. CRCIA-P01 | reverse complement strand
TGCATGCCTGACGGCGAGCGGGCCGGCATATGGACATTAAACTGGTAGTGGCGCTGCTTGTCGTAAAATTCCACCACGTCAATGTTCAGCCGCTCGTCCGCGGTCAGTTTGTACCAGATCCCCACTTCCGCCAGCAGTCGCTGTATAAAACGCAGGTCATCCTCGTCGTATTGCATCACCTGTTCCCGCTTCGGGTAGGGGTACGCCAGGGTGAATAAGAAATCCTGCCCGCGAAAACCGTGCCGTTCACGCAGGATTTTTTCCACGATTTCCGGCACCGACATCTTCTGATAAATCGCGGACTGGCGGCTTCTCGACAACAGGGCCAGCCGGGGTTCCAGGGTGACTTCATAACGGCTTTCGTCATGCGAGGTGGACAACAGCTTAAATCCGCTAATCACCCCGTAGATCGTGCGCAACGGGGCGGGCGGTATCACCGGCATGCCCCGCATCCCCGGATTAATCGCCGGCGACGTCAGGGTAAACGCGGCGTCCCGCATGAGCATCCGCGCCGGTTCGATATCCTTCACCGGGCTGGTGAATTCAACGGCGTAACGAAAAGGCCGGCTTAAAAACTCCTGCCCGCTAAACGCCACGACATCCAGCGGCGCGGTATTCTTGCGCACGTTCAGTTTGTAGCGGCTGTGATCAAAGATGATCGCCGGTGTTGCGTTGTTCATGTTTTCTCCTGTGTGCTTCCTGATCGCTTCAGGTACGCTACCGCCCATAGCCGGATACCGAGGCCCATAAGGTCATGATCTGTTCTGTTTCTGCGGGTTTTCATTGCGGGCCTAAATTCAGCCAGTCCCCGGTCAAAATTGTTTTTGTTTATATCTCCCTTTTCTCTTTCCGAGAGGGGATGCTGTTCCTGACCATGGCTGTCATCGCCCATCACTAATAATTTCAGCGGTAACTCGACTTTTTTCCGTGCCCCACCGGTATGTAAATCCAATTTAATATTTATCCGCGCCTTGGGGATTTCGTTTTGAAAACTCTGTGCCACAAGCGGCTCCCCAATAATAAAAAAGCACTCCATAACCTGAGTCAGACCATAATGAATTTCAGGAAGGTAAAACCGGTTTCAGGTATTTCAGGGCAGGCAGTTAACCGGGCAGAAAATAAGAGAACACCGACAAGGCCACCACCATAAATAAAGACATTTACCGGACAGGCCATTTCCTAACCAGGGTGATTTTCTAAACTGTCTTTAAAAAAAGCAAGATATTTTTTTAAAAAAAGCCCTTTTTGTTTAGCGCGTATCAGAGAGAAAACTCGCCAAAGGGGATAAGCAACAGACAATATATTAACAAAACCTAAACAAGGTAGACTTTATTTTCATAAAGCGGTTGCATTTATTTTTATAATATGAATGAGATTATTGGCTCTGCAATAACAGAACCGTTTATTAATGAGCACAAGATGATTATTTTATTTTTTCAATTGGTTATGTCATACCGATAAACAATGCCTGTTATTTTCAGGCCAATAGCCCAGACAATAAAAACAGGGGTAAAGAATAATGATTATCAATTAGATTATGCGAATGAGAATAAATTCCGTTATACACGTTTAAATCAGGTGGAAATGATTTTATTGTTATCGGGTCTCCCCGGATAAAATACCGTGGATTAATGAAAATATGATGACGATACGCTTTAAAGATATCCGTCATTAATTTAAGGACAGTAATAGAATAGAAATGAAAAAAAATTTACTCTTGAAAGGAATACGTGAACACAATAACAATGACACTTATGTCCTCGAAAATATTCCCACCCAATGACGTCATCACCGCATTATCATAACAGCCACCGTTACCGCTGATTAAACCAACCATACCGTACGCGCTTAACGTTGCCTGATAACGATAACTTGCGTAGTTTAACCGCCTGAGTGATGGTATAGCGACCCGCGAGTTCTGTGCGAAATTCCAACGCTAAAACATCATTATCGTGCCGGGATCGTTGCAGCATCATTCCGCCTCCCCGTCACCGTCATCGGTTACTGACACATTCATGTCACTGCCTGGGGTGACCTCAAAGAGGTTTTTCGGCAACTTAAATCCCCGCAGTTGCAGCAACGCCAGTGGCCCGCGGCCCATTTCCGTGCGCAAAATCCAGGTCAGCGGTAATCCGTCCGGCGCGACAAACGTCAGTTGATAGCGGCTTTCATCCAGTTTTTCCACTTTCGCCTGCGCCAGCCAGCGGATAAGCCCCCAGTTCCCCGGATAATCGCCAAACAAACGCGCCCCCGCATTCACACTCGTCCAGGTCAGCATCACCCCCGGTTTGTAGGTGTCACCCGGCCAGCGAAAACGCTGCCAGCTTTCCCTCTGGTTGAAGTAGCGTAATTTCTGCCCGTCTATCGTCAGGTCGGTTTCCACCACATCCCGCGCCGCTCGCGCCCGCAGGTCAAACCGCAACCCCTGACTGCCATCAGCAAACAGCAGGTCCGATAACTGACTGAGCTGATTCACCGCTTTCAGGAAACGCGGGTTAACATGCAACCCCTGACTGTTCACCTCATCCGGTACCCAACGGTTGCCCTCTTTATGCAGTATCCCGCCTAACTCACGGGTCAGAAACTGCTCAACCCGCCCGGTGTCCGGCCGGATAAACTGCCCCAGCATCGGCAACGAGACGTCGCTGTCTCCGCCGGCAAACGGGTAACGCCCG
Source organism: Photorhabdus sp. CRCIA-P01 (assembly GCF_003545805.1). Classification (GTDB taxonomy): domain Bacteria; phylum Pseudomonadota; class Gammaproteobacteria; order Enterobacterales; family Enterobacteriaceae; genus Photorhabdus; species Photorhabdus antumapuensis. Next base: position 4,913 of record NZ_NMQR01000085.1, on the reverse strand, counting down.
GCAAAGGCGGTATTCCAGTTCGCCACTATCGCGGTCTGCCACTGCGCATTCAGGCCGGCCGCAGACGGTTGCAGTATCCCTTGCCACGCCTGGGTTAATGGCTGCACGAACATCGTCTGACCAAAACCGCGCCATTGGTCACCCAAACTGGCCGCCATCAGATTGCCGTAGCCTTGCGTCTCCGTCAGGTCCGTGCTTTTTCCCTGAAACACCGTCTGGGCCAGCCGCTTCGCCCTCTCCGGCGGGTCATCACTGGCGGTCATCTGTTGCAGTTTCAGGCGCACCTGGGTGACGCGGGTCAGAAAGGTGGGCAAATTGAGGGGGGTGTCCGCCGTCATCCCGCTTTGCGGATTATTTTTCCCCATCAGCGCCAGTAACGGACCGAAGGTGCTGTCCATCGGCCCGTTTACTTCGCCAGCCTGTTGGTCAATCACCGGCACCGATGTTTTATTCAACAACGCTTTAGCGGATTTCATCAGTGACGCCGATAACGCCGGGTCCTGTTGCCCCGCCTGTCCCTGATACGCCACGGTGTTCATCAACGCTATCAGCGGGGACTGGCGCTCATCCGCCATCAGGGTTAACTGGTCTGTCACCTCGGCCAGATTACGCGTTTTATGCCAGCGCAGGCTGTTGAGAAAATCCTGCCAGGCCCCGGCAAAATCGGTAAAGTAACGCGCGGTCAGGCGGGCTTTCAGCTCGGCCGGTGAGACGGCTGCCGGGACCGCCTGACGGTTATCGCTCAGCACCCAGTCAATCGCCTCCTTGCGTGAGGCCACTGCCTCATCAATCGCTTTCTGTATCTGCCCTTCCCACGCCTGACGGGTAAACATCCCCGGCACCCCCTGCGGGGTGGTAAACAGCCGTTCCGCTTCGGTGTCGCCGGTCATTTGTCTTAAGGTCAGGTCGGCATAATCCTTCCCGACGGATCGCAGCATCTGCTGGTAGAGCCCGGCTTCGGCATTCTGCCGCCCTATCTGTGTCAGCAGTATTTGGCGCACCTGCCTGACTAAATCCGTATCCGCGGTTATCCGCCATTCCGGGTGGGCAGACAGATTTTGCGCGTAAAAATCCCATAAATCCGGGGCCGTACTCAACCACACGCCGGGGGCAATACCGGTCCGGGCCGGCTCGTTTTCACTGAGGATACGGGTTAAAAACGCGGCATCCGCTTTCTGTGGGTAGGCCATCATCAGATACGCTTTGAGTTGGTCATGCGTGGCCTGCGCCCGGCTGAGACGCTGCGGACTGGCCGGGCGCAGATTCACCAGGACGCTCAGTTTTTGGTGCAATATCGCCGCCGCCTTATCTCGTATCAAACGGTTATTCATCCGGGTGTAATACGGCAGCACCGCCGTCAATAACGGCTGATTTTGATTTAAACCGAAACGCTGATACCAGGGGGCACCGTGTTCGACCCGGGATTGCAACCGGCCCATTTCATTACGCAGAGCCTTAAACGCCATCAACTGGGCGTCGGACGCCTCAGGACGGGCTTGCAAATCAGTCACCGCCGCGTTGATCCCCGCTATCTGGTCGCGGTTGGTAAAAAAGGACAGCAGACTGCCCGCCCCCCACAATAAGGTCAGGACCATCAGGCCGTGATAAACCTGCTGTTTTCGGATCACGCCCATCCGCCTACCGGAGGCTCTTCGGCTGTCACTGAGGACTCCCTGCCACACCGGATCGGGCAGCCAGCTCTGTGGCGCGCCGTCTTTGTGTACGCTGACCGGCAAACTGAACATCAGACCGCGCAGCAAGACCGCGTCGGCATATTCCTGTAACAACGGGGTCAACACCTGACGCCAGTGGGTTATGCCCTTTTGCTCTAAAGTCGACGCCAGCCGATACAGAAAATCATGGGCGGTCTTCGCCAGTAATTGCTGCATCCCCTGTTTGCGCACCGGGTCAATCAACTGTTGCAGTTGGGTCTCCACAATATCGGGGGTACAGCGCTCAGGCAAAAAGCAGCCCACCGCCTGAGTCAACCTATCTTCCTGAGACCAGAGACTGTGGCACACCTGCCACAGATAAATCGGTGCCTGCCAGCGTAACTGCCGGGCCTGTTTCTGCAACATCCGCAGCGCCTTATCCATCCAGACCGGCTGCGCGCTTTGTTGTTCGGTCAATGCCCAGACGATACCGTTGAGCGGACGGAAACGACGCAAACGACGCAGGGCCGTCAGTTGTGTGGCATCGGGTTCAGCGTGTAAACTGCCGCCCCACAGCAGGAGCGTACGATGGCCTTCCAGCCAGTGTTGGGTCGTCAGCCCCGGCGCGATGGCTTCCACCTGCTCCGCCTCACCCATGACCAGCAAGATACGGACTTTATACCCCCAGAACATCCCGTAACGACGGTGCAGGCGATCGCCTAATTCATTGAGTATCAAAGCGGATTGGCTGGGGGGAATTTTTGTTCCTTCGGTTTCAGGTCTGAGTTTTTGTTGCGTTTTATTCTGCCGGATATGCCACCAAACAGTATTCCCGAATAAACCGATTAATATGGCCGGGAAAATCGTGGCACAGGCATACCACGCGGGTTTAAGCAGACCATTTTCCGCCAGCAATGCTTGATTAAAATAAATCAGCAGGAAAAATATCCCGGCAACGCTAAGGATAAAAAAAGCATATCCCCAGTAGCCATAGTGATGATCACGACTTATTTTCATCGGTGTAACTCCTTCGTCATTAAATAAAGTACAGCGCTACCCTCGGGTAATTGATTAACAACTATATGATCGCTATTCGTCAGGCCAATGGCCTCAGTCAGCACGGCTGAGGTCAAAAACACGGACAACGGCCCTGGCGGACCAAACGTGTGATCAATTAAATGAATTGGATTTTCCGGGGAGAAATTGAGCGCGTGTTCATAGCTGTGAATCGCCAGTTCAGTCAGCACATTATTAGGGACACCCGTTACCCAAAGGTGTCGCATACTCTTTTTATCAATACGGTTATATTCAAATAATATAGGCAGATCTTTTATTATTTCTCCCGGTAACGAAGGTAAAGGCCGCCCCATACCGGCCAAGACATTGAGCTTTTTCTGAGTGGCAAATGCCGGCAACGAGAGTAACTGAGCAGACACAAATTCGCTGTATGCCTTTTTATCACCGCCAGGCGGCCACCGTTGGCAGGCAAGAACCATTATCAACCCCTCAAAAGCCGCCTCTTTGTATAACTTATCGATCTCATCCCTGTTTTCTGCCTGAATGGGGAGCAGATCCCACTGTTGGTATACCGACGATTGATAAGAAAGCCAGTCGTCGGAAGCGACAGAGGCAACATAAATCCGGTGTAAAAAGCCGCGATAACCCGGACATTGTTTCTCAAGCTCACGATCAAGCTCATCCAATAATTGCCGGTTATCTTTCGACGATAAAAACAGCGCCCGCCCTCGATGAGGAAAGACAGGAATATCTTTCGAGTCACCTAACAGAGATGCCATGCCTTGCTGTTCAGGCGTCAGAATCATATTGCCGACCACAGCCAGTTGTTTTCTGCTCCATTGCTGCCACTGGAAACGAGTTTCCGCACTGGCGGCTTCCCAGGCTTGCGCGGCTGCACAATATTGCTCATAGCGGTTCAGCACCACGCCGAATAACATCAGCCATACCAGGAAGGACGGTAAGCTGCTATAAATCGCGGCGTGCAAGAAATCGGTGGTGTCTTTTAGAAAAGCATAAACGAGTGTACCGACAACCAGTATTAAAAGTAAAACGACAAACCATAACCGATAGCGCAAAGGCGCTACTGATTTGAGTTCAGGTATTTCAGGAATGGGCCAGCTCATAATAATGACCTCATATTGTTATGAAAAATGGAATTTAAAACAGAGCAATAGCCATTATGCATCACAATTAAATGAATACCCTGGTTAATTGCATTAGCCAAATAAATAATACCAAACATAATAACACACCTCATTAACTATCAGAGTGATTACGCAATAAATAACAATGCATCCTGAGATAACATTTTATCTCTAAAAATCCTGCCATTAATTTTGACATCAATATTATCACCCTTGCAGCCATATAATTAAAATAAAAACCAAGGAACCACTAATTATCACCACAACAGGAGTAAAAAATAACATACGTTTGTATTGTCTCTGCTTAATGCACTTAATAATCTGATAAATTATATATGCATCAATGGGTACAATTGCCGGCCAAGTGTAATATAATAAGAAAACGGAAGCGAATAAGGCCGCATCCCAATAGTCAAGTTGAATCATATTATCCCCCTCATCAGTGAGTTATTTTTAAAATTATCGACCTCTCAAAAAGAGAGAAACCTCAACAATCAATAAAACCAATAATCTCTTTTTATATTCAATTTTCATTGCCTGAATAATTATGAAAGCTGAATATAAAAACGCATTGATTTTTATTATATTATCCGAATTTTTACCCTTATATCCCTATAAGGGAGTTAATTTAAAGCGTATTTTCATCGCTCACCGAAAGCACCCGATCTTTTACGAAAGGTCTTCGTTACTGCATCCCAAAATGCTACCAGTTCATTTTCACTATATAGCGTTGGCGATTCCCGATCATTCTTCAACTCAATATTAACAAAGGGATTTTTATAATCTCCTAATGTTTCATTGGCAATTAAATTAAACATATACTGGGGGATCTTCGTTTCAGGTTCCGATAACATCCCTTCCGAACCTGCCGCTAAAATTTCCTCCGTATGAGTACCGTTAATTTTCCGCTTCCCTTTCCTTATTGTCTTGACCCGCATAGCTAATAACATCCCTTCCATTCCACCAATACGATCCAGCATATTGTCTTTCTCTTTAAGATCATTCAGTATTTCAATACTGAAATTAAAATGGTTACTTTCATTTCCCTGATAGACAAAGGTTATATTCTCTTTCTCATTACTACTACCCCAGTAATAAA
>NZ_NMQR01000084.1 GCF_003545805.1 Photorhabdus sp. CRCIA-P01 | reverse complement strand
AGTTCGTTGCCTTTAGATGTGGAGCGGGCTGCCACGGCAATAAGAAAGCATTGGTCAGTGGAAAATGAGCTACACTGGGTTTTAGACGTCATCTTTCGGGAAGATGCTATCTCGCTTAAAGATCCTGATGGTGCAGCACAAATGGCTCTTTTTAATCGAATAGCATTAAATGTGATTAAACAAAATACGAGTATAAAAGATAGTCAAGCAGCGAAACGTCGAAGAGCGACTTGGTCAGGAGAATTTCGTAGCCAGCTTCTCTTTGATTAAATTAAATACAAAGTGGAATCCCGCCCTGGTGACCGGGGTGAGTGAGTGCAGCCAACAAAGAGGCAACTTGAAAGATAACGGGTATATATATCCAGTAATTAGAGTTGATTATGGAGAAGGTAAAATATTGTGAATGGAGGTTTTTATGAAAATACGGTTATCGAAGCTGTAAAAAGATTAATTCTTGCTAAATCTCCCGATGTCTCTGAGTTTGAACGTATGGAGTGGTTCTTTAACATTCACAAAGATGTGTTCCCACCAACTCACTTTCAGCAGTCCACTGGTATTTTTACTAAGAATTTAGGATACCTCTTTTTTGGAATCAAGCTACGGCGTAAGAGTTATTATTGTATGACAGCATGAGAGGGATATTATCAGATTATTGTTTATTATATTAAGGAAACAATAAAGAATACCTTGTTTAGTATAGTGTGATATAAGCAAAATTAATTCGTTTCTGTTGGATATGGCGATTTATTTTAAATATTAAAAAATAGTGAAAATTTTGATGTTATTTTTTTGAACTCTAACTTTTTATTTATTCTTGAAAGTGACTCTTTTAACAGGGAAACTTATCATGTGTTTGACGATCCACAATATATAACACATAAGCACTTCCTTAAAGAAGTGAGAAAGTATCACAATTACTCAGGAAAAAGAGTTGTGGAGCTTAACCGTCAGGGAAATGAAATGGTGTTTAGTGAATGACGCATAGAGCATGATTATATACCTAATAGATTTCGAGTTGCAGTGAGGCGGCAAGTGAACGAATCCCCAGGAGCATAGATAACGATGTGACTGGGGTGAGTGAAAGTAGCCAACAAAGCAGCAGCTTGAAAGATGAAGGGTATAACTATTTTTTTATATGAGGAGCGAGGAAAAAGAGATAATTCAAATATAGATAAATTTTTTAATTGATATATTTGGTCTGAAATATTTATTGCTATTAATCATTATTAAGGAGAGTATATTTTGACTTCGGAAAATATTTTTGTATCACCAGTTGCCATCGTTGGTGGTGGACCCGTTGGTCTAATGTTGGCTTTATTCCTGGATTTATATGGTGTTCGTTCCGTTATCTTTAATTTGGAGGAAGAGACCCGATGGCAGCCTAAAGGCAGTACCCATAGTGCTCGTATTATGGAGCATTTTCGTCGTGTAGGTATATCTCAGCCTATTCGGTCATTAGGCGTACCAAAAGAGTTCCCTTTGGACGTATCATATTTTACCAAGTTTAATGGATGGGAGCTTGCACGGATTACGTTGCCGTCGGAAATGGAGAAAATGTCGATGCGCGAAAATGCGGCTTCGACAGATCCCGTTCCAGAACCAATAATACGTGCAAATCAAATGTATGTTGAAAGGTTTCTGCTACGATATGCAAAGAGTCGTCCAAATATCACAATAAGATATGGCTGGCGCGTTAAAGATTTTGTCCAGTATAAAGATGAAGTAAAACTTTATGCGGAGCATATTGAGGGGAAGTATGCCGATGAAGTCTGGCAAGCTGCATATATGGTTGGGTGTGATGGCGGACAGAGCTTTGTTCGATCTAAGCTTGGTATAGCTTATGAAGGAACTGTTGAAGCTAAGGCAGGTTTTCTGACTGGTGGAATGGTTTCCAGTTATATCCGGGTTCCTGGAATTCACCAGGGATTATTACGAGACAAAAAATCCTGGATGTACAATATTGTCTCACCAAGGGAGAAGATGTTATTTATCTGCTTGGATGGTGAAGATGATTTTTTATTTGTGACCCAGAGTAAAGATGGGAAAGTTATCGATGATTTGGAAGTCGTTCGCATAGCGCAGGCAGGAATAGGTTCGGATGTTGAGGTATTAGTCCTTGGCAATACGATATGGAAAGGTGGTGTTGCTCTCGTTGCTGATAAATATGCTGAGGGTAGGGTATATTTAGCAGGAGATTCTATTCACTTATTTGCTCCCACCGGTGGTTTTGGCATGCATACGGGGATCGACGATGCTAGCAATTTAGCCTGGAAAATTGTTGCGTCTATAAATGGTTGGGCAGGTAATGCGCTGATGGATTCTTATGAAAGCGAGCGTCGTCCAATTGCATGGAGAAATACTGCCGCTGCACGTTCTTATACCCGGAAGACCGCATCACTGTATGTGCCTGCAAATTTGGAGGATGCAGGTTCCGCGGGTGATTTGGCGCGTGAAAAGATTGGTATTGAGCTGAGTCATTTTCGCTGTCAATTTACTTCTATCGGTGTGGAACTGGGTGCCCGATATGATAGTTCTCATCATATTATTAATAGCGATCCAGTACCGGATGATGATTGGCTTAATTATAAACCAAGTAGTGTACCCGGAGGGAGATTGCCACACTTATGGCTCACACCTATTCCTGGCACTAGGGTATCTCTGTTCGATATTTTAGGCACCGGGTTTAGTTTGCTTCGGGTAGGATCTCATTTTCCAGATATATCTGAATTATTAGCTCAGGCATATCAACGTAAAATTCCGGTCAAGATTATTGATCTTCCCGGTCATGATGCTTGGCAATTATATCAAGCCAGGCTCCTTTTAGTGCGTCCTGACCAATATATTGCCTGGAGAGGTGATAGGGTTCCTAACAACATAGGTTCAATATTGGATAAAATTGTCGGTAGGTAAGTAAGGGATGATTTTCTGGGATGAAGACATTGACGCTAATGAAATAGGGATCACGATATGATGGTTAAGGCGGATGTTTTTATGGCGGGTAACAGCCCTTCTGGTAATATCTATAGGACTAATATAATGGTCATCATAAATCATTGATGGTTGACTAATACATCTGGTGTACATATAAAAAAGTCAGCGAACAATCAAAATATTATTGGAGTTTGGTGTTAGCGCATTAAGAAAGGCGCACTTGTGGAAAGGGTGGTTGAGTGTATAGAACGATAATATAGTTCAACCACTACTGTTATTACGCAGAATGATGCAGTTAATATTATAAAAAAACTTATTGGTAATTTTGATGGCACTTCTTGTGCGTTTGTCAGAAATCACGGACATATGACATGGTATTGCTAGGATAATTAGAGAAGGTAGGCAGAAATAATGACGAAGATAAAATGTTTTGAGTGTTATTTAAAAAGAGTTAAAAAATACAAATTTTACAATAAACTACAATATTAGAGGTAATTATAGTGAAAAAAACGTTTTTCTCATCTGGGGACTTTGGCAAAGTTCCCGGAAAATTAATTGAAGATAAGCCTACTCAATTGATTCATGAAAATGTATTGAATTCTGAAGTGAGTCAAGATTTGAATTTCTCAAATGAAAGGCGCCATAAAGTGGCTATGGTTAATTTACCCAGTAAAGTTCTCAGTATGACTTTGGGAGGGTTACAACCTGGACAATCGACCCGTAAACATAGACATAGTTATGAAACCATAATATATATCGTTAATGGGGAGGGGTATTCACTCATTGGTGAACAACATATTTCATGGAAAGCCGGTGATGCGATATATGTTCCTGTATGGGCATGGCATCAACATGTCAATAGTAGTGCTATTGATGACGTATTCTATATTGCATGTGAGAATGCGCCAATGTTGCAAAACTTAGGTCTTGCTGTTCGTGAAGAGTTTTGAATTTAAGGAAGTGTAGGTTTTATAGATTGTATTTAAAAACAGATAATGATTTCACCGGGATAAAATCGTATTAGTAATATCCCGGTATTTTCTATATGTTAATTATATCTCAATCATCATATTTTTTATTCAGTTAAACTCGTGTTATTTAACTATTTTCTATAATAGTAAAACAAATCACGATTGGTAGTTTATTTTTTATAATATTATCATTGGTAAATAATTTTACATCTATTTTAGTTGGAAAATATTTGTATTAATCAATCTGTTTTTTAGTGCGTTTTTTATATTGTTAATCTTTCTTTTTTGTATTATTTTTTATTCTGATATCAATGAGGTATATAATTGTCATTGCGTTTTTTTGTAATGTGTTCTCTGTCATATTTTACAAAAAATCCCTTTTTTACCATTGATAATTCATGATGTGAAAAATAGTCTTTATAGATGTTGATTAGATGATTTTAATTTTATTTTTTAATGTAATTTTTTTATTTTATAAATCGACTTACATTTTTGGCAATAATTTTATGGTTTCAAAGATTGGCATTTTTTTCCAAAACGAGAAAGCGATTAAATTCAACGTCATCATGCCGTTTATTGTCTTCTCATGGCTCGTTGTTGCTGCTCTTAATGGCTTCTGAGCAGCGGCTTACCCTTACATAACTTTTGTGTTTGAAAGAGGTAATTAATGAAGAAATTTAAATTACATACATTAGCAGCATTGACTGCAACTGTTGGACTTATGGGCTCTGCATATGCCTCCCAAACAGCGCAGCAAGTGGTTGATGCACTGAGTCAATTAAAAGTTAATTATAAGGTTGTTGATAATCAGGCGGGAGATCACGGCGTTAATTGTGCGGTACTGGGGGCGGACTGGGCTAAATGTAATCGAGTGGATATTACTTTAACCAATGGTAATCAGGCGATTGACTCTGCTGACTGGGCGATTTATTTCCACAGTATTCGTCAGGTCCTGAGCATGGATAATGAACAGTTCAAAATCACGCGTATTACGGGTGATTTACATAGACTGGAGCCAACCGAAAAATTCACCGGTATTAAAGCTAATGAGCAGGTAAAACTGCCGTTTATTGGAGAATACTGGCAGATTTACAGCACTGATTTTCTACCTCGCTGGTATGCAACGTCGGGCGATGCGAAGCCTAAAGTGCTTGTTAGTACGGATACAGAAGATCTAAGTCAATTCTTATCTGCTTTCACCGGTGATCAGTGGAAACGCACACAGACAGATAACAATATTTTGATGACGCCTGAAAATCGTTATATGAAGAATTTGCAGGTCAAAAAGGTTGGATCAGAAAAGTTGCGTGGGCAAATTATCCCGACACTAAAAGAGGTTCAAATTTTTACCGAGGATGCTGATTTATCTGGTGGGGTAAGGCTGGAATTGGGCGGTTTAAATGACGAGGCAGTTATTCTTGTCAGAAAGCGTTTTACTGATCAAGGCATTAAATTAGAGAATAGTGGCTATCCCGTTGCGACCCAAATAGTCTCTTCGGATTTTATTGGTGATTGGAAAGTGAAAGGGTCTTACCGTCTGAATGTTACCCAAAATGGGGCACGGATTGTTGCTTTTGACCAATCTGGCGTGTTTTACGGTCTTCAATCTCTGTTGTCATTAATTCCTGTTGATGGCGATAGGAAAATTGCTACTTTGACGGCAAAAGATGCGCCCCGTTTTGAATATCGAGGGGCTCTCCTTGATGTAGGGCGCAATTTCCACAGTAAACAGTCGGTCTTGCGTTTGCTTGACCAAATGGCAAGTTACAAGCTGAATAAATTCCATATTCATCTGTCTGATGATGAAGGTTGGCGTTTGGAAATTCCTGGATTACCTGAGTTGACGGAAGTTGGCAGCCAGCGGTGTCATGATTTAAGTGAAACTCAATGTTTGTTACCACAACTGGGTTCAGGCCCCGATAGCAACAATATGGGTAGCGGATATTTCAGCCGTCAAGATTACATTGATATTCTGGAATATGCCAAAGCCCGTTATATCGACGTTATTCCTGAAATTGATATGCCAGCCCATGCTCGTGCCGCTGTTGTTTCCATGGAAGCCCGCTATAAGAAATTAATCGCTCAGGGGAATGTGAAAGGGGCGAATGAATATCGTTTGCTGGACCCAACGGATACCACCAGAGCAACATCTGTTCAGCTCTATGATCGTCGCAGTTATTTGAACCCGTGTATGGATTCGTCAAAACGATTTGTTGAGAAAGTTATTGGTGAAATTGCCGCTATGCATAAAGCAGCAGGCTCACCATTGGAGACTTGGCATTTCGGGGGAGATGAAGCGAAGAATATCCGTTTGGGAGACGGATTCCAGGATAAAAAGGGTCCTATCGTACCGGGTAAGGGCATTATTGATAAAAGTGCGGAAGATAAACCGTGGGCTAAGTCTCAGATTTGTCAGAAGTTGATAGAACAGGGTGTTGTGAAAGACATTGATCATCTTGCCAGCTACTTTGCAATTGAAGTGAGCAAAATTGTGAATACTAATGGTATTGAGAAGATGCAGGCGTGGCAGGATGGACTGAAACATGCTGACAGCGCTAAAGATTTTGCCACCAAACGCGTTGGGGTGAATTTCTGGGATGCTCTCTATGATGGTGGCTTTGATTCAGTCAATGATTGGGCGAACAAGGGCTATGAAGTGGTTATATCCAATCCGGATTATATTTATCTGGATATGCCATATGAAGTTCATCCGCAGGAACGTGGCTATTATTGGGCGGCTCGTTTTAATGATGAAGCCAAGATCTTTAGTTTTGCGCCCAATAACATACCACAAAACGCTGAAACATCCGTTGACCGTGATGGTAATGCATTCCGCGCGAAAAGTGATAAACCGTGGCCGGGTGCTTATGGGCTGTCAGGTCAAGGATGGAGTGAAACCGTTCGGACTGATGAACAGATGGAGTATATGATTTATCCTCGCTTGTTACCGTTAGCAGAACGGGCATGGCATCGGGCCGGTTGGGAGCTGGATTATGTTCCGGGTCAGGTATATAAGCGCGGAGAAACGTATAAAGTCGATGTTGATGCGCTGAATCGTGACTGGACCCGGTTCGCTAACCTGATAGGGCAACGTGAGCTTAGTAAACTGGATAAAGCAGGCATTGCTTACCGTCTGCCGGTTCCGGGGGCTAAGGTAAAACGTGGTATTTTGCGGGCTAATGTTGCTTTGCCAGGGTTGGTAATCCAGTATTCGACTGATGGCGGTCGTAACTGGGAAGTTTATAACAACCATAAACGTCCAAGAGTGAAAGGTGATGTGTTGATCCGTTCTGTCAGCCCGGATGGTAAACGTTACAGTCGAATTGATAATGTAAAGGCTTGATAGTGTTGTAGAAAGAGGGGAACCCTGATGGGTTCCTCACTGAAACTGAAAAACTAAACAACCACCTACTAAAGTAGGTGGGTTAGTGATTAACGGACTGAAAGTCCGGATACGCGTCGGCTAAACGACGCGTCAATTATCCATCCTGAAATTATCATTCGGATTGGGTTCAAAATGATGTTCTAAATAGCTTTTGATCATTTCCTCCGTTAACTGCCCCACCGTTGCACAAAAATAGCCTCGCCCCCAAAAATGTTGGCCCCAGTACCGCTTTTTCAAATGCGAAAATTCTTCAAACAGCTTACTGGCCGTTCTCCCCTTCAGCCTTCTCATGATTTCACTTGGCGCTAA
>NZ_NMQR01000083.1 GCF_003545805.1 Photorhabdus sp. CRCIA-P01 | reverse complement strand
GGATGGGGCGGGTTACAACAAAGCTCATCTTGTGAAGGAGTGGGCTTATGTTAGCAATATTGAGTTACATTACCTTCCTCCATACAGCCCAAATTTAAACCCGATAGAGCGATTATGGAAGGTCATGAATGAACAGGTTCGAAATAACCGTTATTTCGCTGATAAGCATGAATTTCGAGACAAAGTCTTCAAATTTTTCACCACAACGTTACCTGATATAGCGGACTCGCTGACGTCTAGAATTAACGACCATTTTCAGGTGCTAAAAACTGCATCTTGAAGTTTCTTGGGTATATACCCTTCATCTTTCAAGCTGCTGCTTTGTTGGCTGCTTTCACTCACCCCAGTCACATCGTTATCTATGCTCCTGGGGATTCGTTCACTTGCCGCCGCGCTGCAACTCGAAATCTATTAGGTATAGTATTTAATTATTGGTTAAATATTTAAATTTTCCATGATAATCCATATAAACATATTTCTACCGATAATCGGCGCGTCTAATTATTCTTAGGTGCGCCGGCAATATTCATTATGTTGAACATTGATTAGTATATAGTTATTTCCCATAAATGAAAATTACACTTCATAATCAAAGACGATGAGGTCGTCGACAGAATCTATAAGCAGATCTTTTAATTTGTCATGCGCTGGGTGAGGCAAATAGTTTGAAATAGCTTGATGATCATCAAATGTCATGGTGATAGCATGTGTAAAACCTTTGTTTTTGTTTTCACTACTTACATTACTTCCCCACTCGATAGAAGAAATACCTTTGATCTGATGCTGCATGGAAATAGCGGTATCTCTTATCGTCGTTAATTGTTGTTCTTTTATCTCGGATGTGAATTTTAACAAAAGAATATGGCGTATCATAATGGCTCCTGAAAGGTGTCTTTGTTTTTTCTGACAAGATGGAAAATAAGTTGTTCTATTGCAAGATCCTTGAATATATCTCATCAATTAGTGGGCGTGTGTTCGATTTTGCTGTTTTTGTTTCTCTGAGATATTATTAATTATAGTGTATTTGTCTATATTTGCACTGAGGCTGAACTCTCCTCCGATGAAAGCCATGGCGGACACAAACCTCAAGAATAACTTGGGGTGTATATTTCGGTTATCCAGGTGAAAACCAGACTGTTGTGTCAGCATAGAGGCTTTAATCTCCCACTTCTTGGCAGTTTGTGGGCTGATTCTGGGGCGGAATTGCTAGGAAATATTAAAATGGAAAGAACGCACCGGAGGTAATGATGGAATACGAATTTTTGCTGGATGTCACTGGACAGGTGACGAGCCGGTTCTCAATGGATCACGAAGCTATTGGTCAGTGGCTGAATGAAGAAGTTAAAGGTGATTTGGTGGTGATAGATAAGATTGCCTCAGCGTTGGCCGGAATTAAAGGTAGTGAACGTCAATGGCAACTTGTAGGTCATGAATATACGCTGTTAATGGATGACGAAGAAGTTATGATTCGCGCCAATCAGCTTGAGTTTGAAACTGATTCGATGGAGGAGGGTATGAGTTATTACGATAATGAGAGCCTAGCTTTTTGCGGTACCAAGGATTTTATTGATATGTTGGCCGATTATCGGGGTTTTATTTTGCAAAAGTACGATTGGTAAAAAGCTGTATATAGACGAAAATAATTCTCTGGCACGATAGGTTTTTTTCTTACTGTTAATGGTTGTTATGAAGGATAGTCATCGAGTAATTTTACTCAATTATAGTTGAATAGCTAAAGAATCAAGGTGGTTTTAATGGAAGATATCAATCTGTCTGGTGGTATTAATGAGGCTACAAGCTGGCTTATTAATCATCAGGATTTAATCATTCAATATCTGGTCAATACTGTTGCTGCTATTTTGATTCTTGTTCTGGGATTGATGGCGGCGAAACTCATCAGTAAAGGCGTGAAAAGAGTTATGTCATTGCGCGGCATTGATGTAACGGTATCAGATTTCCTGGCTGCTGTTGTTCGTTATTTGATTATTGCGTTCACTATTATTGCAGTGTTGGGCAAATTAGGTGTTCAGACGGCTTCTGTCATTGCAGTTATCGGTGCTGCTGGTTTAGCTGTTGGTTTAGCTTTACAGGGTTCTTTGTCCAACTTTGCCGCAGGGGTATTGTTGGTGGCTTTTCGCCCAATCCGTGCGGGCGAATATGTTATTCTGGGCGCCGTTGAAGGCACTGTTGTTCAGGTGCAGATTTTCTCTACTACATTGCGTACAGCAGATGACAGAATTATCGTGATCCCGAATGGGAAAATTATTGCAGATAATGTTATTAATACCAGCCGTGAACCAAATCGTCGAACCCAGATCATGGTCGGTGTTGCGTATAATGCGGATATTGATGAAGTTAAAAAAGTATTAGGTGATGTTATTGCCGCAGACAATCGTATTCAGCATGACAAAGGCGTGACGATTCGTTTGCATGAAATGGCACCTTCTTCACTGAATTTTATTGTGCGTGTATGGACTACCAATGGTGATGCTTGGGAGGTTTATTGGGATTTGATGGAGGACTTTAAACGTACATTGGATAAACACAATATCAGTATTCCTTATCCACAAATGGATGTTTATTTGCATCGGAATCAAGCTATGGCGCGGAATAAAATGAGTGATTAATCAGAGGGGATTGGATAATAACCTTCTGATTATGTGAATAAACCGTAAATTTTTACCAGTAAATTAGCGCCGCGCTGTCAATAGCGCGGACGCTCTATTCCCCTAGTTTATTTTATCGACATAAGGTATTAAAGTTGTTTTTAATAAAATCATCGTTGATATCTTCTGTCAGTGCTATTTTCTTGTTATCAGATAAGCAAAGGACAGCGGATGAAACATCTGAAGTATGGAAATTAATATCAGCAGTGACTATTCCATCACCTTTTTCACCCTGTATTTTAAGAATAAAGCGCTCACAGCCTTTTTTGCATAAAGAAGGCTGATAATAACTGAGCTTTACATCTGTAATATTTGCTGTACCAATATAGTGTTCAATTATTTCATAGTGGTTTAATGTCTCTTCAACATCATTTCGAAGCAAATAGTAGTTTCTTACAGTAAGAGCAGCAACAATAATGATTGCTAATAGCATGAAACCCATAATTTTTTTCAAAATAATCCCTTCCTCTTATTTTCATGGAATTGATAGATTCATTAATACTTTTAGTATGTATTAGCTTGATTTCCCTTGAATTAATCAAATAATTTTCCTGTAAAAATCTGCTTCTTGGTTGGTTATTAAAATTTCTTATGATCGATTAGCAGCATTTGTTTCCTCTAATGAGCTATTCTTCTTAATATTCTGAACATTGAAATAGCAAAGTGAATAATTATTGAGGAATTTTTTTATGTTATCGACATTTGTGCAGGGTTTTTTTCTTAGCGCAGCAATGATTTTGCCTCTTGGCCCACAAAATGCCTTTGTTATGCAGCAAGGCAGCAGGAGACAATTTCATCTAATGAGTGCAACTTTGTGCGCGATCAGTGATGGCTTTTTGATTGGTGTCGGTGTATTTGGTGGTAGTGCATTACTTAGTCAGTCAACTTTACTCTTGCAATTTGTCACCTGGGGAGGTGTTGCTTTTTTATTCTGGTATGGATGGGGGGCCTTACGTGTGGTTTTGTTTGCCAATATTGAACTGGCGCAGGTAAATAATTCAGTAAAAAACCGTTGGCGGGTAATTGCGATCATCTTTGCGGTCACTTGGTTAAATCCGCATGTTTATTTAGATACCATTGTTGTTCTGGGCAGTATTGGTGGTCAGTTATCTTCAGAACTCAGGCCGTGGTTTACTTTTGGTGCTGCAAGTGCTTCTGTTAGTTGGTTTTTTTCTCTGTCATTACTGGCTGCATGGTTTTCCCCTGTGTTAAGTAAGCCGCTTTCTCAACGGATTATTAATGGGTTTATCTGTATCATAATGTGGTATATCGCATGGCAACTTGCTAAGCAGGGATTGCTAATTTCTGATTAATCTGAACACTTCTTTGCATACAGCCTGTGTGTTAGTGTTGCATTCATCCCATGTATATTTCGGTTTTTCCGTGGGATGAACATTTTCTGTAACAGGTTTTCTTCGGAGGTTGTGTGAAATTAAAATCATTAGGGTTGGCCGCCATGTTAAGTGCCGGGGTGCCACTTGCTGCACAGGCTGCTGATTTACCTGCAGTCCCTCATGTTATTACTTCTGGTAATGCGGTAGTGAAAGCAGAACCGGATATAGCAACATTGATGATTAACGTCAATATTTCTGCTAAAGATGCTTCTGGGGCTAAAAAGCAGGTTGATGAGCTGGTTGCTAAATATTTTGATTTTCTGAAAAATCACGGTATTGAAAAGAAAGATATTGATGCGGCGAATCTGCGTACTCAGCCTGATTATGAGTATGACAATGTATCTGGCAAATCGGTTCTGAAAGGCTATCGTGCGATCCGTTCAGTGGAAGTGAAGGTTCGTAAGTTAGATCAGCTTAATGATCTGTTAGATGGTGCATTAAAAGCGGGTTTGAACGAAATTGTATCTGTTCAGTTTGGTGTGGACAATCCGCAAAAATATCGTGATGAAGTGCGCCAGAAGGCCATTGAGAATGCGATTAAACAAGCTGATGCATTGGCGAAAGGCTTTAATAGCAAAGTTGGCTCGATATACAGTATCAATTACCGAGCACCAGAGGCGATTGATCACATGAAGTATCGCAATACTGATGTGATGATGTCGGGAGGTGCTGCTGCTGGAGTGGGTGAAACTTACCAGCAGGATAGCATCAATTTCAGCGATCAGGTTGATGTGGTTTTTGAGCTAAAACCTTAATTAATGTCATCTTGTCTTAACATCTGACGCCCAAGTTTCAACAGGGCGTCAGTCACTTTTTTCATGGTCCTGCTTTCCGGTGCAAAACGATGCCAATAGAGCATCCGGCGCTGACATAAACCCGGTGTCAAGTCGACCAGTTCACCATTTTTCAATTCTTGATCAATCTGTAAATGTGGGATCATACAACAAGTAGAACCCTGTTTTGCCAGTTGTACAAAGGCTTCAGATGAGTTGACGATATGACATGGAACGCTACCCGGTGACAACTCGAAGTTCTGTTGTAAAAATGCCTGATGCATATCATCCAGATGGTCGAATGCAACCGCAGGGGCTTTTAGTAACGCCGAGCGGGTAACCCCATTTGGGAAATGGCGGGCAGCAAATGCTGGTGAGGCGACAAACAGATAATCCAGTGCGCCTAGTTTATCGACCAGACAACTGGGTAAGGGTTGTGGTTGAATACTGACCGCGCCAACGACTTCACCTCTTCTTAGCTGTTCTTGAGTCCGAGTTTCATCTTCAACTTGAATATTGAGTCGGATAGGTAAATCAGCGAGTACTGGGTGTAGTGCCGGTAACAGCCAGGTTGCTAAGCTGTCAGCGTTGACGGCCAATGAAAGCAGCAATGGAGTATCGGTACTTTGTTCATCACCTAGCCATTGTTCTTCCAACAACTCTACCTGATGTAATAGCGCCAGTAGTTTTTGTCCTTGTTCCGTGGGGCGCGGAGGAACGGTGCGTACTAGCAGAGGCTGACCGAACAGATTTTCCAACTGTTTGATACGTTGAGAAACTGCGGATTGAGTGATACAGAGTTTCTGGGCAGCACGTTCGAAGCCGCGTTCTCGGATCACTGCATTCAGGGCTTGTAGTGTTCGGTAGTCAGGGCGTTTCATTATAGAAAGATTCTCCACTTATTTTTCTGAATATCACTATGCCATATTTTTCTGATGGATGAGGCAATTTATCTGGTGAACTGTAAAATCCTACCTTTCAGAAATTACTCATGTTATACCCAATTTGGATAAATTTTTGTTGGTTATTCGCCTTTGGGAAGAGGGTTCCATTTTTGAAGGTTAAGTTTGTTGATGTGGTTGAATCGGCGATATGCTCAGGGGAAAGCACTGGGTGAAGCTGTTTTTGCTAGCTTAATGATGAATTTTTGATCGGGCTAAAGATTGTTTTCATGTTTCGCTTAAGTGTGGTCTTTCAATAAAGTTGTTAAAAAATCGTTATTTTTGGCTATTTAATAACAATGTAAGTAAGGTTGCTTTTTATGCTGTCACTGAAACATGTTGCACAATTAACATATAATACTTTGCAGTTATATATGGATCAGAGAGGAATAGATTTGGCGGTTGGTCCTATTTCTGACAGCGATGCAAACATGCTAACAAAAGCGTATGGTGAGCTTAACTGGGAATATTATATTACAGAAATTGGTAATCGACATGATTGCTTTAGTTTGTGTATAAAATTTGTTACATCAAGAGAAAATTTCCAAATTGAGTCTGTTCCGGCTGGGGTCGCCCTATCGACATATGATTTGAACGATAAGAGTTTTAACATCCATGTATTGGAAAATTTTGTGAAGGATACAGAAAATCATCCGTTGCATAGAAAGATGCTTTTGTATACTCTGTATGCAACATTGATTTTCATGAATATGGTTGATGGTGAAGACGTCAGGATTCATGAACCCGTTAAGGATAAAATAGCTTACTATCGTTCGTTTGGTTTTGAGCTAGAGCGTTGTGGATATGTAATGTCATGTGATATGAAGACATTAGCGGCAAAGTTGAAGAGTAGGTCTAAGGAGTTAGTTCTTTGACATATCTGTGCTTACATGCACGTTATAGTATACAGATAGAAATCGTTATTTTGTTGAAGATGAAATCTTAATGATCTGCTTTGTAATAAACTAAATCGGGTGGACTATCTGTTTTTACGCTCTAAATTTGTAGCTATGTCCACAACAGAGAGATTTTGTCGGGAATTTTTCCTGTAATGACGAAATCAGTTCAGTAATGTGAAGTTGTTTTAGAGGTGTAGCTATGAGAACACAAAAAGAACCGATGTTCGATACCATTCAAACTCATAAAAAAGCTGGAGAGACCTTGGATTTTCTTATGAAAGTAGGTCCGGTTTTGGAAGAACATGCACAGGCACCAAGCCAAGAAAAGCAAGGTCGTCGTCGTAACAAAGAGGCTGCATAAACTTCACTCTTTTTGTAGCCCGCTAATATGGCGGGTTTTTCACATCATTTAGTCTTGGTTTTTCATGATTCATCTCACTCAACTGAATTGCGGTTTCTTTGTTGCTATCAAAGTTTATACTAGTCGACAGTCTTTCCTTGTAACTGATATAGGCAATGAATTGATATGACTCAGGACGAACTAAAAAAAGCAGTAGGTTGGGCAGCACTCGAATTTGTTACACCAGGAACAGTTGTGGGTGTGGGGACAGGTTCAACGGCTTCACATTTTATTGATGCTCTCGGTTCCATTAAAGATCAGATTGAAGGGGCAGTATCCAGCTCTGAGGCTTCTACCGAGAAGTTAAAAAGCTTGGGGATTCCTGTGTTCGATTGTAATGAAGTGGATTCCCTAGATATCTATGTTGATGGCGCGGATGAAATCAATGGCAATATGCAGATGATTAAAGGCGGTGGTGCTGCATTGACGCGTGAAAAAATCATTGCTGCAATAGCAAAAAAATTTGTTTGTATTGTTGATGCTTCTAAGAAAGTTGATGTATTGGGTAAATTTCCTCTGCCAGTCGAAGTGATTCCAATGGCTCGCGCTTATGTTGCTCGTGAGTTGGTTAAATTGGGGGGAGTACCAAAATATCGTCAGAATGTTGTGACTGATAACGGTAATGTGATTCTTGATGTGCATAATCTAGCCATACTCGATCCTGTTGAGTTAGAGAATAAAATTAATCGTATCTCAGGTGTGGTGACTGTGGGTCTATTTGCTAACCGTGGTGCGGATGTTGTATTGATGGGAACGTTCGATGGAGTGAAAACCATCACTCAATAATATTATTTACAGGGGCGGAGTTTTTCGCCCTTAAAAATTTTTTCACTTTTAAAATAGGTGAAGAATTTAGTGATATATCTCATATCTCTGATTGTTATTTAATCTAAATCCTAATTTTATTCTTTTTCAGATCATTTTATTCCGCATAATAACTACTTTATTAAGACTTATGTGACAAGAATAGCAATCGTTTATATTGCTGTGTTCGTTTTTTTTGTTATGTTGAGAGAATGAATCTTAAATGTAACGAAGCGTAACAATAGGCAGGATAAATGGTTAAGGTATCTCTGGAAAAAGATAAGATTAAGTTTTTGCTATTAGAAGGTGTGCATCAGAGCACGGTAGAAAATCTGCGAGCAGCCGGTTATAGCAATATCGAATATCATAAGGGAGCATTAGATTCCAAAGAGTTAAAAGAGGCCATTCGTGAGACCCATTTTGTAGGTATCCGTTCCCGCACACAACTGACCGAAGATATTTTCCAGGCAGCGGAAAAATTAGTTGCTGTAGGCTGTTTCTGTATTGGTACCAATCAGGTTGATCTGAAAGCGGCGGCAAAACGTGGTATCCCTGTCTTTAATGCGCCATTTTCTAATACCCGTTCTGTTGCTGAAATGGTCCTTGGTGAGTTGTTGTTATTGCTGCGTCGTATTCCTTTGGCGAATGCGAAAGCTCATCGTGGAGTGTGGGATAAGCAGGCTAAAGGCTGCTATGAAGTTCGTGGTAAAAAACTGGGCATTATCGGTTACGGTCATATTGGTACTCAGCTTGGTATTCTGGCTGAAAATATTGGTATGGATGTCTACTTTTACGATATTGAAAACAAATTGCCATTAGGTAATGCTCATCAGGTACGTCATTTGTCAGAATTACTGAATATGAGTGATGTGGTTAGTTTGCATGTACCAGAAACGCCATCAACTAGAAATATGATTGGTGCGACCGAACTGACCCTGATGAAACCGGGCTCTATCCTGATTAATGCTTCACGCGGAACGGTGGTGGATATCCCGGCATTATGTGATGCATTGGAAAGTGAGCATCTGTCAGGGGCGGCTGTGGATGTGTTCCCTGTTGAACCGGCAACTAATAATGATCCATTTGAGTCACCGTTACGTAAATTTGATAACGTGTTGCTGACTCCACATATTGGTGGTTCTACCCAGGAAGCGCAGGAAAACATTGGTTATGAAGTCGCGGGAAAGTTAGCGAAATACTCTGATAATGGTTCTACCTTATCAGCAGTAAACTTCCCGGAAGTGTCTCTTCCTGTTCATGCTGATGATACCAACCGGTTTCTACATATTCATGAAAATCGCCCGGGTATATTGAACAGTATTAACCAGGTGTTTGCTGAACAAGATATTAATATCGCCGCTCAGTATTTGCGTACCAGTGGAGATATGGGTTATGTGGTTATCGATATTGTGACTGAAAATCCTGCTCAAGCTGAAATGGTATTTCAGAAACTGAAGGCATTGCCGGGTACTATCCGTTCTCGTCTGCTTTACTGATTATTTTGATTATTATAAATGGGCGCTTTGTGTAAGGCGTCCATTTTTTACTGGTGCGCCGGGCATGGTGCGCAGCGCCCTGAATGGCGCTGGCTTTTGACCGTGGTGGTTAAAGGCTGACTCAGAGGTGAAAGTCCTCCACACACCCGGCAAGGGGAAGTGTTAGCCAGAGGCAAGGGTGCCGTGGGTGACTGCGGATCTGAAGGAAGCCCGAGGCAAAATGCTGGTCTGACGAACAGGAAGCGGATAAGAGGCGGCGTGATGCGGGTAAGGTTGCCAGTAAAGCTGAAGCCCGATACTTGCACGGAGCATCACGACGTAGATCCGACAGGCATAAGCAGGAAGGTCAC
>NZ_NMQR01000082.1 GCF_003545805.1 Photorhabdus sp. CRCIA-P01 | reverse complement strand
CGGGCAGCAATATAGTTAGCATTCAAAATCGCCGTCTGACTTGCCTGTTTCAGTCCCTGCGAGCCCATCATACGGATATACATCCAGCTAATCGGCAGAATAGAAGCACTACCAAATGGTGCCGCTGAGACAGCTCTCTGTTCAGTAATGCCATCCATTTGAACTACCGAGTGCCCCGGCAAAAACGGCGCCAAATGGGCTTTTACGCCAATCGGCCCCATACCTGGACCGCCACCGCCATGTGGAATACAGAATGTTTTGTGAAGGTTGAGGTGCGAAACATCAGCGCCGATAAAACCCGGCGCGGTGATACCAACCTGCGCGTTCATATTCGCACCATCAAGGTAAACCTGACCACCATACTGATGAATGATTTCACACACCTGACGGATAGTTTCTTCATATACACCGTGGGTTGATGGGTAAGTCACCATGATGCAGGAAAGCTCATCACCAGATTTTTCCGCTTTTTCACGCAGGTCTGTCAGATCAATGTTGCCCTCTTTATCGCAACTCACCACCTCAACCGTCATTCCCGCCATATGAGCAGAAGCCGGGTTGGTGCCATGAGCAGAACTTGGGATCAGACAGATATGACGATGCCCTTCCCCATGACTTTCATGGTAACGACGAATAGCAAGCAGACCCGCATATTCACCCTGTGCACCAGAATTTGGTTGCATACAAACAGCATCATAACCTGTCAGTTGCACCAGCCAGTGAGATAATTGGCTGATCATCTGCTGATAACCCTGCGCTTGCCCTGGCGGGCAGAACGGATGCAGTTCGTTAAATTCAGGCCAAGAGATCGGTAACATTTCTGCCGCGGCATTAAGTTTCATGGTGCAAGAACCCAATGGGATCATTGCCTGATTCAGTGCCAAATCTCGGCGCTCAAGACGATGCATATAGCGCATCATATCCGTTTCGCTGTGATAACGGTTAAAATTTGGATGCAGAAGGATTTTATCACTACGCAACATTGATGCAGGAATGGAGTGACTTTCCGTCATCAGCTCTTTATCCAGTGCTTCAACATCTAGCTTGTCATCCGTGCCTGTCAGCACAGAGAACAATTTAATCACATCATCACGACGGGTAACCTCACTCAATGTGATACCCACCGCGCCGTAAATATCGGTACGCAAATTGATTTCAGCTTTCTCTGCCCGGGCCAATACCGCCGCTTTATCAACAATTTCAACCGTCAGCGTATCAAACCAAGTTTTGTAACGTAGAGTCAACCCAGCTTTCTGTAACCCAGCCGCTAGAATGTCAGTCAGACGATGAATACGGCTCGCAATGCGTTTCAATCCTTTCGAACCATGATATACCGCATACATCGCCGCGATATTTGCCAACAACACCTGAGCAGTACAGATGTTGGAATTCGCTTTCTCACGGCGGATATGCTGTTCACGGGTCTGCATTGCCATGCGCAGTGCCGTATTACCTGCCGCATCACGGGAAACGCCGATAATACGTCCCGGCATAGAACGTTTGAATTCATCACGGCTGGCAAAAAATGCTGCATGGGGACCGCCATAACCCATTGGTACCCCAAAGCGCTGAGCAGAACCAAACACAATGTCAGCCCCTTGTTTACCCGGTGCCGTCAGCAGCACCAACGCCATCAAGTCAGCGGCAACACTGACAATGATTTTGCGCTGTTTCAGTTGTGCGATCAGATCAGCATAATCATGAACTTCACCTGTCGTGCCAACCTGTTGTAACAACACGCCAAATACACCTTCCTGCTCCAAGACTTTTTCTGCTTTATCCACAATCACATCAAAGCCAAAGGTTTCAGCGCGGGTACGAACAACGTCTAATGTTTGGGGGTGGACATCATCAGCAACAAAGAAACGGTCAGCATTTTTCAGTTTGCTGGTACGTTTTGCCATTGCCATTGCTTCAGCCGCCGCAGTAGCTTCATCCAGCAAAGATGCAGAAGCAATATCCAAACCCGTCAAATCGATCGTCACTTGTTGGAAATTCAACAGTGATTCAAGGCGACCTTGAGAAACTTCTGGTTGATAAGGTGTATAAGCGGTATACCAGCCAGGATTTTCTAATAAATTACGCAAAATAACCGGCGGAAGCACAGCAGGCACATATCCCATACCAATATAGGATTGGTAACGCTTATTTTGGCTGGCAATCGCTTTCAGTTCAGCTAGTGCTTGCTGTTCAGTTGCACCACCGCCAACATCGGGTGGCGCTGGTAAGGCGATATCGCGGGGAACAATTTTTTGTGTTAATTCATTGAGGGAACTTGCCCCCACTGTCGCCAGCATCTCTTTTTGCTGTTCGGTGGAAGAGCCAATATGACGGCGGATAAACTCGCCCTGGTTCTCGAGTTGGCTTAATGTCTGGGTCATTTGTTACTAATTCCTGAAGCTGGCCAGAAATGGCATACAAATAAAAACGCCCTGCTCACAATGTGAAACAGGGCGACGGTAAGCATATTATTCTTCTTCGTCCAGAAGTGCCTGATATCCTGCGGCATTCAGCAAACCCGAAAGTTCACTTTCATCAGAGGCTTTAATACGGAACAGCCAGCCTTCATTATAAGGCTCACTGTTAACCAATTCAGGCGCGTCATTTAGCGCTTCATTAACGGCAATAATTTCACCACTCAGTGGTGCATAGATATCGGAAGCCGCTTTTACTGATTCAACAACGGCACAATCATCGCCAAAATTGATTTCATCACCTACTTCTGGCAAATCAACAAAGACCATATCGCCGAGCAGCTCCTGTGCATGCTCGGTAATACCTACAGTGTATTCACCGTTACCTTCTGCACGAATCCACTCATGTGATTCAGCATATCTTAACTCTGTGGGGACATTACTCATTACCATCATCTCCTTCAATCCTAGAATCTACCCCTATTAGGCTATTTTGTGCTCCTGCACCAATCATGCTTTCCGGGATAAATTGCTATTTACTCATCAAGTTATTATTCGATAAAAATGACTATACGAGAGGTTTACCCGCCCGTACAAAGCTAGGTTTGACTACCTGAACCAGCATTTCACGATTGCGGATTTGGACAACCGCCTGTTCACCAATCCCCTGCGGCACACGGGCAAGGGCAATACTGAATCCTAATGTTGGAGAGAACGTACCACTGGTAATAACGCCAGAATGTAAGGTGCCCATCTCATCAGTAAAACTAACTATTAAACCACCGCGCAACACACCCTTTTCTCTCATCACCAAACCAACCAACTGCTCAGTACCCTCTTCACGCTGTTTTTCTAGTGCTTCACGGCCGATAAACTGGCGATCTTCGGGTTTCCAAGCGATTGTCCAGCCCATGTTAGCTACAAGGGGAGAAATGGTTTCATCCATTTCCTGTCCATAGAGGTTCATACCGGCTTCAAGTCGCAGCGTATCACGCGCACCTAATCCCGCGGGCTTAACGCCGACACTCAGCAATTTTTGCCAGAAATCCGCAGCTTGCTCTTTTGGTAACGCCACTTCATAACCTGTTTCACCGGTATAACCCGTTGTTGCGATAAACAGATCACCCGCCTGGACACCAAAGAAGGGTTTCATTTCGGCAATAGTCTGTTTCTGTTCATCATTCAACAGAGACTGTACTTTTGCCTGAGCTTCCGGTCCCTGAACCGCAATTAATGCCAGATCATCACGAACCTGAATATCAACCGGGTAACTGGCTACATGTTCATTAATCCAAGCCAGATCTTTCTCACGGGTCGCGGAATTGACCACCAATCGATAAAAATTATTGCTAAGGTAATAAACAATCAGGTCATCAATGACACCACCAGAAGCATTAAGCATCCCGGTATATAAGGCTTTACCCTTTTCTGTCAGTTTAGCAATGTCATTTGCCAGCAAATAACGCAGGAAATCACGGCAACCCGTACCATGCAGATCCACAATCGTCATGTGGGAAACATCAAACATACCGGCATGAGTGCGGACAGTATGATGCTCATCCATTTGTGAACCATAATGCAAAGGCATCATCCAGCCATGAAAATCTACCATACGTGCACCACAAGCCAGATGCTGGTCATACAATGGAGTTTGTTTTGCCATTATTTCCCTCTTTTCATTTCCTACATGAAAACATACCGCGTATTAACCGACAGATACTGTGAATCATGAACAAAGAGCGGCTAAAAAACGCGACGCAAACGATATCTTAAAATGAAAGTTATCACTGAAAACCCAAATGAACCATAAGTAAAAATAGGGTTCAATCCAGTGACCATCAAAAAACGGGTTATGAGTATGCAGAATTTTCAACTATTAAAATGAGTCATAATACTCAAAATTAACAATTAACTTTAGAAAACACTCATTTTCTGTTACAAGCTAACTGAAATATGAATCAAATCACCTATTCATATTTCAGCAAGACATGAGAAAAAGTTATCGATAAGTAGAGGCTAAATTAGATTTTTTCAGCCGAATGGGCTTTAGAAGAGAGCCAGTCTGGTAAATCACTCAACCCCATTGCCTGACGAAGCAATTTAGGTTTAATTCCCGGTAAATTATCTGCCAGAGACAACCCGATATCCCGCAAAAGTTTTTTCGCCGGATTATTGCCATCAAATAATTGACGAAAACCTTGCATCCCGGCCAGCATCACAGCAGCACCATGTTTACGTCGGCGCTCATAGCGACGTAAATAAAAGTGCTGACCAATATCTTTTCCCTGACCATGCAAACGACGCAATTCACCTATCAGCTCAGCGACATCCATAAAGCCCAAATTCACTCCCTGACCTGCCAATGGGTGAATGGTATGAGCGGCATCTCCCAATAAGGCCAGACGATGAGCCGCAAAATTACGGGCATAGCGACCGGTCAGTGGAATCGTCAGACGTTCACTCATCAGTTCACATTGACCAAGGCGCAGATCAAAATCCACCGCCAATTGCTGGTTGAAACGCCTATGATCAAGCTGTTTGTACTGTTCTGCGACTTCACCCGGTAGTGACCAGACGATAGAACACAAATGGGGATCGGCAAGCGGCAAAAACGCCAAAATACCATCACCATAAAAGACCTGACGGGCAACCCTGCCGTGCGGCTCTTCAGTGCGAATAGTGGCTACCAACGCATGATGTTCATAATCCCAGAATGTGAGAGGGATATCAGCATGTTGACGCAACCATGAATGAGCACCATCAGCACCAACAACTAAACGAGCGGTTAACATGCGACCATCGGATAAAGTCATAAAAGCTTCATTTTCACCCCAGGCAACCTGTTTCAAAGCCGCTGGCGCCAAAATGGTCACTTCAGATAAGCTGTCTGCTTTTTTCCATAATGTCTCACGGATAACCCGGTTTTCAATGATATGACCAAGATATTCCAGCCCATATTCAGCCGCGCTGAACCGAATACGGCCAAAACTATCCCGCTCCCAAACCGCCATTTCTTGATAAGGGCTAGTGCGCATCTCCAGAATCTGTTGCCACACACCAAGATGCTGTAACAGGCGCTCACTGGCCGCATTAATTGCAGAAACCCGCAAAGCATACTCTTCTCCAGCAATAACGGGTTGAGTAGGCGGATAGTTCTCCACCACCGCCACCCGCAAACCGCTGCCTTGCAAGCCACAGGCAAGCGCCAAACCCACCATACCACCACCAGCGATAACCACGTCAAATGATTGCATAATATAACGTCCTCTTATTTTGTCTGCTTTATCTGCGGTTATCTTTGGGCGACCCAACCCAGAGTCTGACGGGCCAGTATATCCCGCATAGGAGAGCATTTTTCCATCATCATCAGGCCGAAGTTACGCCCAATTTGTAATGGAAAATAACGATTGGCAAATATCCGTATCAATCCATCGGTAATATCGATAGTGTTTTCCCGATCTAAAACCCGTTGCTGTTGATAGTTGGCCAGAACCTGGTAAGTACCAATATCCTGACCAGCAGCAAAAGCCTCAGAAACAATCTGAGCCAGTGTCATAACATCTCGCATACCAAGATTAAAACCCTGACCCGCAATCGGATGTAATGTTTGCGCGGCATTTCCCACCAACACCAATCGATGGCTAATCTGTTGATTTGCAGTAGATAGTGTCAATGGATAACTGTGACGCTGACCAGTTTCCAATATTTTCCCCAGTCTCCAGCCAAATACTCGCTGTAACTGCCTAAGAAATTGCTCATTATTCCAACTCGCTATCTCCTTTCTCCGCGCCAACTGATGGCACCATACCAGCGAGCTCCGGCCCTCAGACATTGGCAGCAAAGCCAATGGGCCATTTTCCGTGAAACGTTCAAATGCACTGCCTCGCGGATGCTCCGAAGTCAGTATATTAGTAATCACGGCAACCTGTTCATAAGCGTGTCGTTGCCACTGAATATTACAGGCGAGACCAATGGCAGAATGGCTGCCATCTGCCGCTACCAGCAATTCACCTTGCAGCCGCTCGCCACTGTCCAGAGTGACAGCTACCGATGACAGGGTTCTTTCAACAGCCATAACCCTGGATGGACAATATAACGTTACACCAGGCGCATTTTTCAGCAATCCGAACAAACACTGCCCTGCATCATACAATTCGATAACATTACCTAGAGCTGGAATGTTATATTCTTTTGCATAAAGATTCACAAACCCTGCATGACCACGATCACTAACATGAACGTGAGTTATTGGTATCACATAATCTTCCAGAGCAGACCAAACGCCGATCTGTTGTAAACGCTGACAAGTACCGTAAGCCAGCGCTATCGCTCTGGCATCAAAGCCGGGATGTTTCTGCTCCGGCTCTGCTGCTTCAATCAGGGACACATGAATCCGCCCCTTACTCAGGGAAGATATCGCCAGCGCAAGTGTCGCGCCGGTCATGCCTCCACCAACGATAATCACGTTCATTTTTAACTTAACCCTGTTTTGCTTTCGCCATCAGAGCTTCAATCTCATCAGCTTCTTTCACAACACTGGCTGTCAGGTTTTCATTACCTGTTTCAGTGATCAAAATGTCATCTTCAATACGGATACCGATACCGCGATATTCCATCGGCACATCTGCATCCGGTGCAATATAAAGCCCCGGCTCAACCGTCAATACCATTCCTGGTTGCAGAATACGGTCGCGCTCTACACCATAATCACCGACATCATGCACATCCAACCCTAGCCAATGACTGAGACCATGCATAAAGAACTGGCGATAGGCTTTAGTTTCGATTAAATGTTCAACTTCACCGTGCATAATGCCCAGTTTCACCAACTCTTCCACCATAATCCGCACGACATGTTCTGTAACTTTGTTGATACTGGTGCCAGGCTTATACAATTCCAATGAAACATTGAGCGTTTTCAGTACGATATCGTAAATTTCACGCTGAGCACGGGTGAATTTGCCATTGACAGGGAAAGTACGAGTGATATCTCCGGCATAACCCAGATATTCACAACCTGCGTCAACCAATACCAAGTCACCCTCTTTCATCCTGCTTTCATTCTCGGTGTAGTGCAGGATACAGCTATTTTCACCACTCCCTACAATCGTGTTGTAAGCAGGGTAACGAGCCCCTTGATAAGTAAATTCGTGATGAATTTCGGCTTCCAGTTGATACTCAAACATTCCTGGTCGGCAAACTTTTATCGCGCGCGTATGGGCCTGCGCACTGATTTCACCTGCCCGGCGCATAACTTCAATTTCTGCCTTGGATTTGAACAACCGCATTTCATGTACCCAAGGGCGCCAATCAGTTATCGATAAAGGCGCTGAAAAATTACGGCGACCGCCTTTTCTTAAAATATCCAACGCATGGAAGACAATTTCATCCGCGTAGGCAAATTCGCCTTGCGCGTGATAAACCACATTTAAACCATTCAGCAACAGGTAAAGCTCTTCTTTGATATCATCAAAAGGCAAAGCACGATCAATACCCAGTTTTTCCGGTGCCGCTTCTTGCCCAAGACGGCGACCAAACCAAATTTCCGCGGTCAAGTCACGCGCTCGATTAAAAAGAACACTATGATTATGCGTATCATCACTCTTAATTAATACCAGCACCGCTTCCGGTTCATTAAACCCAGTCAAATAAAGGAAATCGCTATGCTGACGATAGGGATATTCATTATCTGAATTTCGTGGCGCAGGCGGGGCAGAAAAAATAATCGCTGCGCTGGCCGGAGCCATTTTTGCCAGTAAAGCCTGACGGCGGGATAAATATTCTTGTTTGATCATACCCTCTCCTGCGACTTAGTTAATTATGTTGCGCTCAATAAACACCAATTAATGCAATGTTGGTTTATCATTTTTTGCAATTAAAACGGTTTTAGGTTCAGTAAAGGCGATATAGCAAAGCTGCGCAGCCACCCGCACATATTCAAGGACCTCTTCCAGTGCCTGGGCCAACTCTTCTTGATCATCACCTTCTTCATAACCAAGTAGACCGATATTGCGCAAATCACCAATAATCTCACTGATCTCTTTTTTATCCGCGAACTTCGGTTGAGCAACACCTAACCCCAGCAAAAAATGGTTAACCCATCCAGCTAATGCATCTGCTCGTTCAAACACATTATCTTCCTCATCTGGCAGCAATAAACCGAATGCAAAATTACTGTCATCCAATGATTCGAATGTGATTTCACGTAATTCACGCAATTGTTGGGCTAATGGAGGGGAAAAAGCTAGCCCATCATTCGCTAAGTCATGAACCAAGACCTGCCAACTACTGTCGCGATTACCGCCGCACAGCAGGCCGCTAATCAACCCATGCATCTCCGCTGCCGTCAGTGCCACTGACTGTTGATGCAATATTTCGTCAAAAGATTGATAATCTGGTAATGAATTCTGTATAGACATGTGTATTGGTCATCGTTGACGGTGTAAGTTCATGCTATGCTACCACCAAGGGGAGTCGCTATACCAGACAACAACCTTCGCTAATCGTGAGTTGTCTGTCGGTATGGCGTTATAATGATTGGCGCCAGTTTCAATTCTATAATTCAGAATTAAAACCGGGGCGCAGCAATAAGTCAGGAAGGGGTCATGTCTGCACAACCGGTAGATATCCAGATTTTTGGGCGGTCACTACGTGTCAATTGTCCATCAGAGCAAAAAGAAGCATTGCTGGCTGCGGCTGTGGAACTTGAGCAACGTTTAGAAGATTTAAAAGAGCGCACCAGAGTAACCAATACTGAACAATTGATTTTTATTGTGGCACTGAATATCTGTCACGAATTGGCACAAGAAAAAGTGAAAACCCGTGACTATGCCTATAATATGGAACAGAAAATAAAGATGCTTCAACAGACTATAGAACACGCATTAGTGGAACAAGGTCGCATCACTGAGAGCACTATTTCACCAACTGAATGAATTCTATCGATAAATCATACATTAGTGAGTGAATCATTCGAGAATTAGTTGATTTCTGTATTTAGTTTCATACAATAGGTGGCATAAAGTTGCTTACAAGCGCTGAATAAATTTCTCTGAGATGTTCGTTAACGGGGAAAGTCCCCTGAGCCGATATTTCATACATGATAGAATGTGGTGCTCCGTAGTCTGGTGTGCATGCTCGGTTCGGCCGAGAAGCCTTAAAGCTGCGACGCTGCGTTCACCTTGAACCAAGGGTTCAAGGGTTACTACCTGTAACGGCATCTTGGAGAATCTCAACCTTAATCGCTGCTGCTATCCACCGGCAGGTTCTATGCAATCAGAGCCCCTATTATCACTCAGGCAAAACATTAGAAAGAAAATACGCCAACAACGCCGTGAACTCACTCCTGAACAGCAATCGCTTTTTGCAAGACAGGCTGCTGAGCGAGTAATCAACCACCCCAAAATTCACCAAGCCAACAAAATCGCACTATTCCTTTCGTTTGATGGTGAACTTGATACCCATCCACTGATTAACCAACTCTGGCAACAAAATAAACAGATCTATCTGCCGGTATTGCACCCTTTCCATCATCACCATCTGCTATTTTTAAACTATCAACCCAATAGCCCGCTTGTCAGAAATCGCTTCAATATAGAAGAACCACCGCTGAATATTAAACAGGTTTTACCCTTATCAGAGCTGGATATTATGATGATCCCGCTGGTTGCTTTTGACCGCACAGGGCAACGGCTTGGCATGGGTGGTGGTTTTTACGATCGTACTCTGAGCCGATGGCAACAAAAAAATTTTTATCCGATAGGTCTGGCGCATAACTGCCAGCTAGTCGATACACTACCATCAGCCGAATGGGATATCCCATTACCCGAAATCATCACACCTGAAAAAATCTGGCAATGGATCGAGTAGGAGGCAGGCTTTGACCCGCCGTCCTCTCACACCACCGTACGTACGGTTCCGTATACGGCGGTTCAGGTTATACGTTTGAGCCGTTGTATCGTGTCCGCGACTGATACCAGTCCCGCTTTATTCCACCGCCTTTTTGGCAGCGCCTGATTCATATGAGATGCCCCTGCATTCCACCACGCTCCGCGACCGTTCCACGCCGATTTACAGGCCCGGGACTCCGCTATGCCCAGTTGCATCAGTTTTCTCGCCCTCGCTGAGGGGGATTTCCACTGCCGCCACAGTATGCAC
>NZ_NMQR01000081.1 GCF_003545805.1 Photorhabdus sp. CRCIA-P01 | reverse complement strand
GGGTTTTCCGGCGCCTGCAAGATAAACGTGGCCGATTTGTTCAATATCACCGCCGGATCGATATCCCTGTTCGGGCTGGTGAAATCAATGGTGTAGCAATACGGGGCGCACAGGCGCTCTTCGCCGGTGAAGCTGAACACCTCCAGTTCGGCATTGCAGCGCCGGATTTCAAGCCGGTAACGGGCATGACCCGGCAACACGGGTTTACTCGCCTGAAGCTGACGGGCACGCAGCATTTTTCTATCCATCAATAGTTTTCCTCAGATATCAGATAAAACGGTCGGTTCACTCAGCGAAAAGGGCATCCCACTTTTTCAATAAAAGTGCCTGTCGTTATAAACGGTTATACCCGTTATCTTTCAAGTTGCCTCTTTGTTGGCTGCACTCGCTCACCCCGGTCACATAGTTCGCTATGCTCCCGGGGATTCTCTCCCTTGCCGTCGCGATGCATCTTGAAATCCATAGGGTATATGTCAATTCAACTACCGAAAATCCAACCGAATATATTCTCGGTTGTTAACCCTGATAAATGCGGGGAACAGTCAATTGATGCCGGTATTGCTTAATTGAGAGCTAACCAGAATAAAAATAATCGTGAAGGCCGGTCATCTGCCCGCGAATGAATAGATTCATTAATTGCCTATAGGGTGACGGAATAATTTACATCCTCCCTGCGGGTGAATATAAAGATCAAGTCTTTTTTTATCAAACAGCACAATATGCTTAATATTAACGGCAAAATTCATCCTATTTAAACCAAATACAAACAGGGTTTAATTTGTTTATATAAAAAGATTGCATTGATTTAAATAATATGAAATCAATTCTCCCTTCTGATATTCATCTCTTTCAATATCATTGAAATAAAGTCTATTTTTATATTATTTTCAACAGATTAATCAATGCTGAAAATATAATTCAGGCATTATTACATATCCACTTTACGATTAATATTCACTATTATCAATATGTTACCGAGGCGTAAAAAAGGAATGATTCTAAATTATATTCTGCGAATGAGAATAGATTTCATTATTTAGCGTTAACCCATCCATAATAGCTTTACCCTGCCTTATAATAAAGCCTCACAGACAGACAGGAATATCATGATGATATGGTTATAAAATATCTATCATCGAATGAACAGCAGCACTCAATTCAATATTCTGGCAATAGCCGGGTGACAATACCAATATCACCGTTATCTCTGCCTCAGAGTTATTCCGTCAAATAAGCGATTACTCTTCTTCCCCATCATGATTATTTCTCCCCGGCTTAGGAAGGGTATTTCCCGCATGCTCCACAAAAATCGTTTTCGGCAACCGGAACCCTTTCAGGGCCAGCAACGCCAGCGGACCTTTACCCTGTTCGGTACGTAATACCCAGGTCAGCGGGTGACGGCGACGCAGTTGGCGCAACGCCTGTAACTGCGCTTTATCCGGGCGGCATCTGCAAACTGCCGCCCCACAGCAACAGGTTATGCTCGCCTTCTCGCCAGTGTTGTGCTGTCAGCCTGGGGGCAATCGCTTCCACTTGTTCCCGTTGCCCCATCACCAACAAAATACAGACCTGCCGACGCCAAAGGGGGCCATAACGCCGACGAAGCTGATATTGCAACCGTTGAAAATAAAATGGTGCTTCTGAAAGTACAACTTGCTCTACGAGCGGTTTAACCGCGATTTCCTGTACAGGCAGACGCTGTTTGTAATCCCAAAAAAGATTCAACAGCCATATCACACCCACCATACTGACAATCCAAACAATTATTTTGACGGCCTGAGTAGACAACCCGAATCGATCGCCCCAGAAAGATAACAATCCGCCCAATACCAGTGCGATCAAACTGGTGACCAGACCGACTCCCAAATTACGGGTAATAAAAGCCTTAAACATGGAGATCCCCTGATGAAGTGACGTGGTTCAGCGGGGAGAGGGTCCCCAGTTGTAACGTGGCATGGTGCGCTAGCAGAAAAAGCTGTGGCGCCTGTTGATACTCGGCCATTTTCATGGCGAGCGTTAATGCAAACCAATCCGCATATGGCTCTGATTTCCCAAGCCAATGGGGGACGAACTGTTGATCAGGCGTTGCCGGTGCGCTCTGCTGTACGGATGATGGCAAGGCTTGCAATATCTGATTAAACCGAATTAACAACTTATCTTTCTCCGGTGAGTCGGCATCGTTGTACCACAATGTCCCGGCAGTGATGGCAGGACGTTGATAACGCAGAAACTGGGCCACACTCTGCCCGGCCTCCGCTGCGACAGTAACCATAGGCCGATGCAGACAGCATTTCGCCGACAATGGAGAAGAAGATGGAACCAGTAGCCAAACCACGGCACTCTCACTGGCTGTTCGTGGCGTTTCACCGTCCTCCCACCACCATGTGATGACCAGTATCAGCCCTTTAACTTCCGTGGTCAGCCAATCGTCCATCTGGCCGGCATAATCGGCTTTGAGTTCTATCGGACCATGTAGCTGAGACAAAGGCAGCCCCAGATTTTTCCAGACCTGACAGAATGTTTCCCACACTCTTGTGGAACTGTTTAACGGGAAATAGACACTCACCTTGTGGTCAGCCACATGCGCCATCAGGCTGTGGCGCACCGATCCCAACAAACCTTCAAACAAACGGAAATACCCTAAAAATGGCGGTAATAACAGGGCGCTATCGCCATTAACTAACACCGCAATATCAGCCGGTGAGGGGACCTCTGAGGGAAACAGCGCACCATAATCCACCACCTTCATCCCTTGCTCAGCCCACATTTGCCAGCGGGCCTCCTGCCAGGCATTTTCCTGCGTCAATACCTCAGCCTGTTCCCATTCGACGCCATAACGAAACAACCGCCAACCGGCAATCACGCCGAACAGAGCCGTGATGCCAGTTACGGCAACCAGTGCATAAAGCAGGCTGGTTGGATCTTTAAACAAATACCAGAAACCACCGGCTGCAACCGCGACGGCGAAACAAGCCAAACTGAACAACCGCCACCAAAGTGACCAAGTTAATGGGGCTGGCCGGTGTATGGAATAAGACGCTGGAATTTCCCAGGCCATTATCATGACTCCCCTATTCCGGTTTTAGACGTACTGGAAATGATATAACAACCGCATTGGCAAAGCGCTTTATCAAACGCTATCGGTTTACCATCAGAAATACATTTGGCATTGGCTTTAATAATACGGTTAATTCCATGCCCTTCCAGCGGACAACTGACTAAATCATTTAATAAGGCGACATGCTTACCTTCAATATCGATGGAAGAAGAAACGGAAATCACTTCACCGCCGCTACTGAGCTTATCGCCCAGGCGAATAACACCTGTAAACATCATGTACCCTATATCATTAAGAATAAATTTTTCACATCTCCAGCGTGATAATATTATCGTTCTGGTTCTGATTATTCGACGCTGCCTGAGAAAGCCTCTCGATAACGTTTATCAGTGCTTCTCGGTCAATAAAGTCCTTTGAGCATACAATGTCGATTTTTTTATTTAAATTAACGGCAATCAGCACGCTGCTTTCACGTTCCTCAACCCTTTTAATACATTCATAAGGCAAGAAAATAGTTTTGCTCAACGCGGTCGGCGTTAACAAAAAGCCCCCGTCTTTCTCTGCAAAGAAATAACGATCTTTTGTTTTACAATAGGAGACATAATGCATCGCTGCCATCATGATGCAAATACTACTCGCACCCTTAATTAACGTTAAAAGCGCCACGCCCCCAAAAATACCCGCCTTCTTTAGGTACCTGTCCCGTAAAAAATACACCGCGGGATCGGGAGCCACATTATCATTCGGATATTCAGAGAAAGGGGATAATGCGACCCGTTGAATCGACAACAAACACCCAATGAAATAAACTGCCCCCAACGGAAAAAGACTGGATACAATAAAAGAACTGATTTTTGCATACCTTGGCACGTTGATAATCACAAACAGATTCACCACCTCCAGCAAAATAAAAATCAGCATGACAACATTGAGTATTGATAACGTATCAACCAGAGCCTGCTCTCTATAGGAAAGCGCAGAATAATGAGCCCCAAGTACCCCAATAGCCACCCGCAAGATAAAATAGGTAAATACATTAATAGCCAAACCTACCCAAACTATTTTATAGATCTGCTTCACAAAAACCCCTTGATTTACACAAAATTACATATCAACCCAACTTAAGCTTTCCTATGTTCATTAAGATGTTTGGATTGATCCGTGGCATGATTATTAAATATGGCCTCAGACTGATTCTTTTAGGGAAATCAGTCTGATGTATCATATTTCAGGCTCTTGGTGAGTACGCAATAAAAAAAGATAACAATCACCGGCCAAATAAATACAAAGATCGCAATCCATAATGACCAATGCCATACCTTTATAGCCATCACCAAGCTACATATAAAAACAACAATAATAAAAGGCAAGCACTTAAGAAGTAGAGATAAAATGTAAACGGATACTACAGTAGCAGCCACTTTAGATGGAAAACTCCTCCACCCCCAATAATGATTAAAAATATAATAATTCAGCGTCGCTACTTGCATCATAACAATGAAAAGAGAGGAAAGTACAATAATCGCCATGATAATCCTGCATAACTTTATCATCTCAAATTAATCCTATCATTATTAGTTTGAATCTACATCACATTGATCGGGTGGAAAGGAACCATAGTCTCTAACCCCCGGATGCGCATTTTTTTCATATGAGTCACTACCGTGATTGTAAAACTTTTTATCTTTCTCATATTAAAGGGACAATAGGTCCTGTTCTTCATACCATTGGTTCCTATTATTGGATTACTTAAATCAGTAATAGTAGTAATAGCTGGAGTAACAACTTTTATCTGGCAAAACCCTTTCACTGCCTTTACTTAATTCTCCATTCGAAGAACTGGCTTTTATCTCCTTCAGTTTCTTCAGCGTAAATTGATAAAGATTAATATCCGTAGGATTAGGGAAACTCAATACAGTGAAAATCTCTTCAGCCAGTCTGAATGTGGGTTTCGGGTTTCTTATACAGGAAAAATAGACTAACGGTGAAAAGACAATCGCCATCAAAATACAAAACAAAGACATATATTCTATATATCCCACAATATCCTCCCGAATAACAAAGACCCACATTATCATGAAGACAGAAAAAACAAATAAAGAAAAATACCAGGTACTCCCTATCTGATATTTAGCATTTGCATGAATACCCTGCTTACAACGCGGTGTCATCGATATCACCCTTAATTCGGGATGCGCAATGGCATAAACCACATAATGCCCTTCCTGCTCTGTCACCGCTAATTCAACGTCATCACCCACTTTTGCGGTGGTCAATCCCAGCCAGCCATGAAAGGGGACACCGTTGATTTTCCCCCGTACAAAATCACAAACATCCCGCACCCGAACTCGGGTTTGTGTATTGGAGGTATTACCCACCATCGCCATCAACAACGCGCCAAACTGCTCCCGGTCTTCCTCCCGGGCAAAGGCGGCCGGATCATATTCCCGATCGGTAAAATAACCCATCACACAGAGCGCCTCGAATTCCTCCAATACACCACTGACTTTTATTAAGGGTTTACCCGGCGGTAATTCCGGCGGTGGCGGCTCTTTTACCAATATCGCATCCAATGCGGGAATTTTTTCTTTTGTTTTTGCAATCTCCTGTTCTGCCTTTTCTCTGTCTTCTGGATGGTTTGCTATCCAGTCAAGATTAACTTCAATCCATGTATCAAGGCTGCTTCTCTGACTTTTTATTTCCTCAAAGTCAATGGCCGCTTTATAAGGACGATAGGTACTCATAAGCCATCCTTAATTGCATTAGCAAAACTGTGACGTTGTTCTTCATACCGTTTGTCCCTATTATTGGATTACTTAAATCAGTAATAGTAGTAATGGCTAGCGAAACAGGCTTTATCTGGTAAAACTCTTTCGCTATCTTTACCCATTTCCCTATTCGGTGCATTGGACCTAAGTTCTTTGAGCTTCTTCTTAGTGAATTGGTGAAGATTCATGTCAGTGGGATTAGGGAAACCTAATACCGTGAAAATTTCTTCAGCCAGTTTAACTGTGGGTCTGGGCTTTTTTAGACGGTGGTAATACGTACTGGGAGCAAATATCGCTATCATCACAGCACAAAATGGCAGCATATATTCCAGGATCATGAAAATATCTTTCATCATAAAAAAAACATCGCCCATGATTATAACAAGCAGGTAAAGCGAAAAAAGAAAACAAGTCCCGAATATCTGCTCTTTAGCATCCGAAAGAATACCCACCTTACAACGGGGCGTCATCGACACCACTCTTAATTCAGGATGCGCAATGGCATAAACCACATAATGCCCTTCCTGCTCTGTCACCGCTAATTCAACGTTATCCCCCACTTTTGCAATGGTAAATCCCAACCAACCGTGGAAGGGAATACCATTGATTTTCCCCTGCACAAAATCACAGACATCCCCCATCCGAACACTGGTTTGCGAAGTCACCGCCGCCGCCGAGGTATTGCCTGTCATCGCCAGCAACAGCGCGCCATATTGATCACGCTCCTCCTTACGGGCAAAGGCGACGGGATCATATTCTTGATCGGTAAAATACCCCATCACACAGAGCGTCTCGAATTCTTCCAATACGCCACTGACTTTCATTAAGGGCTGACGAGGCGGTAATTCCGGCGGCGGCGGCTCCTTTGCCAATATCGCATCCAATTCCGGGATTTTAGCCTGAACCTCCGCTATGGCTTTTTCTACCTCCTCTCTATCCTGAGGACGACGCTGAATTCTTTCTCGCTTAACCGCTATCCGTGTGTCAAGACTGCTTCTCTGACTTTTTATTTCCTCAAAGTCAATAGCCACTTTAAAAGGACGACAAGTACTCATAAGCCATCCTTAAGTGCGTTAGCAAAACTGTGACGTTGTTCCTCACACCGGGTATTTCGCTGCGAGTCAGGGTAAATAAATTGCGTGGATTGCAACATTTTCGGCGGCTCCAGACCAAAAACACAACTTCGACACCATTTCTGCAAATCATTATCAGAAAAATAGATAACCAGCTCTTCAACCAGAAAAATAAGGATCATCGCCTCCCAACTGCACAGCCAGGCAAGCGTCTCCCACGCCAGAAGCTTCGCCACTCCTTCAACGAGTAAATTTTTAGGTGAAAGTAATGCCCTTTTCACTAAGACTTCTAATAACCCCTTTAATGCTGTTGTGAGTTGCATAAAATCATAGGCACTTTTAAGACCGTAAAGCCCAATAAACTGCCAGCGCCCTCTGCCACGCCATTCAGAATAAAGGTCACTCATATCTACCCCCAAATTGAGTGTAGAAGAGAGCGTACCGGCACTCGTCCCGATAAACTTAATGGTGTCGGTGGCAGCCATATTTTTTATGCCGTGCTCAACCATCGGCCCCACAATCTCCATCGCGGTACTCAATGTGCCTAAAAATGCCGCCGTCACCTGGGCGTGGCTCTTGACATCCCCTTTGCTCTCTTTTAACTGACCGGCAAACTCCAGCCCGTTGAACAATAAAACCAGCAATTTAATCCGGGATTTTTTTAATACCGATTCCCCTTCGGCACTTTCAGCAAATTCCTTAAAATCACGGTTATAATTATTTCTTGTTTCAAGACGAGCTTCCGCTCCCGGCCTTTTAAGCTGTTCCAACACCTGTTGCCGAAAAGCATTGCCCTCCTTAAGCTGCGATACCGACAGGTCAACCGCCTGATCAAACGGCACACCAGAAATCACCGAGAACAACGTCCTACTCAGCATTTCATTCAGGCTGTCCAGCCTTTTCCCTAAACGGGTAAAATTCAAGAACCGGTCACCTAACGTGACCAGTCGCCGATCACAATGCAGCATCGCCCGGGCAAAGGTACTGTGAGAAGTGGGCGGTCTTTCCAGCGCCTCATTCGCTTTATCGTAGGCTTCCACCAGTTTCCCACTCAGCTCTGACACCGTTTTTATAAACATTGAGGTGTCCGCCGGTTGGTGATTGTCCTTATGCAGCTTCATCTGCTGCAAAAACCCGGCCATCTCTTTCATCACGTCCGGGTTATTCAATAACAACGAGCGCCAGACTATGCTCTCCGACGAAAGCGCGGAATACCGGTCAATTTGGTCATCTAAAAAGGCACTGCCCGCTTCAGTGACGTTAAGCAATACGATGGCGTAGTCCACCGCCTCCCGGTAATTCAGGTTGTCTTCCAGTCGGGTGGAATAAAAATCCTGACAACAGGTGATAAACCGGCTCTGTTTTAACCAGCTCACTCTGAACTGGGCCAGTTGTTCCAGCTTTTTCGCCACTTCGCCACAAAAATCAGCATAACATTGGTTAAATGCCTGTCGTTTCGCCAGATTCAGCTCTGCCGTGTATTTCCCCCAATCACGGGCAAACACGTCATTATCTGATTTGATCGTATTGCGGGTAATACTCTCTCTAAGGTTTGCCAACTCCTGTTTGGAAACAGCCCCATAGGCCATCTTCACGACTGCGCTGATATCGTCATCAATGCGTTCTTTCTCATTGGCGGTTTTCAATTGACGCAGTTGATTCTCCACCCCGATCAGTGAGTTCTCGGTCATAAACTCAATCGACAGTTCATCCAGCCAGGTTTTATGCTCGCCGGCGATATCATCACTCCAGCCCGCTAACTCATGCGCAACGCCTATCGGATCATGCAGCGCGATTAACACCGGCGAGACGGGGCTACCGTCCGCTGCCGCGCCCCGTTTTTGCATCGCTCTGACCGTGGCGGCGGCATTCCCCATCCGCTTTTCGCTCCACGGATAGAGGGTGCCCTGTGGCCCTACCGCGTTAGGCACAAACTGGTAGTAGGGCGCCTCTTCCCTTGTCCGGCTGATACGCGCCGCTTTCGGGTTGCAGGGCAGCAGATATTTGACGGCGTCTCTGTCCTCCGGATGGTAATCCATGACCCCATTCAGGTTATCTTCGGTAACCTGAGCGATACCCACGCCCTCCGGCACACTGCGCCACTGCCACGGTTTCACACACTGCATCCGTTTTTGCCGCGCTTCAGGATGGGTGTGATAATACTGGATGGCCTCCATGCTCCAGA
Source organism: Photorhabdus sp. CRCIA-P01 (assembly GCF_003545805.1). GTDB lineage: Bacteria > Pseudomonadota > Gammaproteobacteria > Enterobacterales > Enterobacteriaceae > Photorhabdus > Photorhabdus antumapuensis. Next base: position 2,570 of record NZ_NMQR01000081.1, on the reverse strand, counting down.
CCGACGGGGAAAATGCCAGCCACGTCTCCTGACGCAGAGCGATATCCCGCAGCACAATAAATTCCATATTCGTACTCTGATGAGTCGGGGTATGACAATCCGCCGTTTTCTTGGCCTGAATACCAAAAGGGCCACCGAACTGCTTCCACAACCCACCATCCTCGCTGATGCTCCAGGCCTCCCAGCTCTCCTGTTCAAATAACCCGGCATTAGCATAATAGACATACAAAAAACCCTGTCGTAAGGCACGTAGGGCATAATGGTAGCCCTGCGCTGATGGTGCCGGCGTTTCTGCCCACGCCGGCAACGTTTCAACAACGCGATCCGGCACCACGCTATAGCGTACCGGCAGCAGGGCCGGGCCGGTTGCCTCACACATCTGGCATAAAGGTCGATTCATTAAGAAATCTCCTTGTTTTCTGAGGAAATAACGGAAACATTGAGATGACCGCATTCACGGGCCAGTACCTGCCATTCTTCCGCTGTCAGCCTGTTTGTGCGTTCACCATAACCACCGAAACTGTCACCCTGTTCACTGGACAACAGCGACTGTATCCGGGGGTGTAAATCTATCTCCGGATGATAAAGCAGACCGTGCAATGCACAGGTTTCCAGGTCTTGCACAGCGTTAAAGGCATAGCGTGCTGTCACCCGACGCAACAAGGCCAGCATGATATGCCGTGCTTCGGATTCGGGTCGACGTAGCTGATTGCGGTGCACCTGGCGATATCGGCACAATGCCCGGTTCATCGGGCCTGCCCAGATAATTTCTTTCACTTTTTCAGGTGCTAATGCCAATGAAAAAGTGTATTGCTCCCTCGCGGATTGCGTATTATCCCGGTACAGCAATTGACCATCACCGTCAGTCAAGTACCAGTCGGTCAGTGGCCCTAACAAACGCGAACGCTGCCAGCTATCCAGCAACGGCCATATAGCATTGTTCACGGTTGGATCATAAAAACGCAGCACGATTTGCCGTACCCATGACAATGTTTGTACCGCCGTCATGCCGATATGTTGCGCAATCGCAAGTGCCGGGCTGGCACTGAACAACCAGCCACACACCATTCGACCTCGCCTAGCCATCAACTCAGCCGGATCCGATTCCTGTAACGCCTGCATGACACTCAATGCCAATAAATCAGCATCCTCAGATCGATTGATATCCAGCGGTATCAGCCAGGGAGAATAACGGGATTCAAAACGCGGATGTTTTATCTGGGTCGGGATTGCCGCCGGTTGATGTGCCAGGATTGCCGCAGGCAACTCGGCTACCTGCCGGGTATCCAGAAAAACGGCCGGATCAACCAGCAACAGCCCTTGCCCGTTACGTTGGGTAAATGCGGTCTGCAAGTCAGACAGCAAGCCAATTTTCTGCCGATCTATCACCTCGGGAGAAAAATCATAATCAATTTGAATCTGGGTCATCAGAGATTCCTTATTCCACAGCACTGTCGAGAGTCGTCGCCTTCTGCACTGCCGTTGACGCACAACGGTCAGGTAAAGTCAGGGTTGAATCCTGACTGACAGGGCCCGTTTTCTGTAAAATGTCACAATGGATCCGAGCATTCTTCGGGCTGGCAAACGAAATATGCCCGTCTTTCAGCGAGATATAAGCTCCCCCGCACTCCAGACGCAGTTCCGTTTTCGCGGAAACGGTCACGCGATCTTGCTGACTTGCCAGCGTCAGCGCCTGTTGCGCCAACACCTCCACCGCGTCAGTCTGTGCCTGAATCTCTACCTTGCCGGAAGCCGCCAGTAGCTTCATACCCAACGTTCGGGTGAACAAACTCAAACCATTCCCCACCGCCAGCCGGAATTTCTTGGTGATGCTCATATCCGCATCCCGGCCCACGGTGGTGATCAGGTTTTCACCAGCAGAAAGTTGCAAACTGCCCGGGGTCACCTGAGCAATGCCTGACGGCGCGGAAAGTAACAGAGCGCGTTGTTGCAGATCTTTGAGGGTGTCATTCATCAATGCAGTCTGGGTTTCGATATCCGCCAGTTCCGCTTTCGCCGCCTCAGCGGCATGACGCAACCCCGCCGCGGTCTGAATTGCAGCCTCCAGCTCAGACAACGCCCCTTGCATATCCCGTTGCTGACCCGACGCTTTAACCTGCTGATCCGCGCTGATAAACAACCCCTTCCCGGCCCGGATCGCTCCCCAGTCGTCAGTGCGCAACTCAAACCCTTCACCGCGCTTGTTGGGATGCAGTCGCTGTCCGTCCACCAGATGGCCCAGATTGAGCTGGCTTTTACCGCCATATTCGGTGCTCAGTTTGATGTGCTCTTTGCCGCGATCATCGTCCATCCGCAGTTTGTTGTTGGCCGGCGTGCGCAACACGTTGCGTCTGTAGTTGTAGCGGGTTACATGATCTTCATGCCGCGAGTCATGCAACGCATGGGCGATATAGGGCCGGTCCGGGTTACCCTGTTCAAACGCGATCGCCACTTCGGTTCCCTGGAGCAGCGGCCAGTGGAAACCGTAGCTGTTACCGGCATACGGGCGGGCTAAACGCACCCACAGGCTTTCGCCTCCCAGCGGCCACTCATCCAAATCAAAATCAAAC
>NZ_NMQR01000080.1 GCF_003545805.1 Photorhabdus sp. CRCIA-P01 | reverse complement strand
ATATAAAGATTAATTAATCTCTCTACAAATATATTTATCCATATAGATAATGGTTAATATCGATCATAAATAAATACATTAATTATAATTTAATAAAACTATATTCTACACAAGATTAATTTTTTAATATATGTAAATTACGACACAATAATATCATTTAAATTATCTCAAATACGACTATATTTAATTTGCGCTTGGTTATATTTTTATTTATAAGCACAAGCATTTAAAAAATTATCTTTAATTTCACTTTGATTGAAGTGAAGAATGAATATTGAAAATAAAGAAATGTTATATACTTTATCCAAAGAAGACCTCGCTACAGCACTGACTCCGTATTATAAAGATTGTTATGATCAACTTTCCGATCATCAAAAGGAAAATATCAGCTTTGACATGGTTGTAAATGATGCTTACAAGAGATTGCATTTTAATAATTCAGCTCCAACTTACACTGATGGAATATTAAAACCAACAGAGTATGCAGGTGTATCTCAATGTGTTCTTGCAATTGGTGCAGTTGTCGCTGGTGCTTTTAGTCTTGCATTCAAATTCATGGGCATACATGAATCTGAAAGACATTCGGCCACGCAAGTATTATTGAAAAAATTAGGTCATGATGCTCTACGTGAGTTACTTACTATAGTTAAAGACCTTAAAAATTCGACTTCTATTATTGATAAATCAAAGAATACTTGGTCATTAATTTCTGAAGTTAAGAATGATATAAGTATTTCTGGAATAATTAATTCCTTAAAGGAGTCAATGCACTGGCTGGTCCTGCTATAGCCACATTGGTGCTTGACTCTGTAAACGCAGTTAATGTTTGTTTATAAAATATTTATCGGCAATCTCATCCAATTATCAAGGAACTTATTATTTATTATAAATTCCTTTTAATATAAATATCATTATTCATATTATACACCCGAATAAATCAGATGCTCAAATATAAAAAAACAATGTTTTCACCTTGTAAATTCAACATAACAATTACCATTAACATCTACAAATAATTTTTCGGTCAATTATATATGACAGAAATATATTTATCATTTCTTAATAACGATATTAGTTTTCACACTATATATTATAACAAATTAACGTTCTATTTTATGAATAAATAAGACATTATTTCGAATGGAAAAATTTATCTATCTTTTTAATTATTAATGCTAGAAATACGAATAATAAGCTCACTATTCATAGAATAATACACCCACCAGTCCCAAGATGTGAACACAATAACCAAACGACAAATCATTGCTGTACGATAGTCACTTCACTTAAACCAAAAACCTGACAGCCACCAGCATAAAATAACCGATAACTGTCAGACCAAACCTAAAACAATCCATTGTGGAACTTCAATCACTGTTCAAATTCAAAATGGCACATGACCTGATTAAAGGGCATCAGCCACCGCATTAACTTGTGCTGACAGACTCTCCAAACCACCGCCAGACAAATACCACAGATCAGACTTCAGATAAGTAATTTTACCATTCTTATACGCTGAAGTAGATTTCACTTTATCATCTTCAAACTTCGCTTTATCTAGCTTACCGGCACCAATTGCTTCGCTGCGGTCAATAATTAAAATCACATCTGGATTAGCCTTAGCGATCATGTCAGAAGTCACTACAACGCGTTTGGTTTTACCCTTACCAGCAGGAATAGGTAATTCCGCTTTCCGTGCTTTAACCACGTCATACACTACGCTCTGGTTATTCAGCATTAGTTTATCTGCGTTATGTAACAATACTAAAACTTTTGCCTCAGCAGATTTAGCTTTATCCTGAGCTTTAGCAATGGTTTTCTCCAACTCAACAATCTGATCTTTCACTTCACTCTGTTTACTAAATAATTCACCTAATAACGTTATGTTACTTTCAACTGAAACCAGATAATTTTTGCTATCAGTTCCCAAATTAATTGTCGGTGCTATTGTTGACAGATTTTCATAGAAAGAACCTTGACGGCCGGTAATAACGATTAAATCAGGTTTAATTTTCGCCAGTTTTTCCAAATTTGGCTCTTTCATCCCCCCTGCATTTTCTAACCCTTTAGGCAGGCTATTACGGAGATATTCAGGCGTATTACCAGTAGGTAATGCCACAACCCGATCTGACAGACCTAATTTAACTAATGAATCATAAGTACCGAAATCAAATGAAACAACTTTCTGAGGATTCTTTTTGACCTCAGTTTCACCGGAAAGGTGCTTAACCGTGACCTTATCATCAACCTGAGTTGTAACTGCATTTGGTGTGAATACAGCAGATTTCTGACTAAATGCGGAATGGCTTGCAACAGCAAATAACGATACCAGAACGACAGGAATTATCTTTTTCATATATCGCACTCCAAGAAAGAATATTTAGTAAGCATTTGCATTCTAGGTAGCGAAAAAAATATGTCAATCCAAATAAGAATCAATTTCAAATTGATTCTTATTTGTGATTATTAGCAACTATTTAATAGAATTCAGTAATTCGATTCTTTGTTGCTCAAGGCCGCTGACCTTACCACAAACCTCTTTGCCAAAACGCTGGAAATCTTCTTCCTGAGTTTTCCATTCAGCTTTCAAATTATTCTGCAACCCACCTAAGCTACCAAACAAAGATTGCAATGCCTGATTATTATCACCATTCAAACTGAATTGTTTATTACCAATCTCATTAATGCTGTCTTGTAACACTCCACCAAGGCTCTGTTCAATTAAGCTACGGCTCTCTTTTTCAACCTGCTTAATCGCCTGATGATGAAATGCTATACCCTCTGAGTGGGTTTCAATAATTCGGCTTATCTGTTTATTAAGCCCTGATTCAAGATCAGACAACCGGTTACGCACATTGCTATCCTTACCGATAGTATCTACTACCACTTTATCCAAGGATTTACGGGCCATTATCAGATGTTTTCCGGTTTCCTGTTTAATCCAGGGCAAATCCTGCCGCAAAGCCCGCTGATAACGTTGTGCTTTCTGACGCTGTTCTGTATTTAAACTTAAGTTCTTACCATCACGAATTACTGAGCCATCAGGTGAAATCTGGAGATTGCCACTTGCCCCCACAACCTGAACTGATTGAGAAGTAATAATAATGTCATTCCGTGGATTTACCTGGCATTCATAACCTGCCTGAGCCTGAGTAACAAATAGCAAAGATGCAGCAATAATAATTTTGCGGAACATGTTTTCTCCTAAGAAAATCACCTGAGAGTTAAAAAATGGATCGACCAACACGATCGGCTAACAGTTCTAGGGCAGCACAACCGGCTAAAGAGTTCCCCGATCGATCTAATTCCGGTGACCAAACAGCAACAGTAAGCTCTCCCGGCACGACACACACGATCCCACCGCCAACGCCCGATTTTCCTGGCATACCAATTCTGAATGCAAATTCACCGGAACCATCATACATACCACAGGTCATCATCAGTGCATTAATCTGCCGGGCCTGACGTGGACTAAGGATTTGCTGCTCAGAACCTATCGTACTCCCCTGATTAGCCAAATAAATGAAACATTTGGCAAGCTCAATACAGTTCATTTTCAAAGCACAATAATGCAAATATGTTTGCAGTACTGCGAGCACATCGTTATCGAAATTACCGAAGGATTTCATCAGATAAGCAATCGCTGCATTGCGGTGAGAATGTTCCATTTCAGAACGGGCAACTTTGCTGTCGTAACAAATATCAGGACAACCAGCAAGTTTACGCACCACTTCCAGCATACGCTGTTTAGGTGCACTCAATCGCGACTGCAACATGTCACATACAATTAATGCCCCCGCGTTAATAAAAGGGTTACGGGGCTTGCCTTTTTCTAGTTCCAACTGGACTAATGAGTTGAATGGCTGACCAGAGGGCTCTTGCCCGACCCGTTGCCAGATCTCTTGTTCCTGATAACGCGTCATGGCTAAAGTCAGACTTAATATTTTAGAAATAGATTGAATCGAAAAACGCTTCTCAGCATCTCCGGCATGAAATATCCGCCCATCGATGGTACAGATAGCTATTGCCAGGTTATCAGCAGGAACTTCCGCCAGTGCAGGAATATAATTTGCCACTTTCCCTTGGCCAATCAGGGGACGAACTTGTCGCAAAATATCCGACAATAACGTATTAGAGAACGTTGTACTCACTGATTTTACTCCTGACAGGGGCACCTATTAAAGGTGCCCCTGTTGTTATTCACTCAGGCTATTTTACAGCGATATGTTACTCAATCCCACCAAATATCAAACAATTCAGAGGTCATAACATCTTCCATACCGCGATCCTTCAACCATTTTTCAACCAATTGGCGGTGTTCTTCTGTACACATACCAATTTTTTGTAAACAGATTAAGCCGTCCCAATGCAGATAACCGCTGGCATCCAATGCTAAGCCATTGGATTCAATCAGCTCATCAATAAATGCATCCACAGTGCTATCGATAACATCTATAGGTGTATTAGACGGGAAATTCCACTTAACAGAAAAACCCAACTCTTTAAATTCATCAATATGCATCTTTTTACGCAAACGACGACTGCGGTTTTTAGCCATTACTTAATCCTCTTAAACATTATGTCCCATACGCCATGCCCCAACCTCTGACCGCGCAATTCAAATTTCGTTATCGGGCGTGAAAATGGACGCGGCACATAATTACCATTTTCAGACAAATTAAGGTAATTATCTACGCCATTCATCACTTCCAACATATATTCAGCATATGGCTGCCAGTCAGTCGCCATATGGAATACGCCACCCACTTTCAACTTGCTTTTTATCAGTTCCACAAATGGTGGCTGTACAATCCTGCGTTTATTATGACGTACTTTATGCCATGGATCCGGAAAGAAAAGCTGTACCATTTCCAAACTATTATCCAGGATCATGTTTTCCAGCACTTCAATCGCATCATGGCACATCACCCGCAAGTTACCGATGTTTTCATCTTCAGCGGAAGCCAGACAAGCGCCGACACCAGGTACATGAACTTCAATGCCAAGAAAGTCTTTTTCTGGATTCTGACTTGCCATTGTGACAAGTGATGCCCCCATGCCAAAGCCAATTTCCAGCACCACAGGGGCTTCTCGCCCAAAAAGTGCTCCCAGCTCCAGTTTTTCCGCCTGATACTCAACACCTATTTTTGGCCAGAGATCATCAAGTGCTTGTTGCTGACGATTAGTTAACCGGCCCTGACGACGAACAAAACTCTTAACACGGCGCAACGCCCTGCCATTCTCATCAAATTCCGGTGAAATTACGTTATTTATCATGGTATTTCTGTCAGTTTTAAAGGCATTTATTCAGCCGTCTATGGCTGCTTCACCAGCAAACCACCTAAAGAGAGCGCATTATCCAAAGATGGCCGATTTTAGCAAGTCCGATAGTGATAAGTACAATTTTAATACTAAATTGCGTAGCGCCGTGAAAACAAAGTTCCGGTTTACAGCGAGGTTACACTATGTTGCAATCCTATTCACGAAACACTGATTTTCCCTAAAGACAATTATCCCAATGATGGAAGCAAAGCAATTCTCCACAGTGGTACTGGATTGGTACCATCGTTACGGTCGTAAAACCCTGCCTTGGCAACTGGAAAAGACCTCTTATCACGTCTGGCTTTCAGAAGTGATGTTGCAACAAACTCAGGTTGCGACGGTCATTCCCTATTTTCAACGTTTTATTTCGCGTTTTTCCGATGTGACTTCACTTGCCGCAGCCCCCCTTGATGAAGTCCTTCATTTATGGACCGGCCTTGGTTACTACGCTCGCGCTCGTAATTTACATAAAGCAGCACAACAGATTGTGGAACGGCACCAAGGTAAATTCCCGACAACTTTTGAAGATGTTGTTGCTCTACCTGGCGTTGGCCGTTCAACAGCAGGTGCAATCCTTTCACTTTCTCAAGGTAAACATTTCCCAATTCTTGATGGCAACGTTAAACGGGTATTGGCCCGCTGTTATGCCGTGGAAGGTTGGCCTGGTAAAAAAGAGGTTGAAAGCAGCCTTTGGCAAATCAGCACCAATGTAACGCCGGTACAACAGGTGGAATATTTTAATCAGGCGATGATGGATTTAGGCGCAATGGTTTGCACTCGCAGCAAGCCGAAATGTGAAATCTGCCCATTAAATCAAGGATGTATTGCTTACGCTAACCATAGCTGGACAAAATATCCAGGTAAAAAACCTAAACAGAGCATTCCTGAGAAAACAGCTTATTTCCTGCTGATGCAGAATAATGATTCTGTCTGGCTAGAACAGCGCCCACCAACGGGGATCTGGGGTGGTTTGTTTGCGTTTCCTCAGTTTGAGAGCATGGATTTATTAAATGGCTGGCTAGAACAATCAGGTATTTCTCACAGTAAACACGAACAACTTACCGCATTCCGCCACACATTTAGTCATTTTCATCTAGATATTGTGCCGATAAAAATAAATATTTTATCCTTTACTACCTGTATGGATGAAAATAAAGGACTTTGGTATAACTTACAGCAACCCGCGACTGTTGGGCTGGCAGCGCCAGTTGAATATCTATTACAACAACTGAGTTGAATCCCATACTCGCTATTTTGAGGATTTATTATGAGTAGAACTGTTTTTTGTACTTTCTTACAACACGAAGCCGAAGGGCTGGATTTTCAGCTTTATCCGGGCGAATTGGGCAAACGCATTTTCAATGAAATTTCCAAAGAAGCGTGGGGACAATGGATGAGCAAACAAACCATGCTGATCAATGAGAAAAAACTCAGCACCATGAACCCGGAAGATCGTAAATTGCTTGAACAGGAAATGACTAAATTCCTGTTCGAAGGTCATGATATTCAAATTGATGGATATATCCCACCAGAAAAATAATATTTAGCTTTCATCAGGGCCACCGGCTCTGATGTTGTATTCAACACCAGATGGCAATGTAAGATGAAAAAACTGTTAGCGCTGTTTGTTATTGCCCCAATTCTTGTTTCCTGTACCAGCAACAAAAATAGTGAATACCGCGAAGAATATATAAAAGATACCAATGGTTTTGACATTTTGATGGGCCAGTTTGCTCATAACATTGAGAACATTTGGGGGTTGCATGAAGTATTAATCGCAGGCCCAAAAGATTACGTTAAATATACCGATCAATACCAGACCCGCAGCCATATCAATTTTGAAGCTGGAACAATCACGATTGAGACAATTTCTCCAATTGACCCCACAACTTATTTACGTAAGGCCATTATCACGACCTTATTAATGGGTGATGATCCAGGTTCCGTTGATCTCTATTCTGATACTAACGATATTCAGATCAGTAAAGAACCTTTCCTTTACGGACAAGTTATGGACAATAACGGCCAGCCGATTCGTTGGGAATGGCGAGCAACACACTTTGCAGATTATCTGATTACCAACAAATTACAAAAACGCCAATCCGGTTTACATGTCATTTGGTCTGTCACTATACAACTGGTACCAAACCATTTGGACAAACGTGCTCATAAATATCTGCCACTGATTCGTCAAGCTTCCATTAAATATGGCATAGATGAATCCCTAATTTTGGCAATTATGCAAATAGAATCCAGCTTCAACCCCTATGCGGTCAGCCGTTCTGATGCACTTGGGTTGATGCAAGTTGTACAACATACTGCTGGCCGTGATGTCTTTAAGATAAAAGGTAAATCAGGGCAACCAAGTCGTAGTTATCTATTTGATCCAGAAAATAACATCGATGCTGGTACAGCATATTTATCAATATTACAAAACAGTTATCTGGTTGACATCACTAATGCAACATCTCGCCGTTACGCAGTAATAACGGCTTACAACGGTGGTGCAGGTAGTGTATTACGAGTATTTTCTAGCGATAAGAAAAAAGCGGCTCAAATTATCAATAAAATGGCACCGGGTGACGTTTATGAAACCCTGACAACCAAACATCCATCGGCAGAATCACGTCGCTACCTGATGAAAGTCAATACTGCCCAGAAAAACTACCATCATTAAAACATTAAAATATTAAGAAAATAACGGAGAGCCATTTTTCTACTCTCCGTTATTATTTTACCTATATTTCTAGTCAATCGAATAATTTCAGAGCACAAATCACTATTTCCAAAGAAATCTATTGACGGGCTCTACCAAATACGGTTTAATGCGCCCCGTTGCCCGGATAGCTCAGTCGGTAGAGCAGAGGATTGAAAATCCTCGTGTCGGTGGTTCGATTCCGCCTCCGGGCACCAATTCAAAGTGCGCTTGTTGGGAGATGAAAGTGAAAACTCAATGGGCAACCAATACAAGAACCCGAATGTATAACTGTAGTTAGTTTAGCTTTTCAGTACTTCAATATTGAATTGAACATAAGGGTTGCCAAGCTAGGATACCTAAAACTTTAGGTGTCCTTTTTGCTTAGGAACGCAATACTTACAAGTTCTATTGCAACTGTCAAGCAGCCCAAACCAAAATCAACGAATTAATTAACACGATGTTGTAATCGGTTATTCAGCTTTCTTAATTGATCAGCAGAAGGTCAGTTATGGGAAATTGCATCAGTTCAAAAAAATTCCCCATCTTGCAACCTGTCTCTTGATCATATTTCATAGATCAAGAGACTTGGACAGTAAATAACCTTCAAGGATGGTTTGTAACATGAACCATCCTTGCCACAGCCTTTCCCATCCCACTCGGCCATTTCGTTTTGAGTCATACCAACCCGCTAGGTTTCCCAAATTAATATAGGCCCAGTAAACACTTGGCGCTGTCTTAGAGACCTTTTTCTTTTCTTGCTTTACCCACAATAATTTCCACGCTAGCGGGCTTAATAGCGTTTCACAACTCTGTTTTTCCGCCTCTGATCTATTGAGACCCACATAGCGCAACTGATGAACACGCACGGCGATAAACGCCAGGATCACCACCATTTTTTCCAGATTTTCTTTACGTTGCATCCGCAGCGCTTCTACCTGTGTCCCGCCACTTTTCCATGCTTTGTGAAACTCTTCAATGAGCCAGCGTTTTTCATACTAGTCCAGAATACGGTGGGCATCTTCTTTACCTTTTACCGGCTCCGATGTCAGAATGTGCCAGCTCAGCTCCTTGTCGTTATTTGTTTCCTGACAACTCACATAATACAGCGGTATCGGCTCCCCTCGTTTATTGGCCGGCATTTTGAGCGTGACAGGGGCGTAACGGACGTCGCAGAGAGCTTCACGCGCCTTACGCCCACCTCTTTGTTTAACCTGAACGGTTCTTTTATCTGCGGGCTGCAAAGATTCACTGAACAGATAAAGTTTATCTGAGCTTTGTTCAATGCAACGGCTTTGCATTGAACGCACAATAAAACGCTGCTGATGCGTGATTTTATAGGTCAGATAGTCAATAATGTCTGCTCGCGATCACAAACTGAAATGACCTTATTCATATCACTGCCAAGACGAGTTTCTGTTGCCTGAGAGGCGCGTTCCCACTGATAACTTTCCTTGTCTTTATACGGCCGGGAAGCCCGTTGCGCTTTCTTGCCATAATGACTCAACTCCCTCGTCCAGCGCGTTTGTTCAATCAGGCCAATGACCTGTTCTTCTCTGGGGGCAAAAAGCAAAACGGAATGGGCATGCAGGCCGGTGGCACTTTTTCGTGATGCGGTATACCCCATTTCATCCCGAACCGTCTGATGAGTGAACTCCAGTGAGGTTGTATCTTCCAAGGCCAGCAAACAGTCATAGGACTTAGCTTGTTCAGCCGTTGCTGCAAATCCGGCCTCTGCAATGGCCGTTGCGTCAATGGCCCGGTTACGTGTAAATCGATAAGCGGCTTCAATATCCGCAGGTGTTTTGAGTGATTGCACAATAGATTGCCCGATATGGTTGGCTAAAGAGGCGGTGAATTTGATAAGACGCTGGGTTCGTCGGCTATCGCCAAAATTTGCGCGAGAAAAAGTCTCATAAGCCCATTGTTCTGCGTGAGTTTGGAACATTTTACCGTACCTCAATGAAATAGTTATTACTAAGATCAGCAAAATAGAAAAAGATTCAAAAAAATCCCCCGATTTTTTATCAGGGGATTTGTGTATGAAAGACAGATTGTCGCAGGGCATCCAGTTGGTCAGGTTGGCCAGTGATGTTCAAACGATTGGCGTACCACTTCGACATAGTAAAACATCCTCTTTTTTACCTGAAAAAGGGCACACCTTGTGAAAGCAATGCCCCCACAGGCAAGTGATAAGTTCGGAATTCTTATACCACTACACTGCTGCCCTGGCCTGAGAATCGCTTTACTTAAACTCGTTTTTTTTGTCAAGGTGAGATGATCGGACGTTTACGCTACAGGAAGTGATATACCCGTTAAATCCTTAAAGCCCTTTGCAGCCCCAGTAGTTGTCCAAGTTTTCAATTTATCTCTGCCAGCATATTGCTCGATTGAGTCTGAAACAGTGTTAGCTATCAAACCATTATTGTAATTACTCAGTTCTCTGCTTATTTTTGATGTTTGTAGTCTTTTGGTTTTCAGCCCTGCTTTATCCAGGATTAGTGAGGTAATTTTTTTTACCGCCGTTTTGCCGGCCAAACCACCAAGCGTGCCGCCTATCGTTGCCCCTGTGATGGTGCCTACGCCGGGAAGCGCGACAGAACCTAATGTTCCTCCCAGCGCAATGCCTGCACTTGTTCCACCCAGGCCACCAAGGGCAGATGTGATGGTGGAAGTAAACACACTGCCCCCTTGTTTGGCTAACATCTGCAATCCGCGTGTGCCATCAGCAGTGGCATCAACAGCGTCATGAATCGTATTTACCGCGCTGGTAATGGCATCCAGACGATCGGCGTATAAACGGATGGCTTTGATATCCTCAGACCGCGAGGCGCTTTCAAACTCTTCTACTGCTGAATCCATTCTGGTGAGCGGCGCGGGCGCTCGTCCGTCAGTATCGTGTAGCGTGACCGGATTGTTTCTGACCATACAGTAGAGATTCAGTCCTTCCGCCGGGCCGTCGGGATCGCTGCTGATCCAGCGCCCGGCCCAACACTGATAGTAGCGAAAGCCATAGTAATACAGCCCGGTAGCATCCCGCTCCTTGCCGGAGTAACGCACGGTTTTATAGTTTGCTTCTGTCTGACTACGGGCGGCCCGGATGGCCGTGCCGCCATAAGGGTAGTACTCTTCCTGAGTGATAATCTCTCCCTGCTGATCCAGCTCCAGCGTGATATCGCCGTTCGGACTGGCATAGCTATAGCGTAGCTGGTTATTCTGCACAACAACGCATTCCAGTGCGAACTTCACCGACGAACGTCAATTTTCCTAATGCCCTCAGTCAGTTATAACCCGTTTTTTCCAATGTCCGTTCACCGCCGAACCCAAAACCCCCTGACGCGCTTTTCGCCCCCGACGGCCCGTTTTTCCCGCCGGGCCTTTGTCAGCGTAGCGCCTTTTTCGGCAACGGGCGAACGTCGCCCAGCTTGCCTGGGCGGCGGACGCACGTTCTGCGGGCGCGGGCGGCACAGAGCCCGCAAGCGGCGCCCCTGCGACGCTCTGAGGCACTGTGGCTTCGGGTTGCGCATGGCCTTGCGACCACACGGTTTTGTTCAGGGAAGCCCCCCGGGGGGCTGCACGGGGCGGCGATGGCGAGCACGGCAACGAGCAACGGAGCGCAGCGCAGTGTGAGCCGCGCGCAGCCAGTGAAGCAGGGTTGGGGCGGGGGGCGGTA
>NZ_NMQR01000008.1 GCF_003545805.1 Photorhabdus sp. CRCIA-P01 | reverse complement strand
TGGATGGGGCGGGTTACAACAAAGCTCATCTTGTGAAGGAGTGGGCTTATGTTAGCAATATTGAGTTACATTACCTTCCTCCATACAGCCCAAATTTAAACCCGATAGAGCGATTATGGAAGGTCATGAATGAACAGGTTCGAAATAACCGTTATTTCGCTGATAAGCATGAATTTCGAGACAAAGTCTTCAAATTTTTCACCACAACGTTACCTGATATAGCGGACTCGCTGACGTCTAGAATTAACGACCATTTTCAGGTGCTAAAAACTGCATCTTGAAGTTTCTTGGGTATATTTACATTAGCTTGGTAGTAGACGATTTATAGAAGCCTCAATGGTCGAATCCATCGAGGCTTCGCCATTTATGATAATGAAAATAAATAGAATTGGACCCGATTTACCTATTAAGCTTAGCTATTCCACTATTGAATTAATAGTGAAAACGGTTAGATTGTAAAACCTTTAATATATTCTAAAATGGTTCAGGGAAAGTGATGGCCGATACCGATAAAAATGATAGGAAAAAGAAAAGTCAAAAACAATCCAGTCATTTTATTCCTTACAAAACGACATATGATTTACGTTTAAATACAAGAGAACCCAATTTAATCAACATACTGATGCAGGTCCAGGGCTATGAATATGGCTTTTTTACGGTGTTAGGAGTCCGCCCTTTATCGCAACGGGGTAACCATAAAAACAGTGCCATTTATGTCGTACGATGCCGATGTGGTAAATATGCTGTTAGGACACTCAAGGCGATCAAAAATCCGGCTAATGTTACTGACATGTGTGAGCATTGCCTTCACCTGTACAACCTGAGGCGCAGAAAAATCTTTCACACTGGAGGAAAAGATGTCGATTTGTCAGAATTAACTGGCATTAAATATAAAAATCCTTTAGAAATTAAAGAATAAAGGAATGATATTGCGCTTCAGTATGAGATCCCTGGAGTGCGTGAAAGCAGCTGGTTAGATATCATAGCACTGACATTGACCCCGTCTGAGACACACTCTACCATCTGAATGTGATTACCAGTGATCTGATCACTTTTAAGGCTCACCCATTAGATGGCGAAATAAAACCCCTGTAGCTTGCAAGGGAGAGCATCGCAATGCAGTACATCTGCGCACTTTTGGAAGCAGATCTCGTCGGACAACAACCCACCGTCCGGCGATGAAAGTTACCCGGCGTTATTCATAACCGGCTTACCACGTAATACAGGTTTTCCCCGCATTTTCTACCTTCTGACCAATACGTGGTACCCCGGTTGTAGGGTTTGAAGATCGCTATTCACCTTAACGTTTTGAGTGAAAAATAACCATGTTGACGTTTTATATTCAGAAGAAGGAGAACAATCGACTCGGTATTGATGGCGACGTCAGTGAAAACTGGCGTTGGAGGTAGTCTGACAACGATCAATAGCCGAATTTACATTCGGCTATTGATCGTTACCGGAATAGAGTCAGGGAAGCGGGGTTAACCGGAAAGTCTTCACCACACAGTTTGCGTTATGCTTATGCTGTTGAGGCAATAAATTATCATTTGTCGAAAGGATTAAGTCGAAAAGAAGCAGAAGCGATGGTTGCAATGGATTTGGGACATGGAGATGGACGAGGACATTATGTTGCCCGTGTCTACAATAAACAGTGCAGTGATGATTAATTGGCTTTTGAATTTAGCTTGAATCGAAACAGCCCTGGGCTTAATATCAATATGTTAACTTGTTGTTTTCGGACAACGGCCAATGTCAGATGAGTCTGAGACTGACGCCTTTGGGTGACTCGTCATAAAACCATTGTAACCTGAGAGATGGTGCCTTTGGGCGGTACACCCGTTTATCCTTTGAAAACGGGTATCACTGATTACAGTGATGAAGGTGCATTTTTAGTAACACACGGTGGCAGGCTTGCCATTTGATGATCTCACCTCCGAGGGACAGGGTTAGTTCTCTGTTGTCTCTGTCATACAACCACCTCCTGATGGGGAATGCCTTTCCCTGAGGGATGAGGTTATTCCTCATTTTTTTACATTTGAGGAAATATTATGCAAACTTTATCGTGATTAACTGAAATATTGATGAAATCTGTCCGGTCTGAAGCACTGATTGGGCGCAAAGTTAAGTCGGGGAGATTGCCTCGGCTGGCGATACTTATCAGGCATCCTGACAGGGATTGACCTGACGGATTTATTTACTTTGTATGATGTTCGTGATGAACATCTTCCTTACATTTCCCGGGGCTTGTCCCCGTCAAGGGCAGGCTCCCGGTAACAGGAGTGGTTAATGCCTGCTTTTCATCCCCCCACTGATACGACAACCTTGTCGGCTTCAGAGATGTTAACGCCGAAACAACGCTCACTTATCCGCGATTTGATCCGTGATGAGTGTGATTATCGGGATCGTGACGCACTCCTTAAACTTTTGGGCATGATAACGCTGTTCAAAGTTGCGGGGATCCTGACGTTAGGTGTGCTGTTGCTGGTTTTCCAGTTGTTATGGAGATAAAGGAGACGAACGATGTTAATGATCTTTGCGACAGTACTTTGGGGCGTTATTCGTTGGATTTCTCTGTCGTTTTACCATGTGATGTCCTGGTTGTTACGCCGAAGACAGGTGAGACTACCGGTGACTCATATGACCCAGGCTCGGAGACAAACGGTGTATGCGGGTAAATGGCAACTTTCTGATGACGCGAAGTCATGCGGGAGACCGGTTGTGGTCAGAGATAGACACAGCTACAAACCGGGTGTGGAGTTGCTGTATTTCGGTGAGGAGAGTCCGGAGCCGTTTTATGGCGAACGGTACCTTATCGACGAAACGGAAGCGGTGGATTCGGCACAACAGATGCTAACGCGCCTGTTGAGACAGCGTAGTTTATCGCATGCTTATGATGAGGCCGCATAATGGTCAATGAGACGTTGACTGCCGTTACCCGGTGGGTGATGCCGGCTGTAGCGATTGAAGAGCCAGTCTGGCGGCGAATGGTGAGTTATCCGTTTGCGCCGGAATATGAAACAGAACGGTTTCATCAACTGATTTACCAGGCATTCAAAGCCTGGTCAGCAGCAAAGCCGGGAATGTGTGAGGTGACGTTTGGTTTTTTCTGTTTGCCGTATGACGGCGACATGAAGGCCCCCTTATGGCAAGCGCTGCGGCTTAAACATGAATCTGATCGGTTGCTGATTGCGTTGGACGCCTAATTTTATTGATTACCCTGACGGGGAAACCCGTGAGGGTTAACTCCGTCAGTCATTTTTTTACGAAAGGAGTTAACCCTATGAGTACAATGACGACTAAAGAACACATTCGGTCACCGTCCCAGTCCCTGTCCGTGCAGGCGCTGGCTGAGCCGGAAATATTCAAAAAAACCCGTAGCCGGTTTAATCAGTGGTTGCAGGCGCAATTCGACAATCACTATCACACCCTGAGAAATCACGGTTACCGCTGTTTTCTTGCTCGTCATCATCCGACAGAGCTTGAGCGTTACGATGAGGCATGTGAAGCCTTACGGCGTGAGGAATTTCACCGGTTCAGTGAGTTGCAGACGCTGGGGCTGTTCCTGTATCAACAGGTTCAGCTAAAGGAGAAAAAACTCAGGCAGCGTCGTCGCTGGCTGTTGACCGGGATAGCATTGACGTCGCTGGTGACGGGAGTATGTTTGATTGTTCACGCTTATGAGGTTGATTTGTCATCGGTTTATCACGGACTGACTGCGTTACCGGCCAGAATAGCTAATTATTTCATGCGCTAATTATTTATCCCCAGGGGAGAGACGACTCCCTGTGGAATGGTCTCTTCCTTAATTTCAGACAGGAAAGATGATGACCATTTCTTACCTACCGGACGATATCTGCCGGTTTAATAACCCGACGTCTTACGGACAGCCTGGAAAGTGGAGGGGTGCCCTGGCAACAGCCCTGGTTGGCGGATAGTGAATACGGTTTGCCACAGCAGGCGCTGACAGGGAAGCCATTTAGCGGTATCAATGTGTTGTTGTTGTGGCAAGCCATGCAACAGCGGCAGTTGATATCTAACCGCTGGTTAACGGGTGAGGAGTTAAGAGCGTTGGGCGGTTGTGTAGTCAAAGGTGAAAAACCGACAACCATCGTCCGTTACCGGCCTTCAATGTCGCTGATGCGTGTGATTAATCTGGAACAATGTGAAGGATTGCCGGCAGAACTCCAACCAGGTTGCCCTTTACCCCCCCGTCCGGCTCCCGGTTTTGCCGCTGTTCAGCAACTGGTGACGGCCAGTGGGATCCCGGTGGTTCATCGGTCAGGCATTGTGCCCGTTTACTGGTCGTTGCATGACCGTATTGAACTGCCTGGCTGTCAGGACTATGCCGAAAGTACACAATACTGGCATGATTTATTGCATCAACTGGTTCATGCCTCTGGCCATCCGTCCCGGTTAAACCGTTTTGGCCTGACAACCCGAAGTGAGTGGGATGAAAGTCGGGAACAATGGGTGACAGCACTAGGTGCCGCGTTTTTGGCTGCATTGACGGGTGTCCGGGGTAACCTGGTATATCCTGATAATACGATACTCTGGGAACACGCTTTGGGCTCAGATCCGTGGTGGTTATTTCAGGTTGCTAATGATGCCCGCCGTGCAATGGATTATTTGCAAGACCGGCGACAGCAGTTACCAAGCCAGGTGGAATTGTGGCAGCAGATGGCTACCGTATTGCTCAGTGAGCACTATGGTCTGCCGCTGAATGACACCATGCTGGAATATGATGAGGTGGTTCAGCGCCATATTGATGAGTGCATCACACCGCTGATGGCTGTCAGTGCTTTAGCCCGAATATATCACTGGGAACGGCGTGACCAGCCAGAAGGCAGGTTGTTTCCGGAAGAATTGGGGCAGGCCAGTGAGGCATTGGCGTTATTTTCCAGCCAGCCATCGTGTCTGAACTATTCTCGGATCCCGGCGACAGAACCGGCTGATACTTGTGAACCGGACAGATCATCACAATCTGAACGGTTGCTGTTACCGCCGGTGGCGTCTGACCGTAGCCGTGAAGATGAAGATAATGATCCGTCTGACGATAACGTTGTGGAACTGCCGTTGGCGGCCACTTACCGGGAACCGAATCCACATAAACAGGCTTTTATCAGACTGTTTAACCAGATTGCGCCGCATGAAAATCGCTGGCAGGTGTTCTGTGATTTTGTGCATATGGCAGTTTGTTCACTGTACAACGCGTTGTTGCAAAATGATGAATTTGAAGCGGACTATATGCAGAGGGTTAAACGTTATTCCCGTGAAGATGCATTCCGGCTGAGTCGTTTGCTGAGTGAAGTTATTATGGGGCTGGAGTATGAAGCCGGTGATTTTCTGGGCGCTGTTTTCATGGCGCTGGAATTAGGTAATGACCAGGTTGGCCAGTATTTTACGCCGTTTCCGGTCAGTCATATGATGGCCAGAATGAAGCTCGCTGAGGGCTTGGCGAGGCTGGGATCCGGAGAGCATGAATATATCACGGTGTCTGATCCGGATTGTGGCGCCGGCGGGATGATTATTGCGATGTATCAGACCATGCTGGAAGCGGGGTTTAATCCTCAGCAACAGATGTTGGCGTTTTGTGTCGATATTGACCCGGTTGCCGCGATGATGACGTATATCCAACTGTCGTTGCTGGGTGTCCCGGCCGTGGTCACGGTGGGCAATTCACTCACTCATGTCATGTCTCAGAAAATGGTGACGCCAATGTATCATTTAGGATTCTGGCAATTTAAACGTCAGCGTCAGGAAGCTGAAGATGAAATAGCGATGCGCAAGGCCAGCTGACACACATCTTTCATTCAAGTCACCATTGGGTGGCATCACATTAACCCGATAGGGGATATCCCCTACAGGGGGAACCCCGTCAATCACGAGATTTCCCTTATGTCTTTATTACGTTTTTATATCCGGCATCAATTCGTAGAACGAATGGGGCTGGCGCTGGATGACGACGCTATTTTCTGTCTGTTTAATGAAAGCCAGGGAGACTACGTCAATACCCATATAAAGTTTACCAAAGAGTTACTTTTGCCTGTCATGACTCATCTTTTGGACAGCTTGTCTGAGGATCCGGCAAACCGGGCTAGATGCAGAAATAGTGAACGTATCCTGACGTTATGGATACGGGGGATGGATGCGATATCTCATGTTTATCAGGATCCGTTGCTGATGCCTTATACCCATCCGGAAAGCAGTGGTCGTGTGGATACCCTTATCCGGCCGGATACAGCCGTGTTACTGAATCTAACGGCAGAGGAATTTTTGCGTCTGACGGCGCAGGATAATCTACCGGAAGATGAACAAATTGGGCTGGAACAGTTCAGCAAAACACAAAAGTACTGGACACGTTTTATGGACTATTTGGATAAGCAGTTGACAGAAACGTGTCTGTATTGTTTTGAACGTCTGGGCCAATTTCTTCGTCACTTACAGGTTGAACCCCGTTTGATACGGCGTTTTTCCTTCTCTGTCGGTTACATCGATGTCTTCATGGGGCCACAGGATTTACACAATATTGACGCAGAGGAATTTGAGTCAGGGTATCTCGAAGACTATATCGATGAGGTCTCTGATGGACTCATGACGCCAGTCCAGTTCCAGGTTGATGTGGTATACAAAAATGGTTGTGTAATAGAGAGTTTTCGATCAGATGTAGACATTGAAAACGTTAATAACCCAACACTCAAGGATTATCGGGATGTGGTGGATGAGGCAATCACATGGGTAGATGAGCAGTTTGTGCTGAAAACCCGTTCAGTGAGCCTGTCTTCGCCAGTACAGAGGTTGGCAGCATAACTAAACTTTAACCCATTGGGGGAATGTTCCCTCAATGGGAACGTTTCTCCTCAGGAGAATGACGATGTTACTTTTTAAGGCTAAAGATCTGAAACCTGTGTTGCAGGAAGCGATAGCCCATCAGTGTGACGTGTTGCTGGTCAAGGATCAGAGCATTTATATCATGTCTGATATCGGTTCGATGCAAAACGGCAAATATCTTGTCGCTTATGCTTGCGGTTATCATCCGGAGAAGGACGAAGGCTGGTATGAACGTGCCTGGGAGGAAGCGGGCGGCGATGATTTTGCGGAAAAGCTGGGTTTCTCCATATCTACACTCAACCGGTTACTGAATGACAAATGTGATCTGAAGGTGACGCTGACAGCCACACAAATTATCACACAATTTTACCCCTGATTGCCGGGCTGCCGGCAGTTGTTTTCACCCTGACGGGCGTTATTTCCCCTCAGGGGATAATGCCCGTTTTTATTTCGGAGCATTATTGATGAAAAAGATTCATACCAAAACTTACCTAAAAATCGTTCGTAAGAATAAAACTGCCCGTCGCCACGGCAGGCGTTTCCGGCCTGATTTGTACCGAGTGATGACGGGCAGGATTATCGCGGCGTTTGGAAAGAGAAGGCGCTCTGATGTACAGGCCACAAAATTGTGGAGACCGGCTGTCCGGTTATAAATAACTTGAATGGGTCTATCCGAAAGCCGGATAGCCTTTTTTCACATTTCTGAACTTATCACTTGCCTGTGGGGGCATTGCCTTCACAAGGTGTGCCCTTTTTCAGGTAAAAAAGAGGATGTTTTACTATGTCGAAGTGGTACGCCAATCGTTTGAATATCACTGGCCAACCTGACCAACTGGATGCCCTGCGACAATGGGGATTGGGAGACAAAATTCCCTATTACGGGCAGGCGATCCATCAAAGTATTAAGCTGTTTGTCGCGGGCTGTGCCGGTCTTCTGCAACCGACTGAAACAATAGATTACCCACTTTATCCAGCGCTGGTAGCGAGTGGAGTGGGTGAAATGTCACCGGAAAATTGGGCATTTGAGCAATGGCTGGCCTTGTTAAAAGAGAATGTTGCGCTTGATGAAGTCACCAGCCAACAGATTGACAGGCTATACCAACAAAGTGGTCTGGCCGAGCGAAAATGGGAGACGTTGCTCCCGGCAGCGCAGAAAACCATCATGGCTTTATTTAACCAAAAGTCCTGTGACTGGTTCGGTTTGGTTGATTGGAGCGGAGAACGTGACACGGAAATGCTGTGGTCTCATCTTGATGATCGGCTGACAGAGACGGTGCCTTGTGACTTGTTTCTGCTGATACCGACCCATCTTGCGAGTGAAATCAATGGATTTTGCGGCGGATTGTTAAGGGATCACGAGACAACTCATGAGTTGTATTTCCGATTGTACGATATGGCACGGCCGCGAGGTTATGAAATAGCCTGGAAGCACAATGATGATGGCAGTTTAACTGGGAGCTTTGACGCAGCGCCTTGGGAGCCGTGGTATGAAAAAATCATGGTTCCTTTATCCAGGCAATATCACTGCCATATCACCCATTATTTTGAGGATGTCTGTGGCTTTTGTGGTTACGACAAATACCGAAATGGGCAGTGGGAAGAAGGTAGCATTGATGAGCTGGAATTTGGTGAGGAAGACGGTATCCGTAAAGTGATAGGGCCGGTCTACATTCTCGGCAATATTTCACATGACGGCTGTTAGTGCACTGACAGTGTTATTCCGTAGGGAAATTCCCTGGGGTGAATTGACATAAAAAAGTTCAGGTTTGCCTGAGTGTCTGATAACGCGACTGCCGGCGGATATTACGCCGGCGATTTACCCACAAGGGGGAATATATCCCCTGGTGGGACATGTTCCCCATTTTCCAGGAGCATGTTTTGTCTGTCTTGATTGATCATAAAAAAGCGTTTATTACCTTGTTTAATGAAACTGCCCGTTATTATTATCGTAACCGAGTATTCGATGATTTTGTACAATGTGCGGCAATTAGTCTGCATAATGCAGTCTGCCCGGACAGTAAGCTGGAGCAGGGATATCGGCAAATCATCAAACACTATAAGCCGGAGGATGTTAGCCGGTTTTCTCAACTGCTTGAACATGTCATGATGGGATTGGAATTTGAACCCCATGATTTTCTTGGCGGTGTTTTTATGCAATTGAATCTGGGCAACAAACATCTGAAGCAATTCTTTACTCCCTGGCCCATCAGCTTGGTCATGGCGAAAATGCAGTTGAGTGACGTCGAGCAACGCTTAACGAAGCAGCCCTTTTTCACCTTATATGAGCCAGCTTGTGGTGCGGGTTGTATGGTTATTGCGGCAGCGGAAGTGTTGAAAATGTCAGGTTATAATCCTGCTCAGCATATGTGGGTATCCTGTGTGGATATTGATGTCGTGGCGGCTTCGATGGCCTATATCCAGCTTTCTCTATTGGGGATACCTGGGGAGGTGGTGATAGGTGATGCCCTGACGAATGAACGTCATCGGGTCATGTATACTCCGGTACATTGGCTGGGAAACTGGCCTTGTCGTCTCAGGAAAAATCGTCAGCAGTATGAGGTTTAAACGGTTTGAGACACTTGATTAAGCAAATTCCGGCTCTTGGGCCGGAGTTTTTATCCAACAGGACGGAGAGGCAAAATAAACTGACTGAGGTTATTGGGTTCATCCCTGACGTGTTTTAGTCTGAATCGATAGTGCTTCCCAGATGCACTGGATACATTCTATTTTCCTCTTTAATCCTTTCTTGCATGATCCATCATTGAATAAAGTTCTTGCCTTTTGTACTTATCGTAGCGGATTCAACGAAATAACCGGATACATGCTTCGTTTACCCGTGACTGAATTGGAAACGTTTGAATCATTGCGTGCTGTTTTTATCGATTAATTTTTATTCCCGGAAAAAGAGTTTTGCCTTGTCCCTGTCAGAGGATGTATTAGGGTTTTAGGAAAAATAGGGGAGATTAATCGTGTTGAAAAAAATTAAAATCCTGCTGGCAGGAGCATCCACAGGAAAAAAGCCACTTCCACAATCCGCCGCCATCCCACAAACGGTCAAAGCCGGCTACTTTTTGCCGTCTGAGTCCAGGCTATTGCTGGATACTTCCCGGCGACGACAGTATTTACAGTGTCTGTGGGACAATAGCGCATTATCCAAAACACGCTATCAGACGCTGTGGCTGGCCCCATTACATGAGTGTGTGGCATTGATGCAACAACTTCCGGCGGCACCGCAGGGACCTTATGCCCGTTTGGGCGGATTAATTGATGTGACGTTGCAATGTACTGCATTTGCCGTACGTCTGGCGAAAGGGCAGATGTTACCGCTGGGTGTGGAGCCTGAGACGCAGGCAGCACAAAGTGTGATATGGAACACGGTGGTGTTTTACGCTGCGTTATTTCATTTTTTGCCTGTTTTGGCAAACTTTGACGGTGAATTGGATGAAGGCCAACCCTGGTACCCTGGGCTGGCTGTGCCGCAGGGGGCGTATCGTTTCCGGTTCAAAACTCCCCCAGTGGCGATGAGGGTTGCCTGTCATTTTGGGGTGTTACTCGCCGGGCGATTGCTGCCGGCTAAGGCATTGACCTGGCTGGCGTCGGTACCTAATGCCTTGCCTTCGCTGTTTTGTATTCTATCCGGTGAGATGAAGGAAGATGACGCAATAAATCAGATAATGACAGAAGCTTTGAATAAAGCCGGTGCACCGACAATATCAGAAATATTATCTGTCACGGCTGCATCATCGCAAATTATTGTTTCAGGAAATCCCGATGTTTCTGCTACGCCTTTATCAACCGCAATGGAAAATGTTCTGCCCTCTCAGATACGGCAAGAAGATAACACGATGGCTAAAATTGTTTCATCAGCCGTGAAGCCTGTTGATGAGCTCCCCTTTACTGCTATGACAGTCACGCCGGAGAAGAGGATGCAGTCGGACGGAAGCACGCAACAGTTACTGTCATTGATGGGGATGAATGTTGCTACTACAGTGACAGAACAAGTTATGGTGAATGAAGCGGAAATCGCACCGCCATACACGTCAATGTCTTCACAACACGCTGTTCAGACAACATGGCAGAATCATGAAAATGCTATTGAGACATCCTGTATTGGAGAGCAGTTCTGGGACTGGTTGTCCGTTGGCTTAATGCAGGGGGTGATGAACATGAATACGCCGAAAGCCCGGATACATTTGGTTGGCGGCTTTGTGTTTGTGAGTGCGCCGGCTATTTTCTTTCAGTTTCTTAGTGAGAAAAAACAGGCTGATGGCAAAGAGGTTAGCCAAAAATGGAAGCGGGTACAAACCGCATTTGAGCGGCTGGGACGACATCGAGTAAGTCGTGGAAAGTGTTTTTGTTGTTGTCATCTTTATGATTCTGCCGATCGGATTGGCTCCTATCAACGTGTTCATGGCTACTTAATCAAAAGTACTTTGCTTTACCGTGGTAGTCCTGTACCCGAGGATAGCCCTTTTATGACGATTTCCTGAGAAAGTATCTTTAATAACAATGTGTTATAATAACTGTGCGTTATTTTTCGCGCCCCGCAATGGGTTTTTAAATTGATGAAGTGAGGAAGTAGAGATGGACAGTATGACCTGGGATAACCTGCTGGATGAATATTTTTTTGCCAAAATCTTGCGACCGGCTACTGAGTCGAGTTATCGCAAGGTGGTGAATACATTCCAGGTGTTTGCAGGTGCCGATAATCGGCCTGCTCAGGTAACCCGACAGCAGGTCCTGGCGTGGCGCAGATATGTGTTGCATCAACGTGGACTGAAAGGGGTGACCTGGAACAGTAAGATTGCGCATATGCGGTCAGTGTTTAATTTGGCGATAGAAGAAAGAATACTGCCCCAAACGGAAAACCCATTTATTGGTGTAGAGGTTAATGAGAATAAAAATAAAAAGAAAACATTGACCAAAAAACAACTGACAACCTTGTATCTCACGATGGGGCAATTTGAAGAGCGGGAACGACGGACAGGGGATAATCATCGTGCCCGCTGTGCATTATATCCGACCTGGTACTGGCTGACGGTATTGGATACGTTGCGTTATACCGGGATGCGGCAAAATCAGTTATTACATATCCGGCTCGGGGATATTGACCTGGATGAGCGCCGGATTATTCTTTGCTCTGAGGGGAGTAAGAACCATTATGAACACCAGGTGCCGGTGGTGAAATGGTTGTATCCGCGGCTGGAGATTTTGCTGGAACGTGCGCAAGCCGCTGGGGCAAAACCCAGTGATCCCCTGTTCTGTGTGAACTATTTTACCGCCAAAACAGACAGAGGAAATGAAACTGATCAATTACAGACGATAAAGTCATTTTTTCGTCGCTTGTCAAAAGAGTGTGGATTTGATGTGGGCCCCCACCGTTTCCGGCATACTTTGGCAACTGAACTGATGAAAGCGCCTGATCGTAATTTGCAAATGGTGCGCGGATTACTGGGGCATCGCAGTATTGCCACGACGATGGAATATATTGATATCAATCTGGATATTGCCGGGCGCGCACTGGAGCGTGAGTTGATGCTGTATATTGATGTTGAGCCAGAAAGAGGCGAAATGCTAATCGGATAAAACAGAATATTCTCGCTGTTGTCTGAATTTGCCTTTTTCTACATAAATAATTCCCTGTTGCAAGATGGGGAATTTTTTTGAACTGATGCAGTCTCCCAGAATTAACCTTCTTCTAACCAATCAGGAAATCTGAAGAACCGATATACAACATCGTGTTAATTAATTCGTTGATTTTGGTTTGGGCTGCTTGACAGTTGCAATAGAACTTGTAAGTATTGCGTTCCAAAGCAAAAAGGACACCTAAAGTTTTAGGTATCCTAGCTTGGTAACCCTTATGTTCAATTCAATATTGAAGTACTGAAAAGCTAAACTAACTACAGTTATACATTCGGGTTCTTGTATTGGTTGCCCATTGAGTTTTCACTTTCATCTCCCAACAAGCGCACTTTGAATTGGTGCCCGGAGGCGGAATCGAACCACCGACACGAGGATTTTCAATCCTCTGCTCTACCGACTGAGCTATCCGGGCAACGGGGCGCATTAAACCGTATTCAGCCTAAGTCGTCAATGCCTTTCTGATAAAAAATGATAAAAGCGGATTGTTTGCTTTTTTTTTGCCCTGGATTTGTGTGGTTGTTCATCTTAGGCTGATTTTTGTTAACTTAACGCACCATTTTTGCGACATAAGGCAATAGCTAAAACATCTTCTGCCAGCAGTTTTGCCGTAGCGATATCATCAATATCCCGTTTAACTAGTAACTTACCCAGGCAACCTTCCAGAATCAGTTCCATCTGTTTGGCAACGAGTTCGCAATCTTCAATATCCAGTTGATGTAATAGCTCGGTGGTGTAGCGGGAAGAGTTCTGTTTTTGTAATTCAGCTAATTGATGAATAGGGTGGTCAGGTTCAGGGAATTCGCTACAGGCCGCGATAAACAGGCAGCCTGGGTAGCGTTTCTCTTTTACTTTTTCATCAAGGGCTGCATAACGAGCCAGTAGCTTCTGTTCTGGTGTCAGATTTTCATCCAGTAATATTTGTCGTTGCCAGACTTCAATCTGTTGGCCGTGATAACGTAGACAGTCATAAAGCAGAGCTTCCCGATCGGGCCAGAACTGCTTGAGATATTCGATATCCATGTTAAGCGAGCCAAAAAGTATCTCAGTTGTGATGGATAAGCCATGTTGCTCCAGTAAGTTTAAGGCATGGCTAAGAACTTGTTCTCGTTGCACGGTGCTCTCCTTCAGATCATTTTGGCAGATGCTGCAAATGCTCGTTAAAACGGGTTGCATTCATAAAACCATTTACCCGTGAATCGGGGATCTCTTTTCCTTGAGAATCGAAAAACAGAATAGTCGGTAATCCCCGAACGCTAAGTTTTTCTAAAAGCTGCTTCTGTTGCGGGCTGTTGTTCGTGACATTGGCCTGTAACAGTAAGGTATCACCCAGTTGTGACTGGACTTGTGGATCGCTGAAAGTATATTTTTCAAATTCTTTACAAGCGGTACACCAGTCAGCATAGAAATCAAGCATAACGGTTTTATGGCTGTTTTGTGTCATTATCTGTTCTAATTCCTGCCAGTTATTTATCTGGCGGAAGTTGAGACTATGTTGCGATTGTTGTGTGACCGTTGTACCCCAAAACCAATCTTGCAATGGACGGGTAGCTATCAGCATCAGAATTAATAATATCAGTTGTATGATTCGCACCCAACCGTTTTGGCTTCTAATCGTCAGAGCAAATCCCCATCCCAGGAAACTGACCGCCAGCAGGCTCCATAATCGTATTCCCCATGTATCACCGATAACCCTTTCCAGCAGGAAAACGGGTAGCGCAAGAATAATGAAGCCAAAAGCTTCTTTAACATACTGCATCCAAGGCCCACTGCGTGGCAGGAGTTTATGGCCAAACAGGGTGACGGCAATGAGCGGTAATCCCATTCCCAAAGCGTAAAGATAAAGGGTTAGGCCACCTGCCACGGTATTACCACTTTGAGCAATGTAGAGTAGAATTGCACTTAAAGGTGCGGTAGTACAAGGCGAGCAAATTAATCCCGCTAACGCACCCATAGCGAATACACCGAGAAGTGAACCGCTTTTTTGCTGGTTGCTCCAGTTGACTAAACGCGTCTGAACAGCGGAAGGCAGTTGCAGAGAATAGAGGCCGAACATCGACAGAGCCAGCAGAATAAACAAGACTGATAAGCCAATCAGCACATATGGATGTTGTAGTGCGGCCTGAAATTGTAGACCCGCCGCTGCGACAATCAATCCAAGTAGCGTATAGGTGATTGCCATGCCTTGAATATAGCTTAGCGCTAACCAAAATATCTGTTTTAGGCTTTTAGGGCGTTGGCTGCCAAGAATAATGCTGGAAATTAATGGATACATCGGTAATACACAAGGTGTAAAGGCGATACCGATGCCAATCAAAATTGCCCAGAGTGGTGAGAAAGGTAAATGGTGTTGGTCATTGGATGCACTTTCTGGCGTTTTCTGAACAGGTTCAGCAGGTGTAGCGTCAGTTGTTTTTGATGGAATAACTGCACTCAATGGAACAAGGCGGGTTTCAGGTGGATAGCAATATCCTGCGGCGGCACAGCCTTGATAAGTGACAACGATATTAGAATTATTGTTCGCTTCTGTAACAGGAACATTGACGATGAGTTGTTGGAAATAAACTTCAGTTTCACCAAAGAACTCATCTCGATGAGCTGTACCTTGTGG
The DNA here is from genome assembly GCF_003545805.1 of Photorhabdus sp. CRCIA-P01. GTDB lineage: Bacteria > Pseudomonadota > Gammaproteobacteria > Enterobacterales > Enterobacteriaceae > Photorhabdus > Photorhabdus antumapuensis. The sequence goes on along the minus strand of NZ_NMQR01000008.1, from coordinate 138,368 downwards.
CAACGTGATTTTACCCAGTGTGGCCTGTTGCGGCTCAATATGAAGTTGTCTGCGATAAAGGTAATAACCCGGTTTGATCTGCCAGTCTAACGTCAATTTGTCGCCTGTTTGCTGAAAATCAAACATGAATGCCTGATCTACTGGCAAATATGGATTTTGCCCCGGTTGTTCAAACAGGGCGTTCGCTGCCATTGGGCTAAAGAGAGCGCTGCAAAGCAGCAAAAACAGCATCAGAGTACGTTTAATCATAAAGATAATGATCGCTAATCGAATGAGACAGATTCAGCACTATAACCGAAGGCAGCCAGACCAGAAAGTGTTCTGGTCAAGATTAAAACAGTCATCGAAGGTTTTCAGAGAAAATATATCGTTTAGGAGAGAGTATGCAGGGGCGGTATACGCCCCTATATTAAGCGGTTATTGGCAGGCAGAATTAGAGGATCATATTGCCGAATAGGAAGCCGAAGGCAACAGCTAGAGCAACCCCAATGGTGCCAGGGATAAAGAATGGATGATTAAATACGAAACGGCCGATACGGGTCGTGCCGGTGTCATCCATCTGAACCGCGGCAACCAAGGTTGGATAAGTAGGTAGAATAAACAACCCAGAAACTGCGGAGAAAGAAGCAATGGCGGTCAATGGTGTGACGTTCAGAGCCAAAGCCATCGGCATCAATGCTTTTGCGGTGGCCGCCTGAGAATAGAGTAGGGCGGAACAGAAGAAGAAAATAATCGCTAGCAACCAGGGTTGAGAGTGGATTAAGTCTCCAGCGGTGCCTTTAATCCAATCCATGTTCGCTTGTACAAAAGTATCTCCTAGCCATGCAACACCTAGAATACAGATACATGCGCTCATACCCGCTTTAAAGGTACTGGAGTTCAGAATGGCGTCAGTATCAACTGAACAGAACGTAGTCGTGATAGTTGCGACACTCAACATAATGATCAGAATGGCGTGAGTGGTGTTCATCAGGGGTTCTTCAACCAGACCGATGCTTGGGCTGTTGACGATAGCATAAATAACAACACTGATAACACCTGACAGGAATAACAGAACGGAAGCTTTAGCCTTTGGTTTAACTTCAATTTGTTTACTGCCACGCAGAGTTACTAGATTGTCTTCCAAGCGCTTTAAGTAAACGGGGTCATCAGACAACTTGGAATTAAACGTCCAGGAGATGATGAAAGACATCAGAACGATAGCGGCGAAAGTGGATGGTAATAGCACCATTAACAGATGGATATAGCTAACGCCGTGGCCTTCCATCAGAGAAGACATATAAACGACCGCTGCGGAAATTGGTGAGGCGGTGATGCCAATTTGGGCCGCTACAACTGCGGTGGAAAGTGGACGGCATGGCTTAATGCCTTGTTCTTTCGCAACTTCAGTAATAACAGGCAGTGCTGATAGAGAGATGTTACCTGTACCTGCAAACAGTGTCAGGAAATAGGTAACGATAGGTGCGAGTATCGTGATGTATTTTGGATTTTTACGCAGCAGTTTTTCAGTTTGCTGAACCAGATAATCCAGACCACCGGCAACCTGCATTGCAGAGATAGCGGCAATAACCGCCATAATGATGGAAATAACATCGAATGGGATATGCCCTGGTTTAACGCCAATTACAGCCAGCACCAGAACGCCAAGACCACCGGCAAATCCAATGCCAATTCCCCCTAATCTTGCACCCAGGAAGATGGCCAGCAGAACGATAATCAATTCTACGGCTAACATAATAGTGACTCCTTGAAATAATTAAAAATTTGAAAATTTTAGGTTAATACTTTGTGCATGTAGGGAAGTAAAAAGGCACGCTATCCAGTTGGAGTTGCGTGCCTTGTTGCTAAGAGCTATTTTTTATTATATTCAACAACTTAATCGTCAAAACGTTTTGCCTTATAAGATGGGCATTTTAGGTTCTCTACAGAGAAGATGTCATCCAATTGAGTTTCGGTCAGTAGGCCGCGTTCCAGCACGACTTCACGGACACTCTTACCAGTTTCAGCACAAATCTTACCAACGATGTCACCATTGTGGTGACCGATGAATGGGTTCAGATATGTCACGATACCGATCGAGTTGAATACGAAGCTTTCGCAAACTTCTTTGTTAGCCGTGATGCCATTAACGCATTTTTCTACCAGGTTGCGGCAAGCGTTGCTTAGCAGGGAGATAGATTCAAACATAGCCTGACCAATAGCAGGTTCCATTACATTGAGCTGTAACTGGCCTGCTTCGGATGCCATAGTAACACAAATATCGTTACCAATAACTTTGAAGCAAACCTGATTCACAACTTCTGGAATAACCGGGTTCACTTTTGCTGGCATAATAGAAGAGCCTGCCTGTAATTCTGGTAGGTTGATTTCATTCAGGCCAGCACGAGGGCCAGAAGAAAGCAAACGTAGGTCATTGCAGATTTTAGACAGTTTGACAGCCAGGCGCTTCAGAGCACCGTGGACCATAACATAAGCTCCACAGTCAGAGGTTGCTTCAATTAGATCTTCGGCTGGTATGCAAGGTAGACCTGAAACTTCAGCCAGTTTTTCAACCGCCAATTTCTGATAACCTGGCGCGGTATTCAAGCCGGTACCGATAGCAGTAGCACCAAGGTTAACTTCCAGCAGTAATTCAGAGGTTCGGTTTAGGTTTTTAACTTCTTCTTTCAGCAGGATAGAGAATGCGTTGAATTCTTGCCCCAGTGTCATAGGAACAGCATCCTGTAATTGGGTACGACCCATTTTTAGGATGTCGTTAAATTCTTTAGCTTTTTTACCGAAGCCCGCAATTAACAGTTCAATAGATTCGATCAGTTTTAGGATGGCGTTATAAACTGCGATACGGAAGCCGGTTGGGTAGGCGTCGTTAGTTGACTGGCTTTTATTCAGATGGTCATTGGGATTCAGATACTCATATTCGCCTTTTTTATGGCCTAACAGTTCCAGACCAATGTTTGCCAGAACCTCGTTGGTATTCATGTTGAGTGAAGTACCGGCACCACCCTGAAATACATCGACTGGAAACTGATCCATGCATTTGCCGGTATAGAGTACTTCGTCACATGCTTTGATGATGATATCTGCAATTTTTTTAGGAATAGTTTGCAGTTCTTTGTTAGCTAGGGCTGCGGCTTTTTTTACCATCACCATGCCACGGATAAATTCGGGTACATCATTAATGGTGTTGTTACTGATATGGAAGTTTTCAATCGCACGTAAGGTGTGAATACCATAATAGGCTTCAGCAGGGACTTCTCGTTTACCTAACAGGTCTTCTTCGATACGAATGTTGTTTGACATGAGAACCTTCTTATTAGATGACGTTTTTACTGTCTAATTATGCATTTATTAAATCATTATGTTGCCAACAGCAATAGTTATGATATGAACTCTTCATCACCAGATTGCCCGCGTGATCATATGCTGGTTAGCAATAAATGCATTGAATCTGGATCACTTTATAGTGGTATTTGTTTAGTCTGATTTGATATATGTGATATTTGTCACAATTACGAATCTAATCGGTAAAATTTTCAGAAGATTGAAAACGATAACTGTGACCCCAATTATATCTTTAATAAACTAAAAAAATGTTAATTTGGTTGTCCCTTGGATTTTGTTGATATGATTTATTCAGGATACAACCTGTTCATCCAAATCAATTGAAGGAGCACCAAGTGCGTTGGTTGCCATTTATCCTGATATTTTTGCTTGTCTATATCGAGTCAACCTTATTTGTGCGTGTTGCCTCTGAACTAGGTGTACTGTTAACCCTGTTACTGGTGCTGTTTACTTCTTGTTTCGGTATCTCTTTGGTACGCAGTCAGGGCATAAAGAATTTTATCCAGATCCAGCAGAGGCTGGTTAATGGAGAGAGCCCGGCAGCAGAAATGATAAAAAGCGTTTCCCTTTTACTGGCAGGTTTCTTGTTGCTTCTTCCCGGTTTTTTTACGGATTTCCTTGGATTGCTGCTGTTACTGCCGCCGGTTCAAAAAAAATTAGTGATGAAACTGATGCCACATATCAATTTCTATCGTCCTCATAATAGCGGTGGATTTAGACGGGATAGTAATACTTTTGAGGGGGAATATGAGCGTAAGCAGGATGATCCCTCCCGAACATTGAAAGACCATAAACCCGATGATGACGAGCATAAGCCTCATTGATAAGCGGTCATTTTCTGAATGCTCGGTTTAATCATCGGTTTTTTTCTGTGGGCAAGAAAAAAGTAAAATATTTTTTTGCCTGCCCTTGAAGTATCATAAATAAGTCCCCATTTGATTTATTATGATACTAGTTTAATGAAAGCATACTGGTATCAATCCTCTTACCTGATATGGACTTTCTTATAGGAGAGTTATCAATGAATATTCGTCCATTGCATGATCGTGTAATCGTCAAGCGTAAAGAAGTTGAATCAAAATCTGCTGGCGGTATTGTGCTGACTGGCACAGCTGCGGGTAAATCCACTCGTGGTGAAGTTCTGGCTGTGGGCAATGGCCGCATCCTTGAAAATGGTGATGTAAAAGCACTGTGTGTGAAAGTTGGAGATATCGTTATTTTTAACGATGGTTACGGTGTTAAGTCAGAGAAGATCGACAACGAAGAAGTGTTGATCATGTCTGAAAGCGACATTCTAGCAATTGTTGAAGCGTAATTGTTGCGCTTAGATCTTCTTAACTGAACGAATTTAAAGGAAAGAAACAATGGCAGCTAAAGACGTAAAATTTGGTAGCGACGCTCGCGTTAAGATGCTACGTGGTGTGAATATTCTTGCTGATGCAGTAAAAGTAACCTTGGGCCCTAAAGGCCGTAACGTTGTGCTGGATAAATCTTTCGGTGCTCCTGCAATCACTAAAGACGGTGTTTCCGTCGCTCGTGAAATTGAACTGGAAGACAAGTTCGAAAACATGGGTGCTCAGATGGTGAAAGAAGTTGCCTCTAAAGCGAATGATGCTGCGGGCGACGGTACAACGACTGCAACTGTATTGGCTCAGTCTATTGTTACTGAAGGTCTGAAAGCCGTAGCCGCTGGCATGAACCCAATGGATCTGAAACGCGGTATCGATAAAGCCGTGGTTGCAGCAGTTGCAGAATTGAAAAAGCTGTCCGTACCTTGCTCAGATTCCACCGCTATTGCTCAGGTAGGTACTATCTCCGCGAATTCCGACGAAACTGTGGGTAAATTGATCGCAGAAGCGATGGGCAAAGTTGGTAAAGAAGGTGTAATCACCGTTGAAGAAGGTACTGGCCTGGAAGACGAGCTGGATGTCGTTGAAGGTATGCAGTTTGACCGTGGTTACCTCTCTCCTTATTTCATCAACAAACCAGAAAACGGTTCTGTTGAATTAGAAAACCCATATATTCTTCTGGTAGATAAAAAAATCTCCAACATCCGTGAACTGTTGCCAGTTCTGGAAGGTGTAGCTAAGGCAAGCAAGCCTTTGCTGATTGTTGCTGAAGATGTTGAAGGTGAAGCACTGGCTACTCTGGTTGTTAACACCATGCGTGGCATCGTCAAAGTTGCCGCGGTTAAAGCGCCTGGCTTCGGTGACCGCCGTAAAGCTATGCTGCAAGATATCGCTGTCTTGACTAACGGTAATGTTATTTCTGAAGAGATCGGCTTGGAGTTGGAAAAAGCAACTCTGGAAGATTTGGGTCAAGCAAAACGTATTGTTATCAACAAAGATACCACAACTATCATTGATGGCGTTGGTGAAGAAGGTGCAATTGCAGGTCGTGTTGCTCAGATCAATCAACAGATCAAAGAGTCCACTTCTGATTATGACCGTGAAAAACTGCAAGAGCGCGTAGCTAAACTGGCTGGTGGTGTTGCTGTTATCAAAGTTGGTGCCGCAACAGAAGTTGAGATGAAAGAAAAACGTGCCCGCGTTGACGATGCTCTGCATGCAACTCGCGCAGCAGTAGAAGAAGGCGTGGTAGCGGGTGGTGGTGTTGCACTGGTTCGCGTTGCAGCTGCTATTGCTGGTCTGAAAGGCGATAACGAAGATCAAAACGTAGGTATCCGTGTTGCAATGCGCGCGATGGAAGCTCCTCTACGTCAGATCGTTGACAACTCAGGTGAAGAGCCATCTGTTATCGCAAACAACGTGAAAGCAGGTGAAGGCAACTACGGTTATAACGCAACGACTGAACAGTATGGCGATATGATCGCAATGGGTATTTTGGATCCAACCAAAGTGACCCGTTCCGCACTGCAATTTGCAGCATCTATTGCTGGTCTGATGATCACCACTGAATGTATGATCACTGATCTGCCTAAAGATGATAAAGCTGATTTAGGTGCAGCAGGTGGTATGGGTGGCATGGGCGGTATGGGCGGCATGATGTAATAGTCGCGTAGGTTGCTAGCCGAGCGGGTTACACGTCCATATTAGTCACTAACTAATGTCGTAGTGAACAGTTCCATCCCGCTAAAAATAGCATTTAAGAAAATCCGATATTCGGGCTGAGATCAGCCTGGATATCGGTCTCCGTATGGGCTCTGACTTCAGATAGGGATGAAAGCCCGTATTCCCGTAATATATGAAAAATACACGTTGAAGCGATGTTGTTCCCCATGGTGTTGCTCCCAATATTGTGATGAATTGGTACCGTGTCTATTGAGTGATAAGTCCACTAGGATAGCTGAACTGCTTTCCCGACAGCTTTGTTTTTGCTGACGTTCCGATAAACGATACAAGAGGCCGCTCTTGTTATAACGTTCTCTTTCCCTGCTTTCCTCTGTAATACCGCTGTATTCGTGATTAAAAGTTTGTACAACACTGTTTATGTTCTTGCTCCTGAACCATGTGAAGCTGCGGCTTTAACAAAGTGATTGTCCTCTTCATTAGCTTAAAAAGCGATTTAAGGTATTAAGTTATAAAAACGATTTAACATAGGGAAAATTCCTAAGAAAAAAATATCTCCTTAAGTTTAGAAAAAATGAGCTTATTAGACTAGAATTCATTTATTCATAGTACTTTGGAAAAAAATTCAAATATCTATGCACAAATTTAATCGATCCACGGAAATGGCTGTATTCGTTCAGGTAATTGAGTCGGAAGGTCTCTCCGCCGCCGCTCGTAAGCTCGACATGACGCCATCAGCAGTCAGTAAGCTTATCAATCGACTGGAGATGCGACTTGGTGTACGGCTGTTGAATAGAACGACACGTAAACTTCAGTTAACGGCTGAGGGTTCTGTTTTCTATGAACGTAGTGTCAGAATTTTGGAGGACATCATAGCCGCAGAACAAGAAGCAAATCAGGGAACCGCGCTACGTGGACGGATACGTGTGAATTGTCATGTTGCGTTTGGAAAACATTGCTTGATGCCTTTACTACCGGATTTCCTGCAACGCTACCCAGAGATCACACTCGACATCTCATTATGTGACTTGATAGTGGATTTACTTGATGATCGTAGCGATGTGGCGATTCGTACCGGCCCTCTGGACGATTCATGTCTCATGGTACGCAAGTTGGGGGCAAGTCGAATGGTTGTGGTAGGATCTCCTTCATACCTTGAAAGGATGGGGATACCCTCTATGCCTAGCGACCTAGGGCGCTACAATCGACTTGGTTTTGGTTTTACCCGTCATATGAAAGCTTGGCCTTTCATCGATTCGGAAGAGTGGGGGCAACAATTGCCTTCAGGGAACTTGCTACTTGGTGATGGAGAAACCATGCGTAAAGCCGCAATAGCAGGACTTGGCTTAGCACGATTGGCTCGTTTCCATGTGAATGCTGATATTCAGGCCGGTTTGTTGTTACCTGTCCTTGAGAACTATAATCCTGGCGATAAGGAAGAAATATATGCAGTTTTTGTCGGCCAAGGTAGGCAACTCCCATCACGGGTACGGGTATTCCTGGATTATCTGACAGAGCGTATCCACATTGGTGATGGATGGTGATAGTCGAAAAATATGATTATGATGCCACGAAAATGTTTGATGGCGCATTATCGTGGTGTCAATGGAGGTATTTCTATCCAAATGGGACTCAGTTTCTTGAATCCATGTTAAAAAAGTATCATTATTTACACAGAATAAGATTCACCTGAAATTCATATAAGTATAACCTTTTAACCCTATTAACCGGTGGAGTTTTTATGGGATATAACGTCAGATAATTGCTCAATAAAAAATTGTCGTGAGATATTGTCAACTCAAAACTGTTGTCAGAGGTTTTAATAGTATTTTTAGCGAGGTAGGTTAAGTTTAATATCATTTACAACATGGGAGTTGAATTTACCCGATAGAAAAAAACATAAATATGCCAACGGGAAATTTAATATTGCGGATAAATTTTTTTAAATTACAGGTGCTAGGTTTTGCGCTTATAGTATTTTTAGTGTTCTATTTGGTCTTCAATATAATGGATATACCTAATAGATTTCGAGTTGCAGCGCGGCGGCAAGTGAACGAATCCCCAGGAGCATAGATAAACTATGTGACTGGGGTGAGTGAAAGCAGCCAACAAAGCAGCAGCTTGAAAGATGAAGGGTATAAAAGGCTTTTTGGATAGATAATTTATGTATTGATTAATGAGTTATGTTTTTTGAAGATAAAGCATTTATCAAACTTATTCATGTTATTTATTCGATCATTTTTGTCTATTTTCTTACTGTATTCACCTTGGTATAAAATATTTTTGACCTAAACACTTTACTGAAGGATGACTTTATAAATTATTTTTTGCGATATTGGTGTACAACAAGGTATATTGATGATTAATTGTCGAATTTCCAACAATGAGTGAGGAAAAACATGCGAATTAAAGTTTTGCTCAGTGCTTCAGTATTGTTACTATTGGCAGGGTGTACAACCACTAACCAATTAACTTCTGGTGGTTCACAGGTTCGATTTGTTGATACTAAGCCCGGCAGTGAGTGTCAGTTATTAGGTGAAGTAACAGGTACTCAAAGCAATTGGATGACTGGTGTAAGTAATGAAAGCAGCTCAATGCGTGGGGCAGCCAATGATTTACGCAATAAAGCCGCAGTCATGGGGGGAAATGTGATATATGGAGTCACCAGTCCGAGTGAAAGCCTGTTATCGAGCTTTGCTCCATTGGACAGTAAGATGATTGGTCAGGTCTATAAATGCTAGTAATAGCATTCAGAATTTGAATGGTATGCCCGGCTGAAAAGTATCCGGGCATGAATTTTTTGTCACTTTTGTCTTAATCCCAAATCAAGAGGTGTCTTACTCGGCTCTCCGCCGATTTCCCTTGCCAGACGTGGTACTAAATAACCTGAAATTTTTGTCAGTAATTCCCGGATAAGCCTCTTGGCTTCTTCATCGCTGATCGCAAAATGAGCGGCTCCTTGTACTTTATCCAGCACGTGAATGTAATAAGGTAGAATACCTGCATCAAACAGAGCGTTGCTCAAATCAGCCAGAGTATCAGGATGATTATTGATACCGCGTAACAGCACACTTTGATTTAGTAACGTAATACCTGCTTGTTTCAGCAACATCATACTGTTCCGTAAGGATTGGTCGATCTCATTAGCGTGATTGATATGTGTCACCATGATTACCTGTAATCTCGATTGTGCCAGTCGATCGCAAAGCGTTGTTGTGATCCGGGCAGGAATAACCACAGGCAGACGAGTGTGAATACGTAGTCGTTTGATATGGGAAATCTTTTCCAGATTGCTGATTAACCAGTCAAGTTCGTGATCTTTTGCCATTAAAGGATCGCCACCAGAGAAGATAATCTCATCAAGTTCAGGATGTTGCTGAATGTAATCTAACGCTTGTTGCCAATTGCGTTTATTACCTTTGTTATCTTCGTATGGGAAATGACGTCGGAAGCAATAACGGCAGTTAACCGCACATCCTCCTTTAACTAGCAACAGTGCGCGATTACGGTATTTATGTAATAGACCGGGGACAGCACTGCGTTGTTCATCCAGAGGGTCGGTGGAAAAACCCGGCGTAAGCGTGAATTCCTCTGGTGTCGTTATAACTTGAAGTAATAACGGATCATCAGGATCGTTTGCCTGCATACGGGCAGCGAAAGCTCTAGGTACCCGTAATGGAAACAGGCGACGTGCATCGCTACCTTTACTCAATGTCGGGTGTTTATCTAAAGATAATAATTGTAATAATTCATCAGGATCGGTAATAACATCTGTCAGTTGTTTCAACCAGTCTTCTCTGATGATGATCTTTGGGGTTATAATATGCGCCATTTTTTGGCTAAGCCATTTTGTTTAAATTAGAGGGTCTCCATGGCTACTTATAGTACCAACGAATTCCGTTCAGGTCTTAAAATCATGTTAGATGGCGAGCCATGCTCTGTTATTGAGAGTGAATTTGTTAAGCCAGGCAAAGGCCAGGCGTTTGCCCGTACTCGTATTCGTAAGCTGATTTCTGGCAAACTACTAGAAAAAACGTTCAAGTCTACTGACTCTGTAGATGCCGCAGACGTAATGGATATGAACCTGACTTACCTGTATAACGATGGTGAGTTTTGGCACTTTATGAATAACGAAACCTTCGAACAGTTAGCGGCTGATGAAAAAGCAGTTGGCGATAATGCGAAATGGTTAGTGGAACAAGCTGAATGTATCCTGACGTTGTGGAATGGTCAGCCTATTTCTGTAACTCCCCCAAACTTTGTTGAACTAGAAATCACTGATACTGATCCAGGTCTGAAAGGTGATACCGCAGGGACGGGTGGTAAACCAGCAACCTTGAGTACTGGTGCTGTAGTTAAAGTGCCTCTGTTCGTTCAAATCGGTGAAGTGATTAAAGTGGATACCCGTTCTGGTGAATACGTTTCTCGCGTAAAATAATTACCGACTGTATTCGATGAAAGCCGCAGTTCTGGAAGCAGACTGTGGTTTTTCTTCTGAACACATAATGCTGTGTTATTGATACTGCAACTTTTCGCGATTATAATTTGCCTCTATTTCTTTCTAATGGTTATCCGGGACGACTTGGATATACTGCCGTTTTCTGGGGACGACCTCTCAATTATTATGGGGCTTTGATATGTCCTGGTTTATTCTTGTTATTGCTGGTTTATTCGAAGTCGTCTGGGCGATTGGCCTGAAATATACTCATGGTTTTACCCGGTTGATACCGAGCCTTATTACAGCTGGTGCTGTAGCGCTCAGTATGGGGTTGCTTGCTTATGCAATGAAAGGCTTACCAATAGGTACAGCTTATGCGGTGTGGACTGGAATAGGTGCAGTGGGTACTGCTATTTTTGGCATTATAGTGTTCGGTGAATCTGCGAGTTTTGCCAGGATTCTAAGTTTTGCTCTGATTATCGCCGGTATTATCGGGCTGAAATTGTCCAGTTAATATTGAACTGCACTCCAAAAGTTTCGCATTTTGGCAGTGCAGCTTCTACACGTTTCATGTATTTACGCACATAAATCTTTACGCTGAGAGTATTTATAACTTCGGCTCGTTGCTATTCGATTACAGAGTAAAAACGCCGATGATAGCGACAATACTCAGAATTGCTGCCAGGCCGTAGAAAATCCATTTACTCGCAGGGATATGAATTTTCAGGTCATGCATACCGTGGTGGATACGGTGTGCACCGCACCATAGCGGTAGAATAATCATGAGTAATAGGAACGCACGACCAATAAGGCTCTGACAGAAAGCCAGAATTCGCTCGTAACTTAACGCTTCCGGTGCTACTCCCAATGGTAAAAGGATGGCTACCAGTAAAATAATGGCTGGAGCCACAATTGCGCCCCACATACCACCGGCACCAAATAATCCCCAAAAAATCGGTTCATCGGAACGTTTAGGTATTTGATTCATTAGATCCTCCTTGAAGTTAAAGTAAGGCTATACCTAAGATAATCGTGGTGACGATAATAGTGACGGCACATAGCAGTTTGATTACTGGCTCAGGTCCCATCTTTTCGCTTTTTATCACTACGTTAGCTGCCTTCGGCGCCAGCTCGAACCAGGTTTTAGTATGCAGCAGAGCACCTAGCAGAGTGGTGATATTAATCAGCAGGATGACGGGATTTTGTAGGAACGTGACAAATTCATCCCAGCTTTGGGTGCCACCTTTTAGAGCGAATAGACCGTATATCAGCAAGATACTGAACCACATAGTCGTAACTGCGGTACTTTCGCGCAGAATATAGAAGCGGTAAAAGCCCAGTTTCTGCCACCAGTTGGGAGCCATGCTGCGGATATAAGGTTTGCGTTTAGTCGTCATTACTTTCTTTCTCCCCTTATTGTGGTTTTAGCATGGCGATCATGAAGTCTTTCGCGCTTTCGATCTTGCCTTGTTGGATAGCCGCTGCTGGATCGACATGTTTCGGACAGACCTCAGAACAGTAACCAACGAATGTACAGCTCCATACCCCATTCTGGCTATTAAGTTGGGGCATACGTTTCTTCTTACCGTGGTCGCGGTTGTCGAGGTTGTAACGGTGAGCCAGCGTGATCGCGGCCGGGCCGATAAATTCAGGGTTCAGACCAAACTGAGGGCAAGCGGCATAACATAAGCCACAGTTGATACAGCCGGAAAATTGATGATATTTTGCCATCTGTGCTGGAGTTTGAATATTTGGACCTTCAGAAGGTCTACGGTCATTCCCGATGATGTATGGTTTGATAGCTTCCAGGTTTTCAATGAAGTGGGTCATATCTATTATCAGGTCACGTTCAATGGGGAAGTTAGCCAGCGCTTCAACTTTCATTCCTTGAGGATAATCACGCAGGAAGGTTTTACAGGCCAGTTTGGGCACGCGGTTAACCATCATGCCGCAAGAGCCACAGATAGCCATACGGCAAGACCAGCGGTAAGAGAGATCGGGAGCGAGATTGTCTTTAATGTAACCTAGGGCATCAAGTAGAGAAGTCTGCTCATCATAAGGAATCTCATAGGTTGCAAAATGGGGTTTATGGTCACTTTCCGGGTTATAGCGCATGACCTCCATTCTCAGGGTGTTCATATCAACCATTCTCCTGCTCCTTATCCTTTTTCTCTTGTGCCGCGGCTTCACCGCCGTATACACGTTTTGCGGGTGTGGATTTGGTGATTTTTACATCGCTGTATTCCAGGTGAGGGACACCTCCAGGCTTATAGAAAGCAAGCGTATGTTTTAGGAAATTTTCATCGTCACGTTCGGTACACTCTTGATCTAAACGTTGATGAGCGCCACGGGACTCTTGACGGTTTATTGCGGAGTGAATCATACATTCAGCCACATCCAGGCTAAAGCCTAGCTCAATGGTGTACAGTAGATCAGTATTGAACACATTGGTGTTATCAGTGATCTTCACCCGTTTAAAGCGATCTTTTAGTTCAGTGATCTTATCGATCGTTTTTAGCATGAGTTCAGGAGTACGATAGATACCGCAGCCTTCTTCCATTGAGATACCCATTTCATCACGGATTTTTGACCAACTTTCCGCCCCTTCCTGTTTCAGTAAGTTGTTCAAACGTGCGACTACATCACGTGCTTGGGCATCCAATGCGCGGTCATTAACAGGTTTGGTTTGTTGAACATGTTTTACTGCTTCTTCACCAGCCAGACGGCCAAAGACCACCAATTCAGCCAGAGAATTGGAACCAAGGCGGTTTGCACCATGCAGGCCAACAGAAGAACATTCACCAACAGCGAACAGCCCTTTAATACGGGTTTCACATTTCTGGTCAGTTTCGATACCGCCCATAGTGTAATGTGCGGTAGGTCGGACCGGAATGGGCTCTTTAACGGGATCAACACCGGCATACGCTTTTGCCAGTTCACAGATGAAGGGTAGGCGTTCAAGTAATTTCTTCTCTCCCAAATGGCGTAGATCCAGATAAACCACATCGCCACGCGGAGTTGAAAGAGTACGACCGGCCCGCCATTCATGCCAGAAAGCCTGAGAGACTTTGTCACGGGGACCCAGTTCCATATATTTGTTTTCAGGTTTGCCTAATGGAGTCTCAGGGCCGAGGCCATAATCTTGTAAATAGCGGTAGCCATCTTTGTTGACCAGAATTCCGCCTTCACCACGACAACCTTCTGTCATTAGGATACCGGAACCTGGCAGGCCGGTTGGATGATATTGAACAAATTCCATATCACGCAGTGGTACGCCGTGACGGAATGCCATGCCCATACCATCACCGGTCACGATACCGCCGTTGGTATTGTAACGGTATACACGGCCTGCGCCACCGGTTGCCATAATAACGGCATTAGCCCTAATCTGAATTTTGGTGCCTTCCATCATATTTAGTGCAACCAAGCCGCGTGCTTGTCCTTCATCCACCAGAATATCGAGGACAAAATGCTCATCAAAGCGTTGAATTTGAGGATACTTAAAAGAGGTTTGGAATAGCGTATGTAACATGTGGAAGCCAGTTTTATCCGCAGCGAACCAGGTACGCTCTATCTTCATACCACCGAAACGACGCACATTGACGGAACCATCTTCTTTACGGCTCCACGGACAGCCCCACTGTTCTAGTTGGATCATTTCTGTCGGGCAATGTTCGACGAAATATTCAACAACATCTTGCTCGCATAACCAGTCACCACCGGATACTGTGTCGTTGAAATGGAAGTCATAGGAGTCGTGAGCTTGGGTGACGGCTGCTGATCCACCTTCTGCTGCCACTGTGTGACTACGCATTGGGTAAACTTTTGAGATCAGAGCAATCTTCATTTGAGGATTAGCTTCAGCGGCGGTAATTGCGGCACGTAGACCAGCGCCTCCGGCTCCGATAATAGCGAGATCGGCATTAAAGATTTGCACTGTGCTTCTCCATTGTTTAAGTGAAATTAATTAGTCAGCAAAATCGTCGTAACTTTCCTACCATGTTGTTGTTATTGTTTCTTATATAGCAAAATTCTGTAGGTAAAATTCGGTGGTTAATGGGTAACTATTTATTACTTTCTGTATGAAATTAAGTATAACGAATTGCAAATAAAGGAAATTTGATATGAAAGGGTATTTTGTTGGATTTGCTCACTAAAACTTGATCTGAGTCAAGAATTAGTTACTTTATTAGGCATTGATCGATAGCGTTATTATCTAAGGAGAATAGGAGAGCTCATAATGGAACTGAGCATCAAGGCTATACAATGTGAATTTGATTTTTCTGTTGTTTTTTGCTGATGTCAGAAATTACTTAAATGCAATAGGATTTGGGGATTTTATTTTTATAATATTGCAATTAATAATTTCAAATGAATTTTTATTTATAGTTTATGGTTTTATAATTTAAATGTGAAAGTTATTTATGTTTAATGAATGTTATAATTAAGTCTTAAATGGTTATATTGTTCAAAATAAATACTAAAATATATTTTGGTATTTAATAATCGTATTAGTTGTATATATTCATTGAAAAGATTTTATGTTTACAGGAATAGTAAAATGAGGTGTTTAAATTAATGCGCTATAAATAATATATTTAAATAGGAGAATATTATGGGATTATCAAGTAGTCCTATTGCATTACAGGCAGATAATGGATGCTATTTAAGCCGAATTGATCGAGGAGGAGGGCTTGATTTTATTGAAGCTAATAAATCTATTATTGATATTTATACAAAATATTCCGCAACACAATTGAGTTACAATAAAATAGCACTTCGTGCAAGCAATGGCCTTTATTTAAGTCGGGTCTCTCTGGCGGGTGGCGATTATATTGCGGCGACAAAATCAGATGTTGATATTTATTCTAATTTTACTTTAGAATATATCGACGATAATGTAATAGCTTTGTGTGCAGATAATGGTAAATATCTGAGTCGGATCAATGCAGGTGGTATTTTTAACTATATTAGACCGGATAAGTACGATTTAGATTTGTATTGCCAGTTTAAAGTTATAAAATTGTAATTGGATAATGGATGATTTTTGTTTATATACCTAATAGATTTCGAGTTGCAGCGAGGCGGCAAGTGAACGAATCCCCAGGAGCATAGATAACTATGTGACTGGGGTGAGTGAAAGCAGCCAACAAAGCAGCAGCTTGAAAGATGAAGGGTATAGAGTATTGTGGTGGTCAAGTAAAACTGACCACTATTATTTTAATAATAAAACAATAGAGTTAGTCACTTAATACACCGGATAAGATATTAATTATATTTCATAATGATTTGATTATTAATGTATTGGTAATATTATAATTATCGTTTTAAATTATTTTTCAATTTTCTGATAATATCTTACTTTTAATTTAAATATGACAATTGCTTCTGGTTGTTTAATAATTATATACCTTATGGATTTCAAGATGTATCGCGGCGGCAAGTGAACGAATCCCCAGGAGCATAGATAACGATGTGACTGGGGTGAGTGAAAGCAGCCAACAAAGCAGCAGCTTGAAAGATGAAGGGTATATATTCAATAAGGGAGTTTTATTTCTATGATCATAGAAAGTTGATATGAGGTTTAGATGGTATTCTCTAAGTAATTAATTATATTTAAACGGAGGGTATGATGGCATTATCAGAGCACACTATCGCATTGATGGCAGATAATGGACTTTATTTGAGTCGATTCAGTCAAGGAAAGGTTAATTACATCCAGGCTGGAAGATATACACTTGGTACTTCTTCACGGTATGTAGTGACGCTATTTAATGCTTATACGATGGCACTTCGGGCAGACAATGGGCTCTATTTGAGTCGAGTTGAACGGCCTGGTGGTAATTATATTGAAGCTGCAAAATTGAATATTGATGCTTCTTCTACGTTTACTGTAGAAGATGTTGACGATAATGTAATAGCGCTAAAGGCAGATAATGGAAAATATCTGACTAGGCTTAGCATAAAAGGTATTAATTATATTAAACCTGATAAAACCAATATGGACGGATTTTGCCACTTTAAATTGATAACTCTGTTAGAGTAAATAGTGGTTTTGTTTGGTATTGGCTTTGTTGTGTCAGGCAAAATCGATCACTATTTTATTGTTTATCTGACGGTAATAATTTGTCTGATATGTGTGATGCAGGTAGACTGCACGTTTGGTTTTATTTTGGAGTCATTTACATGAGCGAAACAGCAAACTGGCAGCCAAGCGCACCTATCGCCAACTTGTTGAAACGAGCGACTATTTTAGCAGAAATACGGCGCTTTTTCGCAGATCGTGGGGTATTGGAAGTTGAAACGCCTGCGATGGGTCAGTTTACAGTGACTGATATTCAATTGTTTCCTTTTCAGACGGAGTTTGTTGGTCCAGGTGCTGCGGATGGTATGACTCTTTATCTGATGACAAGCCCGGAATATCACATGAAGCGCCTGCTGGCGGCAGGAAGCGGCCCTATTTATCAGCTCGGTCGCTGCTTCCGTAATGAAGAGGCGGGGCGTTATCATAATCCTGAATTTACCATGCTGGAATGGTATCGGCCTCACTACGATATGTATCGTCTGATGAATGAAGTTGATGACTTACTTCAACAGATCCTTGACTGTGAAAATGCAGAATCACTCTCTTATCAACAGGCTTTCCTGCGTTATTTGGATATTGACCCGCTATCAGCAGAGAAAGAAAAGTTGCGTGAAGTCGCCGCCAAATTGGATCTGAGTAATATTGCTGATGTAGAAGAAGATCGAGATACTTTATTGCAACTTTTGTTTGCTGTTGGTGTTGAACCGCATATCGGTACTGAAAAGCCAACTTTTATCTATCATTTTCCGGCTTCTCAGGCTTCTCTGGCGGAAATCAGTAAAGAAGATCATCGGGTGGCAGAGCGTTTTGAAGTCTATTTTAAAGGCGTTGAATTGGCAAATGGCTTCCGTGAGCTAACTGATAGTCATGAGCAGCGTCAGCGTTTTGAACAGGATAACCGTAAACGCGCAGAGTTAGTTTTACCTGTTCGACCGATTGATGAAAATTTGGTTGGCGCCCTGAAACAAGGGATGCCGGAGTGTGCAGGTGTGGCGCTTGGTGTCGATCGTTTGGTGATGTTGGCTTTGGGGGCTGAAAAGCTCAGTGATGTTATGGCCTTTTCGATAAGTAAGGCGTAATTGTTAAGCAACAGGAACAGGGCACTAGATTAAAAGTCGCCCTGTTTGCATCTTATTTATGTTGATGCTGTTTTTGTAGGAATTTCACGCCTAAGTCAGGGAAATCGGTGAATACACCGTCTACATCCGCTTGGTTATAAATAATATCGAAAAGTTGATCGCCGCTGGTGACGTATTTAGGCAGTTGATCAACTCGAATCGAATATGGATGGACTTCCAGATTATTGGTGTGAGCTTCTTTTACCAGACTAGTTAACTTAATATTGGTTGGTGTGGAATACTCCGCCACGATCATATGGTAATCAGGGCCGATGCCATCAGCGTATTGTGCTACTTCTCTCATAGCACCTGGCTTGAACATCCAGTCATAGCTGTAATTTGTCCATTTACCGTCTGATTGTTTTTCATAAGTTTCATTCCAGTCGGTGTAAGCGATAAGTTGAACCAGTTTCAGATCCATGCCTAGCTTGGGTTCCAGTTCGTTTTTGATGCGTTTGAGTTCGTTGGTATCAAAACATTGCAGGTAAACTTTGTCGCTTTTCTTGGTGTAACCATACGCTTTCAGCACGGTTAGCACTTTAGTAGAAATATCTTTTCCTTCCTTCTGGTGGAACCACGGTGCTTTGATTTCAGGGTAAATACCGATATTTTTGCCGGTAGATTTGTTCAATCCCTGAACAAATTCAATTTCTTCCTGAAAAGTGTGGATTCGGAAATCAGATTTCCATATCGGGAAACGATTGACGTAGTTCTGTACCTGCTGATTATTTTTAATATCGAAGCCTTCCGTGAATTTTAATGACTTGATTTCGGATAAGGTAAAGTCGATAGCATAGTAGCGTCCATCTTGACGAGCACGGCCAGGGAATTTATTGGCAACGTCAGTGACACGATCAAGGTAATGGTCATGTAAGACTATCAGTTCATCATCTTTAGTCATGACCAGATCTTGTTCCAGATAGTCAGCACCTTCGGCATAAGCCATGGCTTTAGCCGGTAGAGTATGTTCAGGCAGATATCCACTCGCGCCTCGATGGGCGATAACAATCTTATCTGCCGCTTGAGTGATGCCTGACATCGATGAAGTTAAAATAATACCCATTATCATTGTCTTGATTGGAGCTTGCATGTGTGTTTCTCCGTTTTAGCGATGAGATAAAATTTATCTCATTAAACTGTGTGTTTGGCTGTGTTAATAACACTGACTGACATAATCTCTTAACTTAGATACTGAAAAAAGCCGCAGCATATATAATGCTGTGGCTTAATTAATATTATCAGTGATATGTCACAGTTTAATGACAGAGGTTAGCCATGTTGTTGGGCGATTTCTTGTTTATGTTTTTTTTCGGTAATCGTAACGATTAGCAATAGAATAACGGACAAAATACTACCACCAATCATCACCATAAAGCCGCTATCCCAACCGAAAAATTCAACGGTGTAGCCGATGATGGCACTTGCAGCAACAGAGCCACCTAAGTAACCAAATAAGCCAGTGAAGCCAGCGGCTGTACCAGCGGCTTTCTTTGGCGCCAGCTCAAGGGCATGTAGACCAGTTAGCATCACTGGGCCGTAGATAAGGAAGCCAATAATCAACATGCAAGCCATATCTACAGTAGGGTTACCTGCTGGGTTCAACCAGAATACGATAGTTGCGATAGTCACCAGCGTCATAAAGAACACACCGGTTGCACCACGGTTACCTCTAAATACTTTGTCTGACATCCAACCACAGAGTAGCGTGCCTGGAATACCGGCATATTCGTACAGGAAATAAGCCCATGAAGATTTATCTAGTGCGAAATGCTTGGCTTCACGCAGATAGGTTGGTGACCAGTCGAGAATACCGTAACGCAGCAGATAAACAAATACGTTAGCCATAGCAACCATCCACAGTAGCTTGTTCGGTAATACATACTGCATGAAAATCTGTTTAGCTGTTAACTCTTTTTCATTTTTCTCTGTATAATCAGAAGGATAGTCGTTTTTATACTCTTCTATTGGTGGCAAGCCACAGGATTGTGGTGTGTCACGTATTAAGGCAAACACAATCAATGCAAGGAGAATGGCGGCGAAAGCCGGCATGTAAAGCGCGGCTTTCCAATCATTGAACCACGCCATGCCTAACAGGAATAGCAATGGTGGTAAGCCACCACCAACATTATGTGAGCAGTTCCAGATAGAAACGATACCGCCACGTTCTTTCTGTGACCACCAGTGCACCATAGTACGACCACAAGGAGGCCAACCCATACCCTGGAACCAACCACATAAGAACAGCAGTACGAACATGATAGTGATACTGGAAGTTGCCCAGGGTACGAAACCCATAAACAGCATAACAAGAGCCGCGAGGATCAGACCCGCTGGTAAGAAGACTCGTGGGTTAGAACGGTCGGATACGGAGCCCATGATGAATTTGGAGAAGCCGTATGCGATAGAGATCCCTGATAGTGCGAAACCGAGCTCACCTTTGGAAAAACCTTGCTCAACCAGATAAGGCATTGCAAGTGTGAAGTTTTTCCTTACCAGATAGTAAGCTGCATAACCAAAGAAGATCCCTATAAAAATTTGCCAGCGTAAGCGACGATAGACTGGATCTATCTGTTCTGTTGACAGTCGGGACCTATGAGGTGCCGGCTTGAAAATACTTAACATATTTTGCCTCCGATGGCATTTTTGGTTATATAAACAGCTTGCCGGTTGACTGGTGACACCGGATGGGAAAATGAAAGGTTTTGTAAGTGGTTATTTTCCATAACGAAAATTATGATAGTCGAAATCACTCAACCTATCTGTGAAACAACACTCAGTTGTTAAAGTTGTTTTGCCCTGGCGGTAATTCTGAGTGATTTGTTAGCTTTTTAAAATGTGATTTACCAATGAAATTGTGACCATTGTCACAATAACGAGCTTTATTTAATTGTTGGTGAGCGTTTTTGGTTCGTTTTTGTTCTTTATCAAACAAAAACCACAGTTTTTATGCATCTTCTATTTATTACTCTGTATGTATCCTTCTAAACGAAGGGATTTTTCCAATTTATGGTGAATGGGTTGCTAATCGATTTTGATGATAAATATACTGTTTTGACGGTATGCCAATAATCTGCCAGACTCATAATTTATACAGTTGTATAGCTGATATACCAAGTGGAGGACCCATGACGACACGTTATGACAGCGATTTTTATGGTTGGACGCAGGAGCAGGCAGGTTTGCTTCGTTCCGGTAATCTGAATCAATTGGACAGGGAAAACCTTTCGGAGGAAATAGAGAGTATGGGAAATAGCCAAAGAAACGAGCTGGAATCTCGTCTTGAGGTACTGTTTCTTCACCTCCTAAAATGGCAATTCCAATCTGAACGGCAAGGTCGGAGCTGGAAGCTTACGATTGAAGAACAGAGAAGAAAAATATCCCGTCGTCTTAAAAAAAATCCCAGCTTAAAGTCAGAGCTTAGCGAAATTTCCTCTGATGCTTATGGGGATGCCATTATTGCAGCAGAGAGGGAAACTAATATTAGGCGTAGTGTATTTCCTGAAACTTGTCCTTGGACGTTTGAGCAAATAATGGATGAAAATTTTTGGCCTGAATAGACTCGATAAATTTGTTTCCTAACGCACTGATTTTGAACAGTGCGTTTTCTCGTTGCTCAACAACTCAGTTGATTGATTTTTACTTCACTACAAGCAGTATTAACAGAAATGATTTGCTTTTCAGTGGATATGCATTGTATTAGCCAAGATTATCCTTTTTCATTTCCGAACTTTAGTTGTTTGAATAAAAAGTAAAAGCGGACAATTTGCCCGCTCTTGTCAAATTTAATACAGCCAGTCGCGTCCCATCCGGTCAGCAGCCATAATAGCGGAGTACACTTTTTCCGGTGTCACTTCAAAAGGCATGTTGTGAATGGTTTCGTCCTCGGCACAACTCGCTTTCGCTACTGCCATCACTTTTTCTTTCAGTTTTTCACCATCTTTCACGCCAAGTTGATCCAGAGTAACCGGTAGTCCCATCTGTACACAGAAATCAAGTAAAGTATCTAATTCTTCATTTGGGCTATTTTCCAGTATTAGTTGAACTAATATCCCGAAGGCGACTTTTTCGCCGTGGTACATGTGGTGGCATTCTTCCAATACAGTAAAGCCATTGTGTACTGAATGAGCGGCGGCTACACCCGTATTTTCAAAGCCTAGGCCGCTTAAGTAAGTAATAGCTTCGATGACATTTTCCACCGCAGGTGTACTGACGTCGGCTTCAACAGCCAGTTTTGCTTTATAGCCTTCTTCCAACAAAGTTTCGTAACAGAGATGAGAGAGGGCTATTGCGGTACGGGATATCCCTCCATCTGTCATTCGAGGTTTATGGCCGGAGCCACAAATGCGGGCTTCGAAGTAAGTTGCCAGTGCGTCGCCAATTCCGGCAATGAGAAAACGGGTTGGGGCTTTAGCGATAATGTTGGTATCGATTAGGACAATATCTGGGTTTGTTGGGAGAAACAGATAGTCTTCATATTTGCCATCATCGCTGTAAATAACAGAGAGAGCACTGGTTGGGGCATTAGTGGAAGCGATAGTGGGGGCAATCAGAACAGGTAATCTGGATTCGTAAGCGACCGCTTTTGCGGTATCTTGTACTTTGCCGCCACCGATACCAATAACGGCTTGGCATTCATGTTTTTTAAGAATGTCAGACAGGCGTTTAATCTCATCCCGACTACATTCGCCGCCAAACAGTTCAAAATGACGGGTGATTTCATACTGTTCCAGACTGTTATGAACGGTATCTCCCACCAATTTCATCGCGGAATTACCGATGATAACCAAAACGTGATCGGCGATGGTTTTTGTGTATTTACCAATATGGAGCAGGGCATCAGGTCCTTGAATATATTTGGATGGGGATTGAATAATTTTCAGCATAAAACTACTCCTTTTGTGGAAAATCAATATCTGCTTGCTGTATAAATTTTCTTAACAAACAGGGAGCAAAATGTGACAGACCAGTAAACTGTCTTCGGATGAAAAAAGTACTTAAATTACTTAACAGACTAACACCACCTATAAAAATTAATGGTTGGTTATGGATAAATAAAGTTGTTATGCCCATTTTGTCGTGGGAAATGTGTGTTTTTTTGATCTATGCCCGGATCTCTGTACTGGAACAGGCCCTTTTTCTCCATTGGGCCTGGCTGCGTTTGGGGAAGCTAGTGGGTTGGACAGGTATTTGCTGGGCGTATAAAGATCAGCGAACTTGAATGTGGGTGTTGTTAGTTTTATAGGCAAAGAAATACTTGAGAATCAGGTTCAACAAAATGCCGTAAGCGGGTAGAAAAAAGAGTAAGCAGATTAATAATTTAAAGCAATAATCTACTAGCCCAATCTCGATCCAGTTAGCCGCCATGAAAGCATCGGTACTGTGATAGAAAGCGATAGAGAAAAAGGCAATGGTATCAAGTAAATTGCCGAAAAACATAGCCGCTGCGGGAGCGACCCACCAATTACGTCTCCGGCGCAGACGATTGAAGACGTATACATCCAGTATCTGCCCAAGGAAATAAGCCATAAAGCTGGCGCAGGCAATACGGGCAACAAAGAGATTGAATTCAGACAGCGCAGTAAACTCTTGCCACTTTCCTTGGAAAAATAGAGCAGAAATAATATAAGAGATCAGCAAAGCGGGGATCATTACGGTAGTGATGATTCGCCTTGCCAGTGGTGCGCCGTAGATACGAACCGTCAAATCGGTTGCAAGAAAAATAAATGGGAAAGTAAAGGCTCCCCAAGTGGTATGAAAACCGAAAATAGAGACAGGTAGTTGCACCAGATAATTACTGGAAATAATAATCAGAATATGAAATAACGAAAGCCAAATTAAAGCAGTAGTTCGCTGTTGTATAATCGTAGCTGATGAAAACATATTGTACCTTTTTGGATAATGGGGTGAGGGAACCCAATGAAAGATCCGCCGTTTTAACGGACGGCGCCTCACATGATACGTCGGTTGTACACGAATTCAAAATGCCGTATGTAAAGTTAATTTTTGCTGGTTTTTTTATAATATAATCCAGTTTTATAGTTTGCCTGAAATTGTAGAGATAAGTTATGCCCGATGTGTTTACTAATCCAGACAAGACCCTTGATACACAAGGGCTTCGCTGTCCTGAACCAGTAATGATGGTGCGGAAAACCGTGCGTCATATGGAAGCAGGACAGATGTTATTAATTCTTGCTGATGATCCGGCAACTACGCGTGATATTCCCAGTTTTTGCCGTTTTATGGAGCACCAGTTAGTTGCTCAAGAAACGGAACAAATGCCTTATCGCTATCTGGTTAGAAAAAAAGAGAATCAATTCTGAATATAACCGCCGAGTTGAGAAATGAACGTTTTTGTTTTTCTACCGTGCCTTTGAATGCCAATGAGTTTTCACCACTGAACTTATCTGGCTATAGCACAGGATATGAGCCGGAAATAAGACTCATATCCTTAAATAGCTAGACGATTTTCATTATTTCAGTTTAATCCTCAATAACCTTACCGCGTTTGCTGTCACAAGAGCGGTTGCACCAGAATCCGCCAATACTGCCATCCACAAGCCTGTGATACCCAATAGGCTGGTGACGAGGAAGATCCCTTTTAGCCCCAGGGCAATCGCAATATTTTGGCGGATATTATTGTGCGTTGCGCGGGAAAGGGTGATGATTTCCGATAAACCTGTCAGGCGGTTATGAGTTAATGCTGCGTCTGCGGTTTCCAGCGCGACATCGGTTCCACTTCCCATTGCTACACCGATACTGGAAGCTTTCATTGCGGGTGCGTCGTTGATGCCGTCACCGACCATCATTGTGTTATGATCTTTATTCAGCTTCATAACAGCTTTGACTTTATCTTCCGGCATTAATTCGGCGCGGAAATCTATTCCTAACTGACCTGCAATTGCAGTTGCTGCACGTGGGTTATCTCCCGTCAACATCACTGATTTAATGCCTTGATCTTTCAGTAAACGGATAGCATCAATTGCATCTTGACGTAACGTATCTTGCATTGCGATAAGGCCGGCAAATTGTTCATCATGCATCACGGCAACAACAGTTTTACCGCAATCTTCTAACTGAACAATTCTTTGTTTCCAACGATCAGATAACGTGTTTTCTGGCAGTTTTCCGGGCGCACTGACGAGAATACGTTTACCGTCTAACTGACCTTCAACACCTACCCCCGCTAATGCTTTACGCTGTTCAGCTTCGGTAATATTAACGTTTTTACTTTCTGCGTATTGCAAAATGGCTTTAGCCAGTGGGTGGTGGGAGCCGCTTTCTACTGCGGAAGCTAAAGTTAATAATTGAGATTCGCTGATATTTTCTGCTGGTTGTATATCTGTGACTTGTGGTTTACCGGCGGTCAGCGTACCGGTTTTATCAAAAGCGATTGTGGTAATTAGCCCCAATTGCTCCAGCGCCGCACCCCCTTTAATCAAGGCCCCTCGGCGGGTTGCTGCTGCAAGGGCAGAGGTAATTGCGGCGGGTGTGGAAATCACTAGAGCACAAGGGCAACCGATCAGTAGCAAAGTAAGACCACGGTAGATCCATGTTTCCCAAGGTTGGCTGAATACAATGGGTGGAATAATGATAACCAACGCAGAGAACAGCATAATCAGCGGAGTGTAAATTCGGCTGAAACGGTCAATAAAGCGCTCAATCGGTGCGCGGCGTTCTTCGGCTTCTTCAATCAGTTGCAAAATGCGGTCAATGGCATTGTTGCCCTGTTCAGACAGCACTTTCATTTGGACTGAACGATCCACGGACAGACAACCTGCCGGGACTTTTTCTCCCTGCATGTGTTCAACCGGAATAGATTCGCCTGTCAGCGCACTTTCATCAAAGCTGGCGAATGAACTGAGTAATTCAGCATCAGTGGGTAAACGTCCGCCTGGTGCAACCTCAATAATATCTCCGGGGCGTAGATTTGCGACCGGGACAGTTTTTTTCTCACCATTTCTTACCAGCAGTGCTTCTTCCGGGACCAATGCCATCAATGCACTCACCCCTCGACGTGCACGGCCGGCGGCGTAGGATTCTAGCATTTCACCAAGCATAAACAGCAGCAGTACCATTGCCGCTTCGGCGGTGGCATCAATAAATAGCGCACCGATTGCGGCAACACTCATCAAGGTTTCAATGGCGAATGGCGTGCCTGATCGTATGAGTTTCCAGGCTTTGGTGACAATAGGCACCAATCCAATCACGGTGGTGATAATAAAGGCAATACGGCCAAATGAGGGGTTGATGCTGGAGATTCCCCAACTTATCAGCATCATCAGTGAAAGAGTGATGATCGGTGCAAATTCTTTCCAACGGCTGCTTTTGGGCGCTTTCTGATTTGAATCTGGGTTGTGTAAGTCAAATCCAGCCTGATTAACGGCTTGGATAACTGCCGAACGTATATCTATATCGGCATCCACGACCAGTTTTTCAGTAGCAAATAGAACCTTGGCTTGTTTCACCTCTGGAATTTTGCTGACCGCGGTTTCAATTTTGCGGGCACAACTTGGACAATCCATGCCATTAACAACCCAACTGAAACGTTGACTTGCCAAAAGCTCAGGCGCTTGTGTTTCTTGTGTATCATGGGAAGGGTTATGTTCATGTGAGCAGGTATCATCATGTTCATGATGATGTAAATGCTCACTAACCTGTTTAGCCTGATCTGGACAAGTGGTAGTAGCGCAGCAGCTTCCATGCTGGTGGTTATGCTGATGAGCACTATTTTTGTTTGAATTTGAGTACATGGGCTCCCCCTGGATAAAGTTTACTCAAAGATATGATCAAACTCTACACTTTGGAGCCCACTCCAGAGTCAAATAAAAAAGAGAAAATAAGTTGGTAAATTGTGTGGCTGAATGTTGATATCCATTTTCAACTTAATCTTTTTATTAAAGATAAATAGAACGAATAATCAGAAAATGGCCGATAAAATAACAGGTTGCTACAACCGCCTTAGAAGATTTGAACTGGAAACGGTAATGGTTGATCAGCCAGAAACTCTGTGACAGTAGCAACAAGGTACTGCCTGCCAATAGGGAGAAACTGTATGCTGTATTGAGAGCGAAGTATTGTTCACCTGCCATCCACACCATGATCAGGGGCATGATGACTGAGGCAACGACCAGCCAGCGCATTTCCTCCAGTTTATTCCAAATAACCAGCAGAATAATGGAGCCCAGAACCAGTAGAATTAATGGCAATGGGAAGAAGAAACTGAAATTCATCTGTAATACAAAGCTTATCGTGTAGAGCAGATAACAGAGGAATAATGTGCTTATAGAGAGTAGTGAATACTTACTGGGGAGCATGCGCAGAGCATCTGATATTAAGGCAGTAAATAACCCAAGACAGATTAAATAGCCTGAAATATGCAGTTCAGGCGCTTGCCATGCCCACAATAACAACAATAGCAGAGTGACTGGCCTGAATAGCCATCTTTGCCAGTTTGGACCACGGTAAGCTGCGTCAACATACAACCAACCAGAAAAAAACACCGCAATAAATGGCCAGCTCATATTTGTTCCTTAAAATAAGTGATGGGTAAGGGATCTACTTTTTTACTAGC
This sequence comes from Photorhabdus sp. CRCIA-P01, assembly GCF_003545805.1. Classification (GTDB taxonomy): domain Bacteria; phylum Pseudomonadota; class Gammaproteobacteria; order Enterobacterales; family Enterobacteriaceae; genus Photorhabdus; species Photorhabdus antumapuensis. The sequence continues at coordinate 110,785 of NZ_NMQR01000008.1, read as the reverse complement.
AAAATATAGACTTAAATAATAGAGATTGGTTTAAGTATCTGTGCGGAAATAGGCAGTGAATTAGGAAATAATTTATTTGTTCAGCAAAGAAAGCAGGCACTAAGCTGTGCTGAGACAGATAGTGACAGCTTTTTAATGCATAACCGGAAGGGGGAATGAAATGAATCATTCCTCACATATTCACATAATTGTATATATTTTCCGGGGGTTGGGGCCGTGTCCACTATTTAAGGCGATGACTTTTCTCTTCCAGTTGCTTTTTCTGCGTTGACAGTAGCTCAAAGACACCAAAAAAGAAGATCTTGGTTTGCATCAGGCCAGAGAGTTTTTGGTCTTTTGGCTGACTGGCTTTCATAAGCAGCATTTGAAATGCATGCATGACCACCATGAAAATCATGGCGACATCCATAAAATACTTCAAGGGTTTTGGAAATGGATGGATCAAGTTAAAGATCAGAAATCCCCAAACGCAGATCATTAACAGTTTGCCCAATTGAATAAACATCAGTGTGTACTCCAAAGTAATCGTTATGCAGGTAAATAACGGATATAGAGCCGGTATGCGACTTGTCCGGCTACTTTTTCACGATGAAGTTGCCAGTTAACAGGGACATCAATAGCCGTTGATTCAGATTCAGCCTCAACATAAATCCAGCTTTCATCTGCCAGCCAATTTTGTTCTTCCAACAATTTTATGGTTTCGTTAAGCATGCCTTTACGAAAAGGAGGATCAAGGAAAACGACATTGTAGGGTTTTCCTGGTTGAGATAAATAGGTTAATGCACTGTCGTTAATGACCTCGGCATTTTGGGCACTGAGCAGATCCAAATTCGCGGAAAGCTGTTTGGCTATATTACGTTCATATTCAATCAGGGTAACCTGTGCCGCATAACGAGAAAGTGCTTCTAATCCAAGCGCTCCGCTTCCTGCATAGCAATCCAGGCAGTGTGCTTCCTGAATAACCGGAGCTAGCCAGTTAAATAGCGTTTCTCTGACGCGATCTGTCGTTGGACGTAATCCGGGACTATTTGGTACAGGTAATTTCCGGCCTCGCCATTTTCCACCAATAATGCGGATTTGTCCCATCGATTGCCGTTGTGGTTTCTTTGCCATAATTTGCGTAACAGTTGTTAAGACTTACAGGCATTAATTTACCACGAAATTCGTGATTGATATGTGTTGAGCTATTACGAAAATGTTAGACTGCTTCTAATTTCGTTATTATTCCCTGTTATAACGCCATGATTTAACCTTGAGGAGTGTAGTAGCTAATGGCAAAAGAGAAAAAAAGAGGCTTTTTCTCCTGGTTTGGGCGTGGCCGTCAGGAAGAGCAGCAAAAAGAAGAACAATTGGCGGCGGAGCAGGCGGAACAGCAACGTCTTGTTGAAGAATCTGCAAGATTAGCTGCGGAGCAGGCGGAACAACAACGTCTTGTCGAAGAATCTGCAAGATTAGCTGCGGAGCAGGCGGAACAACAACGTCTTGTCGAAGAATCTGCAAGATTAGCTGCGGAGCAGGCAGAGCAACAGCGTCTTGCCGAAGAGTCTGCAAGATTAGCCGCGGAGCAGGCAGAGCAACAGCGTCTTGCCGAAGAGTCTGCAAGATTAGCCGCGGAGCAGGCAGAGCAACAACGTCTTGTTGAAGATGCAGCAAAATTGGCAGCGGAGCAGGCAGAGCAACAGCGTCTTGCCGAAGAGTCTGCAAGATTAGCCGCGGAGCAGGCAGAACAACAACGTCTTGCAGAAGAAGCCGCAAGATTAGCTGCACAACAGGTACAAACTGAACAGCCAAAGCCAGTTATATTAAAAGAGCAAGAGCGCCCGACTAAAGAGGGTTTTTTCTCTCGTTTGAAACGCAGTCTGGTTAAAACCCGTCAGAATCTGGGTTCCGGTTTTCTCAGCCTATTCAGTGGCAAAAAGATCGATGATGATCTGTTTGATGAATTGGAAGAGCAGTTATTGATTGCGGATGTTGGTGTCGAGACTACCCGTAAAATCATTAGCAGTTTGACAGAGCATGCCAGCCGTAAAGAGCTAAAAGATGTAGAAGCGTTGTATGCCAAATTGAAAGAAGAGATGTCTGGCATTCTGGTTAAAGTTGATAAACCGCTGGATATCGAAGGAAAAACACCGTATGTCATTCTAATGGTTGGTGTTAATGGTGTTGGTAAAACGACAACAATTGGTAAATTGGCACGTCAGTTCCAGGCGCAAGGTAAATCTGTCATGTTGGCGGCCGGGGATACTTTCCGTGCCGCCGCGGTTGAACAGTTACAAGTGTGGGGGGATCGCAACCATATTTCGGTGGTGGCGCAGCATACTGGTGCTGATCCCGCTTCCGTGATTTTCGATGCTATTCAATCAGCTAAAGCGAAAGGTGTAGATGTACTGATTGCAGATACCGCAGGTCGTTTGCAAAATAAATCTCACCTAATGGAAGAGTTGAAGAAAATTGTCCGGGTGATGAAAAAACTGGACGAAGATGCGCCACATGAAATTATGCTGACATTGGATGCCAGCACCGGCCAGAATGCGATAAGTCAGGCTAAATTGTTCCATGAAGCTGTTGGGCTGACAGGTATCTCACTGACAAAACTGGATGGGACTGCCAAAGGTGGGGTGATTTTTGCCATTGCTGATCAGTTTGAAATTCCTATCCGTTATATTGGTGTCGGTGAAGGCATTGAAGATCTGAGACCATTTAAGGCAGATGATTTTATAGAGGCACTTTTTGCCCGAGAGGATTAATTACCATGATTCGCTTTGAACAGGTCAGTAAAGCTTATCTGGGGGGACGGCAAGCCCTGCAAGGGGTGAATTTTCATTTGTGCCCTGCGGAAATGGCATTTCTAATTGGTCACTCAGGGGCAGGTAAAAGTACCTTGCTGAAACTCATCTGTGGCATTGAGCGACCTAGCGCTGGGCATATTTGGTTTGCCGGTCATGATATCAGTCGGTTAAAAAGCCGTGAGGTACCTTTTCTACGTCGTCAGATTGGTATGATTTTCCAAGATCATCATCTGCTGCTGGATCGGACGGTATACGATAACGTGGCAATGCCGCTGGTTATTTCAGGTGCAAGTTTTGAGGATATCCGTCGTCGGACTTCCGCTGCTCTGGATAAGGTTGGTCTGCTGGACAAAGCGAGAAATTTTCCAATTCAGCTTTCGGGTGGTGAACAACAACGTGTTGGCATTGCTCGTGCGGTTGTGAATAAGCCAACTGTTTTGTTGGCGGATGAACCGACCGGTAATCTTGATGGTGAATTGTCAGAGGGCATTTTACGGCTGTTTGAAGAGTTTAACCGGGTAGGGGTGACGGTGCTGATGGCGACCCATGATATGGCACTGATTGAACGACGGAAATATCGTATTCTGACTCTGGGCCAGGGCCGTATGGTGGGAGAACATCATGGTTAAAAATGTGCGTAAGGCAGCGGGGAAAGTAACAAGATCGAAAAGTAAAGTTTTACAAGGAGGATGGCGTGAGCAGTGGCGCTATGCCTGGATGAATGCGCTGACAGATATGTTGCGTCAGCCACTGGCAACTCTGCTGACGATTATGGTTATTGCGATATCTCTGACATTACCAAGCGTTTGTTACATTGTGTGGAAGAATGTCAGCCAGGCTGCGGAAAAATGGTATCCCACCCCTCAATTGACGGTGTATCTCGATAAATCACTGGATGATAATAGCGCTCAAAAATTAATAAGCGAACTGAAAGCACTTGATGGTGTGGATAATGTTAACTATCTCTCGCGTCAGGAAGCGATGACAGAGTTCCGCACTTGGTCTGGTTTTGGCGGTGCGCTGGATATGCTGGAAGAGAATCCCCTACCCGCAGTCGCTATCATTACGCCGAAAATTGATTTTCAGAGCTCACAGACTTTGACTACATTGCGTGACAGGGTTTCTCAGGTCAAAGGTATTGAAGAAGTTCGGATGGATGATAGCTGGTTTGCCCGTTTGGCGGCGCTGACCGGTCTTATCGGTCAGATTGCGACAGTGATCGGTATTCTGATGATCGTTGCGCTGTTTTTGGTCATCGGTAATAGTGTGCGCCTCAGTATTTTCAGCCATCGTGATACGATTAACGTGATGAAGCTGATTGGCGCGACTGATGGTTTTATTTTGCGTCCATTCCTCAATGGCGGCGCTTTGTTAGGGGGGCTTGGTGCGATGTTATCATTGATACTCTCGGCTCTGTTGGTATGGAAGCTCTCTGATGTTGTCACACAGGTTGCCAGTGTGTTTGGTACCACGTTTAATTTACATGGGCTTTCATGGGATGAATCCCTGCTGCTAGTTTTGCTCTCCGCGATGATTGGTTGGGTAGCTGCTTGGTTGGCGACAACCCAGCATTTGCGCCACTTTACGCCAGAATAATTGACTTAATGCTTGTTATGGCTGGTACAAATAAAGTTACTTGCATAAATATAAAACAATCTGCTATTTTTTGTTTCGTGATTCCACGGTGGATTTTATCTGTCCTGAAATTATTACAACCCTACGCATCTGTAACTTGAATATGCACATTCTGGTGATAGACTGTACCGCTGTATGTTGAGCATTGGTTTATAAATACTGATGTAATCTGTACTAACGATTTGAACCTTATTTGAGAGGATTTGAATGGCCAAAGAAATGCAAACCTTAGCGTTAGTTCCTCAAGGAAGTCTAGAGGGCTATATCCGTGCCTCTAATACCTACCCGATGCTGACAGCAGAGGAAGAGAAGGAACTGGCTGAAAGGCTGCATTACCAGGGAGATCTGGATGCAGCTAAGAAGCTGATTCTGTCTCATCTGCGCTTCGTTGTTCATGTCGCTCGCAGTTATGCTGGTTATGGCCTGCCCCAGGCGGATTTAATTCAGGAAGGGAACATTGGCTTGATGAAAGCAGTACGTCGTTTTAACCCGGAAGTGGGGGTGCGTCTGGTTTCTTTTGCTGTTCACTGGATTAAAGCTGAAATCCACGAATATGTACTGCGTAATTGGCGTATTGTTAAAGTCGCGACAACTAAAGCACAGCGCAAGCTGTTTTTTAATCTGCGTAAAACTAAACAGCGTTTAGGTTGGTTTAATCAGGACGAAGTGGAAATGGTCGCCAAAGAACTTGGTGTGACCAGTAAAGATGTGCGTGAGATGGAATCTCGTATGTCAGCACAGGATATGGCGTTTGATATGTCTGCTGATGATGATAGTCAGGAAGGCTTGCCGGTTGCCCCAGTTCTGTATCTTCAGGATAAAGCTTCTGATTTTGCAGATGGCATTGAAGAGGATAACTGGGAAAACCATGCCGCTGATAAATTGTCGGTAGCGATAGAAGGCTTAGACGAGCGCAGTCAGGATATTATCCGTTGCCGCTGGTTGGATGATGATAACAAATCTACCCTGCAAGAGCTGGCTGATAAATATGGTGTTTCTGCGGAGCGTGTACGTCAGCTTGAAAAGAATGCCATGAAAAAACTGCGTGTAGCAATTGAAGCATAAATAAAGTGATTTTGCGTTAACGCATTCACGATTAATAAGTTAAAAGGGCGATAATGATTTATCGCCTTTTTTACTCCTTCTTTCAGAGTCTTACAACCAAACTAATCCGATGAAAGTTGTTATTGCACCTGATTCATTTAAAGAGAGCCTTGGTGCCTTGCAGGTTGCTGAAGCGATAGAACAGGGATTTCGTGAAATCTATCCACAAGCTGAATACATTAAACTGCCGATGGCGGATGGTGGTGAAGGTACGGTTGAATCAATGGTAGCCGCCACCGATGGGCAAGTTATCCATTTGCCTGTTACCGGTCCGTTAAATCTGCCGGTGGATAGTTTTTTTGGCGTGCTGGGTGATGGAAAAACCGCTGTTATTGAAATGGCGGCGGCTTCTGGCTTACATCTGGTTCCGATGGAAAAGCGTAATCCGCTGATAACCACGACGTATGGCACCGGAGAGCTGATATTGTCTGCTGTGGATAAAGGTGTCAGTAAGATAATCCTCGGTATCGGTGGTAGTGCGACTAATGATGGTGGTGCCGGTATGATGCAGGCGTTGGGGGCTTGTTTGCTTGATTCTGATGGAAAAGAGTTGGTGGCTGGCGGGGCGGCGCTAAATCGGCTTGCTAAAATCGATCTTTCTGGTTTGGATGCTCGTTTGAATCGGACTGAAATTATCGTCGCCTGTGATGTGTCTAACCCGTTATGTGGTGAGTTTGGTGCATCTGCTGTTTTCGGACCACAAAAAGGGGCGACCCCAGAAAGGGTGAAAGAATTGGATGCTGCCTTGCGTCATTACGGTGAAAAAATTGAATTCCTGACAAAAATGAAGGTCATTGATGTACCTGGTACAGGAGCCGCCGGTGGTATGGGAGCGTCTTTACTGGGTTGTCTTAAAGCTAAATTACAACCGGGAATTGATATTGTTATCTCCACGCTGGAACTGGAGAAAGTAGTACAAGGTGCTGATCTGGTTATTACTGGGGAAGGCCGGATAGATAGCCAGACTATTTACGGTAAAACACCCATCGGCGTTGCCCGTATTGCCGAAAAGTATGCTATTCCAACCATTGCATTGGTTGGCGGTATGAGTCAGGACTATAACGTCGTTCATGAGCATGGGTTGGATGCTGTTTTCTCAATTATGCCCGGCGTTTGTTCTCTTTCGGATGCTCTTGCTTGCGGGCGTGAGAATTTGCGGGTGACAGCCCGCAATGTGGCTGCCGTCTGGAAGATGAGTCAGCCCAAATAATAGCTTGAAGTGGTGTCATAACGAAAACCACAGGCATTCATAAAACCTTTTAATGCTGGTTCGTTGGCATCAGGGAAACCCTTGAGACTTAGCTTCCACTGTTTAACAGCAGGATGCCGGGCCTTGGTTTCATTGACCAGATATAAACCCACACCCCGGCGATGTGTTATTTCACGAACACATAAATCTTCAAGCAGGCCGGATTGATTGCTGAGAGTGATTTTTACTGCGGCCAACAATCTGTCATTGAAACGGGCGGCGAACAGTTTATTGCCGTTTTTTAGATGGATTTGCCATTGTTCTGGCGTTTGCCGAGGCCAGATTTTCCCCAAATCAATCATATCTTGTGCTGATAAAACAATCAGTTGTTCGATAGTTAACTTCATGGTTTTTCCATATCAATTGTAGATGAATAAACAGTCGGAATGTTGTGTGACTATTTTTATACGTTACTGGAAAAAATGTTTTTAATGTGATCGATCTTCCGAGTTAAAGATTGCTTTACTAATATTTAACCAGAATATCACACTGTATTTCGTCTAAATTCCAATCAACTATGGCGGTATTTTATTCTGTAATTAATGCTTTTAGCTACCTTGTTAATTTGATTTTAAGCATGAAATACTATTTTAATAACATGAAAAATAAAGTCTTATTAATAAAAATTACTTTATCTAACCATCAATCACAAAAGGTCATGATTTCCTGTCAGATAATGGGTGATCTTGAAGGCAAACACAATAAATTAGACCAATAACAACACGGGGATAAATAAAATGAAAATCATAGTAGGTAAGAGACTATTAGCAGGTTGTATTGTCATGATGATGAGTCACTCTCTGTGGGCACAAGAGATCAAAGTGGCGATTGTGGGGGCAATGTCTGGCCCAGTTGCTCAATATGGTGATATGGAATTTACTGGTGCACGTCAGGCGATTGCGGATATTAATGCTAACGGTGGTATTAATGGCAATAAGCTGGTGGGTGTTGAATATGATGATGCGTGTGACCCGAAACAGGCTGTGGCCGTCGCTAATAAAGTGATTAATGATAACATTCGCTATGTTATCGGCCACTTGTGCTCTTCATCGACTCAACCGGCATCTGATATCTATGAAGATGAAGGTGTGATTATGATTACACCCGCGGCAACTAATGCTGATCTGACAACTCGTGGCTACCAAATGATTCTACGTACCACTGGGCTGGATTCTGATCAGGGCCCAACGGCAGCGAAATATATTGTTGAAAATATCAAGCCTCAACGGCTGGCAATTGTTCACGATAAACAGCAATACGGTGAAGGATTGGCTCGTTCTGTTCTCAATACACTGAAAAAGGTGGGAGTCAATACGGTATTGTTTGAAGGTGTTACTGCCGGTGATAAAGATTTCTCAGTGCTGGTTGCCCGCCTGAAAAAAGAAAATGTGGATTTTGTCTATTTCGGCGGTTACTACCCTGAAATGGGACAAATTCTGCGCCAGGCTAAACAAGCGGGTTTGAATATCCGTTTTATGGGACCGGAAGGTGTCGGTAACTCTTCGTTGTCTAATATTGCCGGTGCCGCTTCTGAAGGAATGTTCGTAACATTGCCTAAACGATACGATCAAGTTCCGGCAAACAAAGCGATCGTTGATGCAATCAAAACTAAGAAAGAGGATCCAACGGGCCCATTCGTCTGGACAACCTATGCCGCCCTGCAATCTCTGACAACGGCAATGAGCCGTACCGGCAGTATGGAACCTGCTGATTTGGTGAAAGATCTGAAAACTAATCCGGTCGATACCGTGATGGGAACACTGAGCTGGAATCAGGCTGGCGACCTGAAAGGGTTCGAGTTCGGCATTTTTGAATGGCATGCGGACGGTTCTTCTACTTCTGTGAAGTAAAGCCATCCGAATGGCCGTCAGCTCCTGCTTGACAGGGGCTGTTATTCCAGAGGTACAAGGTATGTCAGAGCAATTTCTCTATTTTTTACAGCAGATGTTAAACGGGGTTACCCTGGGTAGCACTTATGCATTGATTGCCATTGGCTATACGATGGTTTACGGCATTATCGGGATGATTAACTTTGCTCATGGTGAAGTTTATATGATTGGCAGCTATGTCTCCTTTATTGTGATTGCTGCTCTGATGATGATGGGAATTGATCTGGGCTGGTTGCTGATTACTGCTGCCTTTTTAACATCAATTGTGATTGCCAGCGCTTATGGCTGGAGTATTGAACGGGTGGCTTACAAACCCGTTCGCCATTCCAAGCGTCTGATTGCGTTGATTTCCGCAATTGGGATGTCTATTTTCCTGCAAAATTATGTCAGCTTGTCACAAGGTTCCCGCGATCTGGCATTGCCAAGTCTGATTACCGGGCAGTGGCTATTGGGTGAAAGCGATGGGTTTTCTGCCAGTATTACCGCAATGCAACTGACTATCTGGATAGTGACATTTCTTGCCATGCTGGTACTGACGATGTTTATCCGCTATTCCCGTATGGGGCGTGCCTGCCGCGCTTGCGCGGAAGATCTGAAAATGGCCGGTTTGCTGGGGATCAATACTGACAAAGTTATTTCTTTGACCTTTGTTATCGGTGCGGTAATGGCTGCGGTAGCCGGTGTTTTGTTGGGGCAGTTTTACGGCGTGATAAATCCGTATATCGGTTTTATGGCAGGAATGAAAGCTTTCACCGCAGCAGTCTTGGGAGGGATTGGCAGTATTCCGGGGGCGATGATTGGTGGCTTGGTCTTGGGAATTTCTGAAGCCCTGACTTCTGCTTATTTGAGCACCGAATATAAAGATGCCGTTTCCTTTGCTCTGCTCATTGTTGTGCTGTTGTTTATGCCGACTGGGATTTTAGGCCGTCCAGAGGTAGAAAAAGTATGAAACATGCCAATTGGGTGAATGCTGTTATTGCCTCAGCCGTTTTATTTGTGTTGTTTGCCTTTATGATGGGGATGCAGTTGTCGCTGGACGGTACGAAGTTGGTCGTTCACCGCGCCGATGAAGTGAGATGGCTATGGATTGGTATTGGCTGTACGGTTGTTTTTCTGTTCCAGTTATTGCGCCCGGTTATTCAACAGACGATGAAAAAAATACCTGTTAAAAGCTGGTCGCTGTCAGATTTCGATGGTTCAACTAAAGGGCAAAAACGACTGGTAATATTGCTCATTATTGCTTCGATTATCTGGCCGTTCATAGCCTCCCGTGGTAGTGTTGATATTGCTACGCTGACGTTGATTTATGTCATGCTAGGGTTGGGTTTGAATGTAGTGGTTGGCCTGTCGGGGTTGTTGGTGCTTGGGTATGCAGGCTTTTATGCTATTGGCGCTTATACCTATGCTTTACTAACTCACTATTACGGGTTAGGGTTTTGGCAGAGCTTGCCACTGGCGGGGTTAACAGCAGCTTTATCTGGGTTTTTACTGGGCTTTCCGGTATTACGATTGCGAGGTGATTATCTGGCAATTGTCACGCTTGGTTTCGGTGAAATTGTTCGCATTCTACTGTTGAATAATACTGAAATAACAGGTGGTCCGAATGGTATCAGCCAGATCCCAAAACCGACTCTCTTCGGGCTAGAGTTTAACCGCAGTGTGAAAGAGGGAGGTTGGGATACTTTCCACAATTTCTTTGGTTTGAAATACGATCCAAGTGATCGGGTCATCTTCCTCTATCTGGTGGTGTTGCTGTTGGTAATACTGACAGTATTTATTGTTAATCGGCTGCTACGTATGCCGTTAGGTCGTGCCTGGGAAGCATTGCGTGAAGATGAAATTGCTTGTCGCTCTCTTGGTTTGAGTCCAACCCGCATTAAACTGGCAGCGTTTACTATCAGTGCGGCATTTGCTGGTTTTGCTGGCACTTTATTCGCTGCTCGGCAGGGGTTTGTCAGCCCGGAGTCCTTCACTTTTGCTGAATCTGCTTTTGTGTTGGCGATTGTGGTACTCGGAGGGATGGGCTCACAGATTGCGGTGATTCTAGCGGCCGTTTTGTTGGTGGTTTCCCGTGAGATGATGCGTGATCTGAATGCCTACAGTATGTTGCTGCTAGGGGCAATGATGGTGTTGATGATGGTTTGGCGCCCGCAAGGGTTGCTACCGACAAAACGTCGTCATGTTAAATTGAAATGACAGGTACAGGGAGGAAAGCAAGCATGAGTGCAACACCATTATTGCAGGTTTCCGATCTGACCATGCGCTTCGGTGGCTTGCTGGCGGTTAATAACGTTGCCCTGAGGTTAAATCAGGGTGAAATTGTTTCTCTTATTGGGCCTAATGGTGCAGGGAAAACGACGATCTTTAATTGTCTGACAGGATTTTACTGTCCGACTAGCGGTACTATAAAGCTACGGGAAAAACATCTGGAAGGGTTATCTGGGCAGGCTATTGCTCGTATGGGCGTTATCAGAACATTCCAGCATGTGCGGTTGTTCCGGGAAATGACGGTGATTGAAAATCTATTAGTGGCGCAGCATCAGCATCTGAAAAGTGGCCTTTGGGCTGGTCTTTTTAAAACGCCGGCATTCCGTCGTGCGGAATCCAAGGCCGTAGATTGGGCCATAACTTGGTTAGAACGGGTTGGTTTGTTACCACTGGTAAACAGGCAGGCAGGTAATCTGGCATATGGTCAGCAACGGCGTTTGGAGATTGCCCGCTGCATGGTAGCACGTCCGGAAATTTTGATGCTAGATGAACCCGCTGCGGGTCTGAACCCGAAAGAGACAGGAGAGCTTAATATCCTAATTGCTGAACTGAGGGAACATCACCAAGTTTCTGTGTTGTTGATTGAGCATGATATGAAATTGGTGATGGGAATTTCAGATCGTATCTATGTTGTTAATCAAGGAATGTCTTTGGCGCAAGGACGGCCAGAAGAGATTCGTAACAACCCGGATGTTATCCGGGCATATCTGGGCGAGGTGTATTAATTATGTTGGAATTTAAGCGGGTATCTGCCCATTATGGGGAAGTTCAGGTATTGCATCAGGTCAGCCTGAATATTCAGCAGGGAGAAATCGTCACTCTGATTGGTGCAAATGGCGCAGGAAAAACAACATTGCTCAGTACCTTATGCAGTGAACCCAGAGCGACAGAAGGTTCCATTATTTTTCGTGGTAAGGATATCACCCAATGGCCGACAGCTCGTATTATGCGTGAGGCTATTGCGATTGTTCCTGAAGGTCGCAGAGTGTTTGCTCGTATGACAGTGGAAGATAATTTGGCAATGGGCGGCTTTTTTGCTGATAAGACTCAGTATCAGCAGCGCATTGAGCGGGTTTATGATTTATTTCCTCGCCTACAGGAAAGGCGTAACCAGCAGGCTGGAACGATGTCCGGTGGTGAACAGCAAATGTTGGCAATTGGCCGTGCTTTAATGAGTCAGCCACAGTTATTGTTGCTGGATGAGCCTTCATTAGGGTTGGCACCGATAGTTATCATTCAGATTTTCGACACTATTCAACAGTTAAGAGAAGAGGGGATGACAATTTTTTTGGTTGAACAGAATGCAAATCAGGCGTTGAAATTGGCTGACCGAGGATATGTATTGGAAAACGGTAAGATCGTACTAGAAGACAGTGGGTCTGCATTATTGGTTAATGAAGCTGTGAGAAATGCGTATTTGGGAGGATAGAGACGTATTCTTTTTCGCAGAAAGGGAATTCTGATGGTTGATTATCCTCGTAGTACTGGGAAGGTTGTTTTTCCCAAGGTGAGGACGCCATTAATGATGCTTTAAGTTTGGTATTATCTGGGGTCGGGGCAACGGGGGTGGTTTCAAATGCTTTGAAATCTGCCCTCATTTTTTTCTGTGTTTTTTCGTCATATTTTAATTTAAGCGACATAGTTTATTGGTGGAGTAATGAAAGGCCAATGAGTTGTATTCAGTATATTTGAGTGGCTAAAATCTACGGTCAAAATTATTTTGCTATTATTAAGCTAATTTTCTTTCATTAGAAAGGGAGTTTTTTTAGGAATGTTCATCCGTTATCTTGTAAAATATATAATCAATTGGTAATAAAGATATTATTTGTGCGAATATAATAGAAATATATTATCAGGATATTAGGCTGTTTTATTTATTATTATTTTAATATTGTGAGTTAATTTGTGAATTATTATAGTTCACTGGATAAAGGTCAGTTTGTAAAATAAAAAATAGAATTATATAGCACTATAGTAACCGAGAATAATATTATAATTTTAGGTGAATAACATAATGGCAATAATTTCCATTTTAATGTTTTTGTATATATTGTTTATATCTCATATAATTTTACTAATTCTTAAATAATAGTGATTTCATTGAAGCGGGAAGTTGACACAAGCTATATCTCTGCTATAGTTTTATATTGTTGTGATTTGTTTTAGATATGTCTCATTAATAACTAACTTATAATATGGATATCTTAATGTTCTGGTGAGTTATTGTGGTATGTAAAGTTCACGTAATATATTGGGGAATTAAGTTTCAAAGGTAATATACCTAATAGATTTCGAGTTGCAGCGAGGCGGCAAGTGAACGAATCCCCAGGAGCATAGATAACTATGTGACTGGGGTGAGTGAAAGCAGCTAACAAAGCAGCAGCTTGAAAGATGAAGGGTATAGTGGTTCTATGATAGTTAAAGAGTATCTTTAATTAAGTGTGATGCTGTTTTTTGAAAATATTTATTTATTTATTTATATGTATGTTGGGTATATTTTATTTGAATTTTAATGAGGAAAATAAATATGTCTAGAATAACCATTGTTGTTGATTCAGATACACAGAAAGCAGAAGTTTATTCTGATTCTCCTGTTCCAGTACATAGAGATTTAAATGCAGTTGGTCCTTTGAGTGATGTGACTATATCACCTCATGCTAGTGTGGAAGTATTTAGAGTAGACACCCCAATAATTCCAGAGTCCAGAAGCTCTCTGAGAGTTGTAAATACAGGGCTAGCAAATAGTGTTACGGCTAAATTTTACTGGTCTCATAGTTTCACCTCTGAATGGTTTGAGGCTGGTTCTATCGATGTAGGATTAGGGGAAGATAAGGTATTAAACGTGCCTAGCAGCTCTTTTTATTATAGTAAATTTGTTATCTATAATAATACGGATAGAGTTGCTTATGTTACGGCAAATTTGGTTTAAACATCTTATTTTAATTTAAGGATTTCATTATGCATACAGAAAATGTTTTAGACCTCAGAACCATTGTGGCTAATGAATATGCGGTAAAAACGAGTGCATTAGAGTGGGATGTTACTGATATTGTAAAAAATTCAATCATAGGGGGATTATCTTTTATACCTTCGGTTGGTCCTGCTATATCTTTTTTAGTTGGTTTATTCTGGCCTCAATCGAAAGAAAATATATGGGAAGGGATTGTCAAACAAATTGAAAGGATGATAGAGGAGTCTGCATTAAAGACAATTAAAGGTATCCTTGCGGGTGATATTGCATATATACAAGAGCGAATGGCAACTGTTGCTGATCTTCTTGATAAGCATCCAGGATCTGAAGAAGCGAGGAGTGCTTTTAATAACTTGGCAGAAAGTATAGATGGTTACCACAAAAAATTTAATAATTTTTCGAATGATGTTAACTATCAGATATTACCCATGTTTTCTACTACGGTTATGATGCAGATAACATATTGGGTTGCTGGTTTAGAGAGAAAATCTGAAATTGGGCTTAGTGATATTGATGTTGAAAAAGTCCGAGGGTTAATTAAAAAGACGGTAGAACAGGCTAATACTTATATTAATAATATCTATGATAGAGAGCTTAATGATGCTCTTAATAACTCGACGGCTGACACTGTTGCAAATAATGTTATGTCTGTTCATGGTCACTGTCGTTTACATGGGGTTGAATATATCAGTATTTGGGATAGATTAAGTGAATCTGAGTCTGTAAATAATAGAATCTATGTTGATGTTTTAAGTTATTCTACTTTCTTTGACCGTCAAACAGCAAAAGCCAGAATTCAGGCATTGACTCCAGAGCAAGATATGGCTCCACCTCTCAAACCAGCTCTTAATGGAGGGAAGAGAAGAAAGATAGAGTCTTTGATGGGGCATATTGTGCGTATTGGCGGGGCGCCGAGAGTAGGAGGGCTGACAGTTGTATTTGATGATGGTAGTAGCCATAGATTAGGTACAATATCTGGTGAGACGGCATCTATTTCTCTGAATGGTAGTCGAATTACCAGTTTGGAAGTATGGGGCAATGGTGCCGTTGATAGAGCCGTATTTACTTTGAGTGATGGTCGTTCATTGTTATTTGGTGATCCTGGAACATCTCGATATAGGAAATTTTATGTTGGTGATAGTCACTATATTTCAGGGATATATTTGTCCAGTGATTACAACCCATTAGCAGGTCAGGCCGCAAATATTGCTGTATCTTATCAGCTGATAAATGATGATGAAAAATAATAGCTTTTAATAAGTATATTTTATGTATGTAGAATGTTATTAGCTTTTATACCCGTCATCTTTCAAGTTGCCTCTTTGTTGGCTGCACTCACTCACCCCGGTTACATAGTTTGCTATGCTCCCGGGGATTCGCTCCCTTGCCGTCGCGATGCATCTTGAAATCCATAGGGTATATTTGATTATCTTCTTTATTTGATATATTTGCCGGCATCTATGTTCATATAGTGAATAGTTACTTTGATGAATAGTCCTTTTGATGTCGGCAATTTCTTGCATATTATCTCAATAATTACGTTCCTTATAAGCAGACATATATTCCCTTGGTGATCGACCGGTCATTTTCTTGAAAAATATTGTAAAGGCACTATCACTGGCAAATTCTAATTCATTGGCGACAGATGACAAATTACGTTTTATTGTCTAACTGGTTAATAAAAATACAATGCGACGTAAACTTGGACTTACGCTGGCAACAGCGCTGATGATGTTTCCACAAATTGTAGAAACCATCTATAGCCCGGCATTAACCAATATTGCAAAGGAATTTAAGGTGAGCGCTGGACAGGCCGCTCAAACTTTATCTTTATATTTTTTCGCTTTTGCTATTGGTGTGGTCGTTTGGGGGCGTCTGTGTGATCTCATAGGCAGACGGCCAACGATATATGATTTTGATTGTTATGACCTACGGAATGGCAATTCCTAACATCCTGGCTTCTGCATTGAGCAATTATACGGATAGATTGGGAACGGCAGGAGCATTATTGGGCTTGCTATATTATTTGATGTTAGGTGGAGGTTTGGCGCTAGCGGGTTGGAACCAACATCTTGGTGTTGTCTTGATATGTTGTGGTTGTTTTATCCTATTGTTGGCTGTAACCCATTATTCCATATTAATGAGAGCTGAAAATAACCTATCAGTTATGGAATAACCTGACATTGGAAAATTTGGAATTATGGTAAATCAGTCAATTAGGTAGGGTAAAAGAGAGATTGAATGCAGATGGTGTGGGTTTTGGGGAGCTAATATAGCGTAGACTTTGCCATGCATGTCAGATTCGTACATTTACAGGGTATTTTTGGTTTGGCAAAAAAGGCACTTTACCAAGAGGTACAGCGCCTTTTTTAATGAACTAACTTGAGTGATTAGTTCATGCCATATTTTTTCAATTTCTTACGCAGTGTGCCACGGTTGATGCCCATCATCAGGGCAGCACGTGTTTGGTTGCCACGGGTGTATTGCATCACCATGTCCAACAATGGCTGCTCCACCTCAGCCAGTACCAGCTCATACAGATCATTAACATCTTGACCGTTTAATTGAGCAAAATAGTTCTTCAGTGCTTGTTTAACTGAATCACGTAAAGGTTTTTGGGTTACCTGATCTTGTGAATTTACAGTAGCAACGGTTAGTACGTCAGAATTTACGCGTTGTTCGAACATAGTTCTGTCAGCTCTTTTCTTTATATTACGCAAAATTTTCGAAATATGCCCCCAACACCTCCAGCTGTTCGCTGGCATCCTCTATGGTGTTGAATGTGCGCCGGAACTGGTCATCAGGAGCATGCTCCCGGAGATACCAGGATACATGCTTACGTGCGATACGGGCTCCCTTGCCTGGACCATAAAAGTCGTGCAATTCCTGTATATGCTCGTTCATTAAATGCTGCACTTCGCCAATCGGCATCGGTGACAGCAGTTCTCCTGTTGCCAGATAGTGCTGGATTTCCCGGAAGATCCAGGGTCTTCCCTGAGCAGCGCGGCCTATCATCAGGGCATCAGCCCCGGTGTATTCAAGCACTGCTCTGGCCTTAAGCGGGTCAGTAATGTCACCATTGGCAATAACCGGGATGGCAACAGTCTGCTTAACTGTCCGAATATTGTCGTACTCTGCCTCTCCGTTAAACAAACAGGCACGAGTCCTGCCGTGGATCGTCAGAGCTTGGATACCACAATGCTCGGCCAATTGGGCAATCTTTACACAGTTTCGTTCTTCTGGCGACCATCCAGTGCGGATTTTCAGCGTAACAGGAACATCTACTGCGTTTACAACGGCAGAAAGGATCTTTTCGACCAATTCTGGGTAACGTAGTAAAGCCGAACCTGCTAGCTTACGATTCACTTTCTTGGCTGGACACCCCATGTTGATATCAATGATCTGAGCACCATTAGCGACGTTGATCTTCGCTGCTGCCGCCATTTCATCGGGATCACTGCCAGCAATTTGCACGGAACGAATTCCCGGTTCGTCGCTGTGAACCATACGTAGCCGGGATTTGTCTGTCTTCCAGACCTGAGGGTTGGAAGAAAGCATTTCCGATACTGTCATACCTGCACCCATTTTGTAACATAGTGACCGAAACGGACGGTCAGTTATGCCAGCCATTGGGGCCGCGATAAGACAGTTTTTCAGCTGGTATTGTCCGATACGCATAGACGAAGAAAGAGTGGCCATACTGTGACTGCAAGGGCGCGTATATTACGCATTTTTCGCAAAATATGAAAGGCCAAACTTTGAGCAAATCGTCATTTGTTACAACATTTTTCCAGCTTTTCTGCTGGGATAAATATAATTATTCATAAATAACATGGCGTTATGTGTTATTGGTAAAGTTTGTCACTCAGGATTTTTCTATCAGTAAGTTTGCTGATAGCACGGATTATCATCAATAAGTGATTAAAATCTATACCTTGAATTATAACAAAATAAAATAATTTCAATTTGTTGCTATTTTTACCCCAGATATCCGACACCATTCCTCCTGCTCCGCAACAGGATCGATTACGAATTTATCAGTATAGGCTTGAATAACACTTTCTGCCTGATTTGTTAAAATACCTGATAGACCTAACAGGCCACCCGGTTTTGGTAGTGCGCCAATTACAGGTGCGAGTTCACGCAGGGGGCCTGCCAGAATATTAGCAATTACTACATCAGATTCAAGATCGGTGGGTGTATTTTTCGCCAGATATAGTGTTAAACGCTCCAGCACGCCGTTACGTTCTGCGTTGTCTCGGCTGGCCTGAATAGCTTGTGGATCGATATCTATGCCAATGGCGTGCGTTGCACCGAGTTTTAGCGCGGCAATTGCCAGTATGCCGGAGCCGCAACCAAAATCGATAACTGTTTTACCTTCCAGATTGAGGCTGTCTAGCCATTGCAGACATAACGATGTGGTTGGGTGAGTGCCTGTACCAAAAGCCAGTCCAGGGTCTAGCATAACGTTGACAGCATCTGGATCAGGAACGTCGCGCCAGCTTGGACAGATCCACAGGCGGTTGCCAAAACGCATTGGGTGGAAGTTATCCATCCATTCACGTTCCCAGTCTTTGTCTTCCAATTGTTCGATCTTATGAATGAATCCTTTACCCAACCGAGGGACTTGTTCGAGCTGGCTGATAACGGCTTTCATATCTGTTTCAGCATCATAAAGCCCGATGACATCTGTGTCTCCCCATAAACGAGTCTCGCCTGGTAGGGGTTCGAATACAGGGTTATCGTGGCTGTCTTGAAAGGTGACTGATACCGCTCCATTTTCCATTAGCGTATCTCCAAGGGATTCAGCGAGCTGTCCTGTAGTATTTAATCGAAGTTGTATCCAAGGCATAAAAAATTCTCCTTATTGAAAGTAGATTAAAAAGTGACCGGGTTAGTGTGGTCTGACTGCTTTTGGCGGTAATCGCTGACCGATGGTATTGCCCATCCAGAAAGCCAGTAGGCTAAGTAGCAATGATGGCACGATCGGATGGAAGCCCAATAGATGGATATTGAAACTAGCGAGCAGAGTGTAACTTGTTGCCCCTGTGATCATCGAACTGATAGCGCCATAGGCATTGGCCTTTTCCCAATACAGGCCGAGTACTAATGGCCAGAGGAATACCGCTTGTAAGCCACCGAAAGCCAGAAGATTCAGCCAGATAATCATCTCGGGTGGGCGCCAGGCGGCTAAAAGTAGCAACAAACTAAGAATCAGGGTAGAAAAACTGGAAATCCGGGCGAGTCTTTTTTCCCGTACGATTTGTTGTGGAAACAAGTTTAGGTAGAGATCCTTGACAATGGTTGCAGAAGATTGCAGCAGTTGCGCATTAATTGTGGACATAATGGCAGCCATCGGTGCAGCTAGAAAAATTCCGGCAGCGAATGGTGGCAATACGGTGATCATCAATGTTGGGATCACCTGATCGGGAATGGTCAGATCGGGAATAATCGCTCGACCAAGTGCTCCTGCCAGGTGCATACCAAACATGAGGATCGTCATGACGATGGTTCCGATGATGATCCCACGGTGAACAGCTTTGCTATCGCGGTAGGAGATGCAACGAACGGCGGTATGAGGTAACCCAATTACGCCGAAACAGACCAGTATCCAGAACGATGCCATGAAAGGCCCGCTGAGGATATGGTCCGCGCCTTGTGGGGAAACCAGCTCGGGATTAATTGCTCGTAATGTGGTAACCGCTTCCGACAGACCTCCCGCCTTATAGATAATTGCCACCAGCAATAGAGCAGTGCCTAACAACATGACCAGCCCTTGTAGGGCATCATTGAGGACGCTCGCTCTGAAGCCGCCAAAAGCAGTATAAAGAGCGATAGAGATACCGAAAATCATTAATCCAGTGCCATAAGGGATACCCGCGGCAGTTTCCAGCAGGCGTGCACCGCCAATAAATTGAACGGTCATCGCGCCAATAAAAGCGACTAAAAGGCTTAGGCTGGCAAACCAAACCAGAAAACGACTGCCATAACGGGCATACAACATGTCATTAAGGGTGACGGCATTATAGCGACGGGCGAGAATGGCAAATTTTTTACCTAACACCCCCAGGGAAAGCCATATTGCCGGCAACTGAATCAGCGACAGTAATACCCATCCCAAACCATATTTATAGGCTGCTCCTGGCCCGCCGATGAATGAGCTGGCACTGATATAGGTGGCGGTAATGGTCATTGCCAATACAAAGCCACCCATTGAACGGTTGCCAAGGAAATACTCAGTCAAGAAGGCGCCTTTTTGGTGGCGTCGATAAGCGTAAACTGACAAGAGAAATACCAGTGCAAGATAGCCAAGCAAAGGTAAGATAACGTCACTTTGCATTCTCATCCTCCAGCGGGACTTCTTTGAAAATAAACGTCACCATTAACCAGCAGAGGATGATGAATACGACTGGTAGTAACAAACATGCCATTTCAAACCAGCGAGGTAAGCCGGTGACACCGGGAGCATCACTGGGTAAATAGGCTGTCAATAGCCAGCCAATAAGGTAAGCAAGCGTTAGGAACACAGCCCAAAGTGCTTCTTTATGGGATTGAACAAATCGTCTGTCCATTCGTTCTTCCGGTAATTAAATAAATTAGGATGGGAAGGGAAGGATTGTACGGCAAGATGCGAATTTATTCAGGAAAAATGTGATATAGAGTAAATAATCTGAGTTTCGCTTAAATAAATTATCCATTTTCTTTTACCATAGCCATACATAAGAGAATTCATTTTCTTAAATATATTGATCGCATTTTCATCATATTTCTTCGGCAAGATAATTTGTAATGTTATATACACGTTTAGACTGTTTATTTATCGGTGCCTATTACTGTGAAATACAATCAAATCAAATTATTGCTGATAGTAATCAGTCTGATATTTGTCACCATATATGCGCTCACTACACGTTTGTAATGCGCCTTCACCAGCAGCAACTGCTTCAATTGAAATAGGTCGTGAAATTGTTCAGCAGTATTTGCCTGTGTGAATGCGAGATAATTATAGAAATAGTTATGATTCTGTGAAAAGGAGCGCTTAAACGCTCCTTAAAAGATATTGATGTTATTAAACCAGTTTTAAGTTTCCTGTAATCCTAGTTTTTTCTCCAGATAGTGAATATTGGTGCCACCATTCTGAAAGTTTTCATCATTCATAATCGTCTGTTGAAGCTCGATATTTGTCTTGATGCCATCAATGATCAATTCTGCCAATGCATTTTTCATACGGGCAATGGCATTGTCACGATTTTCACCGTAAGTAATCAGCTTACCAATCATTGAATCATAGTAAGGCGGAACAGTGTAGCCAGCATAAATATGCGATTCCCAACGTACACCAAATCCACCTGGTGAGTGGAAGCGGGTAATTTTACCTGGGCTTGGCAGGAACGTGTTCGGATCTTCGGCGTTAATACGACATTCAATAGCATGACCACGAATAACAACATCTTTCTGCTTAATTGAAAGCGGCATACCTGCGGCAATCCGCAATTGCTCTTTAATCAGGTCAACACCGGTAATCATTTCTGTCACTGGATGTTCAACTTGAATACGGGTGTTCATCTCAATGAAATAGAATTCACCGTTTTCATACAGGAATTCGAAAGTACCGGCGCCGCGATAGCCAATTTCAATACATGCGTTGGAGCAGCGTTCACCAATGCTGAGACGCATTTCTGGCGTGATGCCTGGTGCAGGAGCTTCTTCAACCACTTTCTGGTGACGGCGTTGCATGGAGCAATCACGTTCAGCCAAATAAATGGCTTGACCCTGACCATCGGCCAGTACCTGGATTTCAATATGACGCGGGTTTTCAAGGAATTTTTCCATGTAAACCATATCGTTATTGAAAGCAGCTTTTGCTTCCGCGCGGGTCATATTGATTGATTGTTCCAGATCTTTATCACTTCGGACAACGCGCATACCGCGACCACCGCCGCCACCGGATGCTTTAATGATCACAGGGTAGCCGATGCGTTTAGCGATGGCTTTGTTTTTCTCTGTGTCATCAGACAATGGGCCATCAGAGCCAGGTACACAAGGAACGCCTGCTTTTTTCATCGCATTGATAGCGGAAACTTTATCACCCATCAGGCGGATCGTTTCTGCTTTTGGGCCGATAAAAATAAAGCCGGAACGTTCAACTTGTTCAGCAAAATCTGCGTTTTCAGACAGGAAACCGTAGCCGGGGTGAATGGCTACTGCACCGGTGATTTCTGCCGCAGAAATAATTGCTGGGATATTCAGATAGCTTTTTGCAGAAGCTGCCGGGCCAATACAGACAGTTTCGTCTGCCAACAGCACGTGTTTTAAGTCACGATCCGCAGATGAATGTACCGCAACAGTTTTTATCCCTAGCTCTTTACAAGCTCGCAGGATACGCAGTGCGATTTCACCACGGTTAGCAATTACAATTTTATCAAGCATGGAAGCGCCTCGTTACTCGATGACGACCAATGGCTGGTCAAATTCAACAGCTTGACCGTTTTCCATAAGAATTGCTTTAACCACACCCGCTTTATCGGCTTCAATCTGGTTCATCATTTTCATTGATTCAACGATGCAGAGGGTGTCACCCACATTGACACGTTGGCCGATTTCGATAAACGGTTTCGCATCTGGGCTCGGCGTACGATAGAAGGTACCTACCAATGGGGAACGAACAACGTGACCGTCGATTGCAGCCGAGATCGTTTCTGGTAGAGCCTGAGAAAGCGCAACCGCGCTAGCCAGCGCAGGTTGCTGTGCTTGGACGGGAATATATTGTTGAGCTGCCGGAAAACTCTGGGGAGCTAATGCGCGGCTGATGCGCACTGACTCTTCCCCTTCAGAAATTTCCAGTTCAGAAATGCCAGATTCTTCAACCAGCTCGATCAGTTTTTTTATCTTACGAATATCCATGAGTGTGATTCCGTACTCTTCTGTTTTATTTAGTTGAGTTTTGACAAGCGGTTTACCGCTGCCTGTAATGCAAAGCTATAGCCATCTACCCCTAAACCGCAGATTACACCAACAGCAAGATCTGAAAGATATGAGTGATGACGAAATGGCTCGCGTGCGTGAACATTGGAGAGGTGGATCTCAATAAATGGGATCTTCACTGTCAGCAATGCATCACGCAGTGCCACGCTGGTATGCGTGAATGCAGCAGGGTTAATCAAGATAAAATCAGTATTACCCTGTGCGGAGTGAATTCTATTTATCAGCTCAAACTCTGCGTTGGATTGCAGGTGACTGAATTTAACCCCTGATTGATGGGCTTCTTCAGACAATTTGCTGACGATATCGTCAAGCGTTAAGTTGCCATAGATATCAGGCTCCCTGGTTCCTAACATATTCAGGTTAGGGCCGTTAAGGAGTAAAATGTGAAATTTGTCTGCCATTGTGCTGGTATCTCCGGCAATTTGTCAACAATTGCCCAACATAATCCTATATTAACGATTTGTCATCTTTTTATAACAGCCATAAGTTCATTTTGGCGACAAAGCGCGACATTATAATGATATCGTAGCATTTAGCAGCTAAATACTGGTCTTATCAGAAAAAATGTCAAGAATAAAACCATTGTACTTTAGAGGCTAATCACAATTCTTAACGAACTCTTACCAATGTACGTCCTGTAACCTGGTTAGCTATCAATTTATTGGCGTATTCCACGGTCTGTTCCAGAGTTATCTCCGTGGTTGCTTGCTGATAAAAAGAAGCAGGTAATAGCTTTTGCAGGCGTTGCCACACGGCGGGGCGTTTGACTGATGGAACAGTGACGGACTCTACGCCTTGCAGACGTACGTTACGTAAAATAAATGGCATCACTGTTGTTGGCAGATTTGCATTACCGGCGAGGCCACAGGCGGCAACGGTACCGTTATAGTGAGTTTGGGCCAGTATTGTTGCCAGTACATTATCGCCTACAGTGTCAATAGCTCCGGCCCAAAGTTGTTTTTCCAGTGGGCGAGGTGGTTGGCTAAATTCATGGCGTGGCAAAACCTTTTTTGCCCCTAGGGATAACAAATATTCATGATTTTCTTGTCTACCGCTAACAGCAACAACGGAATAGCCAAGTTGTGAAAGTAGTGCTATCGCCGTACTTCCTACACCACCACTAGCACCTGTCACAATAACATCACCACTTTCTGGCTTCACGTCACCTTGTTCCAGGGCGATAACGCATAACATTGCGGTAAAGCCAGCAGTACCAATGATCATTGCTTGTCTGCTATCCAAACCGGCAGGTAAAGGTGTCAACCATTCGCCTGAAACTCTGGCTTGTTCTGCCAGTCCACCCCAATGATTTTCTCCTACTCCCCAGCCGGTTAATAATACATGCTGACCGATATGAAAACGGGGATCTTCGGTACTGTGTACAATACCAGAGAAATCAATCCCCGGTATCATTGGGAATTGGCGGACAATTTTCCCTTTACCTGTGATTGCTAATGCATCTTTATAGTTCAGGGTTGACCAGTGAATATCGACGGTAACGTCTCCCACGGGAAGATGAGAAGCATCAACTTCTTCTATGGATGTTGATAATTGATTCTGTTGTTGTTTGAGTAGCAAGGCTTTCATTATCGTTCTGTTCTCTGTAATTGATTTTGTCATTAAATAAGGATAGATAAAAACGGGTAATTTACATAAGGTAGATAAGAAAAAATAAAGTGTTGGTGGATTATAAAACAGAGTTTATTCGCATTTTTACCTGTAGTCTTGTTGTCATATTCCAGCTTAGTTGCATATGGCGCTCTATTTCAGAAAATTCTGTTTTTTATTATTTTTTTAGCAGAAAGTATTGTATTTTAATCGCAGTTTATTACATCATTAATTTGCTTACTACACAGACCACGTACTTGTAGTTAAGTATTGGTAATCGTGAGCAGAGGTATGGGTCTGATGTGAACTTACCGGAATAGCTACTGGTCAAAAAGCAGCAGTGAATTTAGCTGGTACGATACCAGTGGCACCATCCAGTAGCACCATAATGTTGAATTATGCAAAATCAGGTGGTTTTTGCATTTCGTTATGGAACAATTGGTAAAATTAACCCATTTTTATGCAGTTTTTTTCTGCTCCGTTTGGGAGAAGTAACGTAGAATATTGCGTTGTTGATATGAATAACGTAGCCACTTTTTTATTGAAGCAGGTGCTTGTGCGCCTTGTCGCTGCTTCATGTGGTTGGTAGAGTAGACGGGTTTCGTTCCGTCCCCAGCTTGCAGGATTATCCTTTCGCTATGTTTAAAAAATTTCGTGGCATGTTTTCCAACGACTTGTCTATTGACTTGGGTACCGCCAATACCCTTATTTATGTCAAAGGTCAGGGTATTGTATTGAATGAACCTTCTGTTGTCGCAATCCGTCAGGATCGTGCTGGTTCATCGAAAAGTGTTGCTGCCGTTGGGCAGGAAGCAAAGCAAATGCTGGGTCGAACTCCGGGTAATATTGCTGCAATTCGTCCGATGAAAGATGGGGTGATTGCCGATTTTTATGTTACTGAGAAGATGCTGCAACACTTTATTAAGCAAGTTCATAGCAATAGTTTCATGCGTCCAAGCCCGCGAGTTTTGGTTTGTGTACCGGTTGGAGCAACTCAGGTTGAGCGTCGGGCAATCCGTGAATCCGCACTCAGTGCTGGCGCTCGTGAAGTGTTTTTGATTGAAGAACCTATGGCTGCGGCGATTGGTGCTGGCCTGCCTGTTTCTGAAGCCACGGGCTCAATGGTTGTGGATATTGGGGGTGGCACTACGGAAGTGGCGGTTATCTCTTTGAACGGGGTTGTTTATTCATCTTCTGTACGTATCGGTGGTGATCGCTTTGATGAGGCTATTATCAATTACGTTCGTCGTAATTATGGTTCACTGATTGGTGAAGCAACGGCTGAGCGTATTAAGCACACGATCGGTTCTGCTTATCCTGGCGATGAGATGTTGGAGATTGAAGTTCGTGGTCGTAACTTGGCTGAAGGTGTGCCACGTGGCTTCACGCTTAATTCCAACGAAATTCTTGAAGCTCTGCAAGAGCCTTTAACGGGTATTGTCAGTGCTGTCATGGTCGCTCTTGAGCAGTGTCCACCAGAATTGGCTTCTGATATTTCAGAACGAGGCATGATCTTGACTGGGGGTGGTGCATTATTGCGCAATCTTGACCGTTTACTGATAGAGGAAACGGGTATTCCTGTCATTGTTGCGGAAGATCCACTGACGTGTGTTGCTCGTGGTGGCGGAAAAGCACTTGAAATGATCGACATGCATGGCGGTGAACTCTTCAGTGAGGAGTGAGTGTTAACTTGCAAGTGAGGGGGGAATGACGGGCAGCTCAGACCTCCTTGCGATTGCTGTTTGGGAATTCCATTGTTTATGAAACAGTACAGTTTGGAATAGCGCAGCTTATGAAGCCAATTTTTAGCAGAGGGCCTTCCCTGCAATTACGACTTTTCTTTGCTGTTATTGTTGCCATTGCTTTGGTTGTGGCAGACAGCCGCCTTGATGCTCTCAGTAAAGTTCGTAATTATATGGATACGGTAGTCAGTCCATTTTATTTTCTCGCCAATGGCCCGCGTCAAGTGCTTGATGGTGTGTCAGAAACCCTTGCCTCCCGTGAACAACTTCGATTGGAAAATCGTGCTTTACGCCAAGAATTATTGATGAAAAATAGCAATATGCTGTTGTTAGGCCAACTTAAACAGGAAAATTCCCGCTTGCGTGAGCTATTGGGATCACCTTTACGTCAGGATGAACACATGATGGTGACGCAGGTGATCTCCGGTAGGACTAATCCTTATAGTGATCAGGTCGTCATTGATAAGGGATCAAGAGAAGGTGTTTATGAAGGGCAACCTGTTATCAGTGATAAAGGTATTGTTGGTCAGGTTGTTGCTGTCAGTCAGTTTACTAGCCGGGTATTACTGATTTGTGATACGACTCATGCTTTACCAATCCAGGTCTTACGTAATGATATCAGGGCTATTATTGCTGGTGCAGGTTGTACTGATGATTTGCAGTTTGAGTTATTACCAAGCAACACGGATATCCGGGTTGGGGATGTGTTGGTGACTTCTGGGTTAGGTGGTCGTTTCCCGGAAGGTTACCCAGTTGCTGTAGTTTCGTCAGTTAAAGTCGATAATCAGCGGGCCTATACTGTGATTCATGCTCGGCCAACGGCAGAATTACAACGTTTGCGTTATTTGTTGTTGTTGTGGGGGGCGGATAATAATCCATCCGAACCATTGCCTCCATCAGAGGTTTATCGTGTAGCCAACGAACGTTTAATGCAAATGATGCCTCAGGTATTGCCATATGCAAATGAAATGGGACCACCAGCACCATCGTCTGTTTCTGATGAAGCAACCAAGACAACAGAAAGAGTGAAAGATGCTGAATCGACAATAACGTCTGCTAAATTTATAAATTCGGGAAATCGTTAATGAATCAATACCGGAGTCATGGGCGTTGGATCATTTGGTTATCTTTCTTGGTTGCAATGGTGCTGCAAATTATGCCGTGGCCGGAGCAAATTTATATGTATCGGCCAACTTGGTCGGCACTATTGTTGATTTATTGGGTGATGGCGTTACCGCATAGAGTCAGTGTTGGTACCGGTTTTGTATTGGGGATCATCGTAGATTTGATTCAGGGAGCGACACTGGGTGTTAACGCTTTGGCTTACAGCCTTGTGAGTTATTTGGTGTCATTTAAGTTTCAATTACTTCGCAATATGGCACTTTGGCAGCAGGCTTTGGTTGTCATTGCTTTATCGGTACTGATGGATCTCAGCGTTTTTTGGGCAGAATTTTTGTTATCAAACGTTGCTTTTCATCCAGAAGTATTCTGGAACAGTTTGGTCAATGGTATTCTTTGGCCGTGGTTGTTCCTGTTAATGCGAAAAATCCGTCGTCAGTTTAATGTGCATTAGTGGTCGGATCGCGGTTTTTAACAGAGCTTATTCCAGTAGGCATTACTGATGCAGGCCATTCTTTCCTATAACTTGAGGATACGAGTAGTGTGTATAACCAGAGCGTACTTAGAGTACGTGAGGATTAAGCTCTGCTCCAGGTTCAAAATGGCAAATGAAATAGCCTAATGAGATAGGTAGTAGTAAGGACGATATCATCATGAAAACCCTTTATCTGGCTTCCGGCTCACCAAGGCGGCGTGAGCTGGTTGAATTATTGGACTTTAAATTTGAAATTCTTTCTCCTCAGGTAAAGGAGCAATGGCAAGAGGGTGAAACTCCGCGTCAGTATGTTAGCCGATTAGCAAAAGATAAATCTCTAGCGGGAGTGGCTATTGTACCAGAGGATTTTCTGGTGTTGGGAGCGGATACTGTTGTTGTATTGAATGGTAAGATTCTGGAAAAACCGCACAGTGAACAACATGCTGTTGAAATGCTCAGTGCACTTTCCGGTCAGTGTCATCAGGTGATTACGGCTATTGCCTTATCAGATAGTCAGCGTACCTTAAGTGATATAGTCGTTACAGATGTAACCTTTCGCCAATTATCCTCGCAGGAAATTTTGGATTATGTAGCAACCGGTGAGCCGATGGACAAAGCGGGTGCTTATGGTATTCAGGGAAAAGCGGGTTGCTTTGTTAAAACACTGAATGGGAGTTATCACTCAGTTGTTGGTCTGCCCTTGGTGGAAACGCATGAATTAATCACAAAGTTTTTTGCGTTAGTTGATGGAAAGAGGAACACATGACAGCAGAGTTATTAGTCAACATCACACCATCCGAAACGCGCGTTGCCTACATTGATGGTGGGATTTTGCAAGAAATCCATATTGAAAGGGAAGCCAAAAGGGGAATTGTCGGCAATATTTATAAAGGCCGTGTAAGTCGGGTATTACCAGGAATGCAGGCTGCTTTTGTTGATATTGGGCTGGAAAAAGCCGCTTTTCTTCATGCCTCAGATATTGTGCCTCATACGGAATGTATTGCCGGTGAGGAGCAAAAGAACTTTCATGTCAAAGATATTGCTGAGTTGGTTCGCCAGGGACAAGATTTAATGGTTCAGGTAGTGAAAGATCCCCTTGGCACCAAAGGCGCTCGGCTAACTACCGATATTACCTTACCTTCCCGCTATCTGGTATTTATGCCCGGCGCATCTCATGTTGGAGTTTCACAACGTATCGAAAGTGAAGAAGAGCGTAATCGTCTGAAAAATATTGTTGCTGACTATTGTGATGAACATGGTGGTTTCATTATTAGGACGGCAGCCGAGGGCGTTGGTGACGAAGAATTAGCTCAGGATGCGGCTTTCTTGAAACGATTGTGGAGTAAGGTGATGGAGCGTAAAAAGCGCAATGTCACTAAAAATAAACTTTATGGCGAATTGGCTTTGGCCCATCGTATTTTGCGTGATTTCGCCGGAGCAGCCCTTGATCGTATTCGTGTGGATTCTCGTTTGACGTTTACTCAGTTACAGGAGTTTATTCGCGAATATATTCCTAAAATGACAGCCAGATTGGAACTTTATAACGGTAGTCAGCCTATTTTCGATCTGTTTGATGTAGAAAATGAAATTCAGCGAGCACTTGATCGCAAAGTTGAATTAAAATCAGGTGGTTATTTGATTATTGACCAAACTGAAGCGATGACCACAATTGATATTAATACCGGCGCATTTGTCGGCCATCGCAATTTGGAAGAAACTATTTTTAATACCAATATTGAGGCGACGCAAGCTATTGCCAGACAATTAAGGCTGCGTAATCTAGGGGGTATTATTATTATCGATTTTATCGATATGCATAGCGAGGAGCATCGCCGACGGGTATTGGCTTCTCTTGAGCAGGTGCTGAGTAAAGATCGTGTTAAAACCACGATTAATGGTTTTTCACAACTCGGGCTGGTGGAAATGACCCGTAAGCGGACTCGTGAGAGTATAGAACATATACTTTGCGACGATTGCCCTACTTGCAAGGGAAGGGGAACCGTGAAATCTGTTGAAACTGTCTGTTATGAGATTATGCGTGAAATTGTGCGTGTGCACCGGGCCGTTGACGCAGATCGTTTCCTTATTTATGCCTCACCAGCAGTGACCGAAGCGCTGAAAGGGGAGGAGTCTCATGCACTGGCGGAAGTGGAAATTTTTGTCGGCAAACAGGTAAAAGTTCAGACAGAACAGCTCTACAGTCAGGAACAATTTGACGTAGTTATGATGTAACCATCTGATTTGCTGACATAACAGCATTGGCAACCAAGGAGATGCGTGTGAGGCGACTGCCGGGAGTATTATTAGCGACAGCCGCAATAGTCATTATCATTGTGGCTTTGCTTGTTAGTGGACTACGTTTTCTACTGCCACATATTAATGATTACCGTCCACAATTATTCGCTAAAGTTGAGTCAATTATTGGTGTACCTATTGATGCTGGATATATTGCAGGAGAATGGGAATCTTTCGGGCCTGTTTTTGAATTACGTGATATCAGTGTAAAAACTGCAAATGCAGATATGAAAGCCAAAAAGATCACGGTTGCATTGGATATCTGGTTGTCTTTACTAAGAATGCGTTGGAATTTCCGTGATCTTACTTTTTATCAGTTACAAGTAGATTATTATCAACCGCTGTTTAATGATCAAAGTGGTAATATGTTTTCCCAATCGGATCTATTTTCTGATCTGTTTCTGGAGCAATTTGATCATTTTAATCTGCAAGATAGCCGTTTTACTTTTCTTACTCCCTCTGGTGAACGCGCTGATCTTCTGTTACCACAATTAACTTGGCTGAATAAAGATAATCGTCACCGTGCTCAAGGGAAAATTAGTCTCTCTTCGATCAATAATCAGCATGGGGATATACAAGTTAAATTTGATTTGCATGACACTAATGGCGTATTGGATAACGGCACTATTTATTTGCAGGCAGATAATGTTGATATGCATCCGTGGTTGAGTCATTGGTTGCAGGATAATACTGGGCTGAAAGATGCTGAATTTAGTTTGTCTAGCTGGATTATGCTGAAAGATGGTCGGATTGATGGCGGTCAACTGCAACTCCGTCAGGGAAAAGCTAATTGGAAAGTTGCTAACAAATCCCACAACCTTTCTGTCAGTGATTTGGTGTTACGGATGCGTCGCCAAGAGGGTGGTTGGCTGTTTGATGCACCTGAGCTGGCAAATTTGATCACTGATGGTCAGCAATGGCCGTCGGGAAAAGTATCCGTGCTCTATCTGCCGGAAGCCAAGAGAGCTGATGGTCATGATCATTGGCGTATCCGAGCAAAAAACATTCAACTTGAACGGCTAAGTAGCATTTTACCGACTTTTTCTTTTTTGACGCCTGATTTTGTGAAGGATTGGCCGCATCGTCAGCCACAAGGATTGGTAAAGTATCTTGCTATCGATATTACACCTAAAATGGCCGATGATTCCCGAATCAGTATGCAATGGCGGAATGTCAGTTGGCGGCGTTGGCAGGAATTGCCTTCTATTGATAATTTCTCTGGTTCTTTTAATGGTAGCTTGCGACAAGGCAAACTGAGTTTTGCATTGAAGGACAGTGTCGTTGATTATCGAGATATGTTCCTGGCACCGTTTGAGATATCCCAAAGTCATGGCGAAATACTCTGGCGGCAAGATGAACGAGGCTTACAACTTTGGAGTCAAGGATTGGATTTGCAGGCGAAATCATTGTGGGTCAATGGTGATTTTCGTTATCAACAGCCCAAAGAACAACCTCCTGCGTTGAGTATTCTGGCGGGAATACGGGTTTATGATGCAGGTGATGCCTGGAGATATTTTCCAGAACCTTTGATGGGGACATCTCTGACTGACTATCTAACCGCTTCAATTATTAAAGGGCAGATAGAAAACGCGACTTTTGTTTTTCAAGGCAATCCAAAAGATTTCCCATTTGCAAAGAATAATGGCCAGTTTCAAATTTTTGCTCCATTGCGTCATGCGACTTTTCAGTACCAACTAAACTGGCCGGCATTGCTGGATCTCAATATTGATCTTAATTTCCAGAATAACGGTTTATGGATGCTTGCTCCGCAAACGGCACTTGGTAAAGTGAAAGCGAATAATCTTTCAGCCGTAATTTCTAATTATCGTAACAAGAAATTATTAATCGATACTGATCTTCTGGGAGATGGCAAACATATTCATGAATATTTTACCCGTAGCCCGTTAGCAAATTCTGTTGGTGAAACGCTGGATACATTGCAGGTTGGTGGTCAGGTCGCTGGTAATTTGCATTTGGATATTCCACTCAATGGTGGCAATGTGGATGTCCGTGGTGAGGTGACTTTAAAAAATAATCACTTGTTGATTAAGCCTCTAGATAGCGAAATGAAAAATGTGAGTGGCCGGTTTCGCTTTGATAATGGTAATTTACAAAGCGGCAAATTATCGGCCCAATGGCTTGGACAGCCTGTTACGGTTGATTTTTCTACTAAAAGTTTACCCAAAAACTACCGAGTAAATGTTGGTCTGAATGCGCGTTGGGCTGTTGCAAAATTATCTAAATTTTCACCGGCGATTGCTAAAGCGTTTTCTGGCTCTGTTGATTGGGAAGGTAAGATCGGTATCAGTTTGCCGTTTCAGGGCAAGCCTCAATATGATATGAAAATCGACGTTGATTTATCACAAGTGGATAGTTATTTATCTGCTCTGAAAGTGGATGAACCGCGTGCTCTTCATATTCTGGCTGATGGTGATATGGAGCAGTTGCAAGTAAAAGGCACTCTGGATAAACAGTATGCATTTAATACTCAATGGCGTTTGGCTGGGAGAAGCACTCAACTGTCACGGGGAATTTTACAAAGTAACAGTAACAACATTCCTGACTTACCTGAAAAATCCCTATTGGAATTAAATCTTCCGGCAATTGAGGGGGAAGAGTGGTTAGGGCTGATTGCGCCTCTGACTTCTGGTTCTTCATCGGCAGGAATGTCAATGTTGCCACTGCATCTGCATATATCACTTCCATCACTGGATGCGGGGGGGCAACGTTGGAATCAGTTATCGTTGGATGTGGAAAAACAGCCTTGGGGAACGTTGATCACGGCTAATAGTCGGGAAGTCAACGGTAAACTTAATATCCGTAATAGTGGCCCTTGGCAAATGAATTTGAGCCATCTTTACTATAGTCCTCTACAAAATAGTCCTCTACAAAATAGTCCTCTGCAACATAGCTCTCAGCAAGCTGAATCAGATTTACCTAAGCAATCTCAGGCAGGTACAACTCTGCGTTATTCGTTGAACCAATGGCCTTCATTAGACATCATCTGTTCTGAATGTTGGATTATGGGATTGAAGCTTGGGAAGGTGTCTGGTTCCCTGATTCCAGAAGGTAATTCGTTGGTATTAAGAGATGGGATAGTAGAAAACAGTGTCAGTAAACTAAATTTGGCAGGTCGTTGGCAAGAAGGGGCTGTAGGGAATAATACGCGTATTATGGGGCAATTTTCTGGTGAAAAGTTTGATGAGATGGCATCTTACCTTGGTATAGTTGTACCGATTGTTAATTCACCGTTTACCTTCCGTTTTGATTTTAATTGGTGGGATACGCCGTGGAAACCCAATTTCCAGACGCTGAATGGCAATCTTAAAAGCGACTTAGGCAAAGGTGCTATTGAAAAATTGGGTGGGGGAAGTGCTAGCCAATTACTAAAATTAGTCAGTTTTGATGCTTTGTTGCGTAAATTACAGCTCGATTTCAGCGATACCTTTAGTCAGGATTTTGAATTTGATTCCATTCGTGGTGATGTTTCAGTAAAAAATGGGATACTCAAGACTGAAAACTTACGGGTCGATGGGTTGATTGCCGATGTGATAACGAAAGGTGAGATCGATCTTGTTCGCCAACAGATCAACATAGAAGCCATCGTTACGCCGGAGATTTCTGCTACTGTGGGGGTAGCGACGGCTTTTGTCATCAATCCGATGGCGGGTGCTGCATTATTCGCGGCGACCAAGGCTTTGGGGCCGTTATGGAATAAGATATCCGTTATTCGTTACCGGATTACTGGTAATCTTGAACAACCGAAAATTGATGAAGTTCTGCGTCAACTTAAGGAGAATAGAGGAACATGAGAAACGTTAATGTTGCACTCTTGCAGTTATGTAGCGGTGAGAATATCAAACATAATTTGGCGCAAATCGAACAACAAATTAAGCAGTTGCCAGATACTGTCAAGTTTGTCATGACCCCGGAAAATGCATTGTTGTTTGCTAGTGCTGATAGCTATCATAGGCATGCGGAACAGCAGGATCATGGGCCTTTGCAGCAAGCTGTCAGTGAGATTGCCCGCCGTTATGGTGTTTGGTTATTAATCGGTTCCATGCCGCTTATCAGTCGTGAAAATCCTGAACGACTTACCAGTAGTAGTCTATTGTTTGATGATCAGGGTAAGATTCGCGCACGTTACGACAAAATCCATATGTTTGATGTCAATATTAATGATGAACATGGATCATATAATGAATCATCTGTTTTCCAGCGCGGGGAACATATTACCGTTGTAGATACACCTGTTGGTCGTCTCGGAATGACCATATGTTATGATCTGCGCTTCCCAGGGTTATTTCAGGCGCTACGTGAGCAAGGTGCTGAGTTGATATCTGTTCCCGCGGCATTTACTCGTTTAACGGGAAAAGCTCACTGGGAGCCACTGTTACGGGCTCGCGCTATTGAGAACCAGTGTATTCTGTTAGCGCCAGCTCAGGTTGGTGTACATGGAACCCGTCAGACGTGGGGTCACTCAATGGCAGTGGATGGTTGGGGGAAAGTGATTAAGAAAAACCCCGATGCAGTCAGTGCACTACAACTGAATGTCAGGGCAGATAGCTTGAAGATTATGCGTGAGCAGATGAAAGTGGTGAAACATAACCGCTTCCGGCCGCAGTTGACTTCCTTGATTGAAAAAATACCGCAAATTAAAGAGTAGCAATTATGAGTTTAACTTCTGTCAGTGAACACTTACTGGCTGCAAATAAATTAAGCCATCAAGATCTGTTTTCAGTACTCGGTCAACTGGCTGAACGTCGGCTGGATTATGCCGATCTCTATTTTCAGTCCAGTTACCATGAATCTTGGGTGCTGGAAGATCGGATTATTAAGGATGGTTCCTATAATATTGATCAAGGGGTTGGCGTTAGGGCAATCAGTGGTGAAAAAACGGGTTTTGCTTATGCAGACCAGATCACGTTGAATGCGTTGCAACAAAGTGCACAGGCTGCCCGTAGCATCGTCCATGAAAAAGGGAATGGTAAAGTCCATACCTTTGGCGAAGTGAACTATTCTCAGCTTTATGCAGCAATTGATCCGCTGCGAAGTTTCTCCCGTGAAGAGAAGATTGCGTTATTGCACCGAGTGGATCAGGTTGCTCGTGCCGAAGATCCGAGAGTGCAGGAAGTGAATGCCAGCCTGACAGGGGTCTACGAACAGGTATTGGTCGCGGCAACCGATGGGACCTTGGCGGCTGATATTCGTCCTCTCGTTCGCTTATCTGTCACGGTACTGGTGGAAGATAACGGCAAACGTGAACATGGTTCTAGCGGTGGTGGTGGCCGTTACGGTTATGAATATTTTCTGGAAGTGGTTAGTGGTCAGATCCGTGCAGAACAATTTGCGCGTGAAGCTGTTCGTATGGCACTGGTGAACCTTTCCGCTGTTGCTGCACCCGCTGGTACCATGCCGGTTGTTCTAGGGGCAGGTTGGCCGGGAGTGTTGTTGCATGAAGCTGTTGGTCATGGGTTGGAAGGCGATTTTAACCGCCGTGGTACCTCCGTATTCTCTGGTCAGATTGGTAAGAAGGTTGCGTCTGAACTTTGTACGGTGGTTGACGATGGCACGATAAAAGGTCGCCGTGGCTCATTGGCAATTGATGATGAAGGTGTTCCTGGGCAATACAATGTATTGATTGAGAATGGCATTTTGAAAGGTTACATGCAGGACAAAATGAATGCGCGTTTGATGGGAGTTGCGCCGACGGGCAATGGCCGCCGTGAATCGTATGCCCATCTGCCCATGCCTCGTATGACTAACACCTATTTGCTGGCAGGTCATTCCACACCGGAAGAGATCATCGGTAGTGTGGAAAATGGTTTATATGCGCCAAATTTTGGCGGTGGTCAAGTGGATATCACTTCCGGTAAATTCGTGTTCTCGACATCTGAAGCTTATCTGATTGAGAATGGCAAGATTACCAAGCCGGTGAAAGGTGCGACCCTTATCGGTTCCGGTATTGAGGCTATGCAGCAGATCTCTATGGTAGGAAACGATCTTGAACTGGATAAAGGTGTTGGGGTTTGTGGCAAAGAGGGCCAGAGCGTACCTGTTGGTGTTGGTCAGCCTACTTTGAAACTGGACAACTTGACCGTTGGAGGAACAGCCTGATTTTTGGCTGTTTGAAGAAGCGGAAAAGGCGCTGGAAGGGGAACTTAAGCTTTAAAATTTTCCCCTAACAGAATTAGCGTCTTGTATGTTTTAGATAGTTAGGCTGATTCGGCCATATCTTTAAGATACTGAAAAATCTGACGATAAGATTTAGGTGGCTTATTAGCCGCCTTTTCTTTTTTCGCATTGCGGATCAGCGTGCGCAATTGCTGGCGATCGGTTTGTGGGAATAATTCCACAACGTCATCAATAACATCATCATTGCCATCAATCAATTTATCACGTAATTCTTCCAACTTATGGAACAAAATGATTTGCTGATTGTGACGATTTTTCAGTTTATCAATTGCCGTGGTAATAGGCTCGACATCCCGGGCACGCAGCATTTTACCAATTAATTGTAATTGGCGACGGCGCCCTTCTCTTTTTATCTTCTGTGCAAGTTCAATGGCTGCCAGCAGATCCTCATCCAACGGAATGCGTTCAAGCGCATTTTTGCTGAGATCAACCAATTCTGCCCCCAGCTTTTTCAATGCCTCGGCATCACGTTTAATTTCGCTTTTACTGACCCAAATTATCTCTTCTTCTTCCTCTTCAGCAGGATAATCATTGAGCCAATCTTCAGGCTGCTTTGCCATGGTAGTTTTCCTTTTAAAAAGGCCGGATCTGGCAGGTTGATTTTTGGAACATGACCTGTAGCCCGGTGGGTGTTAACATCCTAATATTGGGTATTGTAACTGGGAAAAACGCCTGATTACCACTCGGCATTACTTTTGTGGATAAAATGGTTCTATTTTCCTGACAGATTTTCCCTTTATTCATCAAATTACGGGTAATTAATGAAAATCACTGATCAAATCGCGGAACAACGCAAACAACTGGAAAATGC
The DNA here is from genome assembly GCF_003545805.1 of Photorhabdus sp. CRCIA-P01. Lineage (GTDB taxonomy): Bacteria > Pseudomonadota > Gammaproteobacteria > Enterobacterales > Enterobacteriaceae > Photorhabdus > Photorhabdus antumapuensis. The sequence goes on along the minus strand of NZ_NMQR01000008.1, from coordinate 73,650 downwards.
AGTTTCACAGGCATTAGAACTGGCAACCGAAGGTTGTGATGCCGCGGAAGTTGCTGTTAATAAAACAACGGGTATTGGTGTCAGTACCCGCTTTGGTGAAATAGAAAATGTAGAATTTAATAGTGATGGTGCGCTAGGGATCACCGTATACCATCAGCAACGTAAAGGGAGTGCATCATCAACAGATTTAAGTCCGGATGCTATTGCCCGTACTGTCCAGGCTGCTATCGATATTGCCCGTTATACTTCTCAGGATCCCTGTGCTGGTCCGGCGGATAAAGAATTACTGGCGTTTGATGCGCCGGATCTTGATTTGTTCCACCCAACAGAATTGGATACTGATAAAGCAATTGAACTGGCTGCTCGTGCGGAACAAACGGCATTACAGGCAGATAAACGTATTACCAATACTGAGGGCGGTAGTTTTAACAGCCATTATGGTATCCGGGTGTTTGGCAACAGTCACGGTATGTTGCAAAGCTATTGCTCTAGTCGTCATTCGATGTCGAGTTGTGTGATTGCTGAATTTAATGGCGATATGGAACGGGATTATTCTTATACCATTAGTCGTCGTATTGAAGATTTAAAATCGCCGGAGTGGGTTGGGCATGAGTGTGCTCGCCGTGTGTTATCCCGTTTATCTCCGCGTAAATTACCGACCATGAGGGCGCCTGTGCTGTTTGCTGCGGAAGTTGCAACGGGTCTTTTCGGACATTTGGTTGGTGCTATTAGTGGTAGCAGTATTTACCGTAAATCTTCTTTCCTGCTTGATCATCTGGGTAAACAAATCCTGCCATCATGGCTGACGATTGAAGAGCGTCCACATTTGCTGGCAGGGTTGGCATCTTCTCCATTTGATAGCGAGGGTGTGTGCACCAGTAGCAGGGATATTATTAAAGATGGCGTATTACAGACCTGGCTTCTGACAAATTATTCTGCTCGTAAATTGGGAATGGCAAGTACAGGACATGCTGGTGGGATCCATAACTGGTGCATTGCAGGGCAAGGTGAGGATTTTGCTGGTTTACTACGTCAGATGGGAACAGGATTAGTGGTTACTGAACTGATGGGGCAGGGTGTTAGTGCAGTAACCGGTGACTATTCCCGTGGTGCAGCCGGTTTCTGGGTAGAAAATGGTGAGATTCAGTATCCTGTCAGCGAGATTACTATTGCGGGTAATCTGAAAGATATGTGGGCCAATATGGTCACTATTGGGAATGATATTGAAACTCGCAGTAATATCCAATGTGGTTCGGTATTACTGCCGGAAATGAGTATCGCTGGTCAATAAGAGATACTCGTTTCCGATTACTTTAGTCAGCCCGGATCAAATGGGCTGGCTGAATTAACGGTGGAGCTCACCCGCAGCTTCTGGTTGGTAAAGTAATTCTAATACTTTGACTCGGGTTTCTTCGCCGTTTGGCAATTCCCAACTGATTTCGTCACCGATACGAAGGCCCAATAACGCAGCGCCTAAAGGAGCCATAACAGAAAGCTGGTCTGAACTGTCTTGCAGTGACGCTGGATAAACTAAAGTACGTACCCGCTCTTCATTGCTTGTCAGGTCAATAAAACGAACCCGGCTGTTCATCGTCACAACATCTGATGGAATTTCTGCTGGCGGTACAATCTCTGCACGATCCAGCTCCTCATTCAAAGCGTCAGCGATACTAGTATCTGCAAACGCTGGCTGTTCCAACAGGGAATCTAAACGTTCTGCGTCTAATTCGTTGATGATAATTGCTGGTTTAGTCATACCACACTCCAAATGGATTCCAATACAAAATAACACCCCGCACCATGAGGAGGGGGGTGTTATTTAAAATGATTAACCTGATAGTAGGCTGTTCTTACTGGAAAATAAAGAGATCATGATCACGAACTGTTTTGTGCTGCTAATGAAAACAGTGAAGGATATGATAATCCACAGGTGAGTGAGCGACGTTATTCTTCGTCAAATCCCGAATTAAATAGATCAATAATAGCTGCAAGAGCCTGTTCTTCATCTGGGCCACTGGCTTCAACTTCAATATAGCTGCCTTTTTCTGAATCCAGCATCAGTATAGCAATTACACTGCTGGCCTCGGCTTCAACATGGCTATCATTGCGTAAAATAACATGAGATTCAAAGAGCTGTACTAGATCATACAGTTTCATTGCCGGCCGGGCGTGCATTCCCAGCCGATTTTTGATTTCAAGTCTTTGCTTGACAGTCATTATTTTCGCTTTTCGAGAGTACGGTGGCGCGACTGTACGTTTTTTCCTCTGGAGCGAAAATAATCGGCCAACTGTTCTGCCACATAAACAGAACGGTGTTTACCGCCGGTACAGCCAATAGCCACGGTCAGGTAGCTGCGGTTATTGGTTTCAAGCATAGGTAGCCAGAGTTCAAGATAACTGCGGGTTTGATAGATGAAGTTATGCACTTCCGTATGACGGTCGAGGAAAGCGGCTACGGGGCGATCAAGACCGGTCATTGGCCGTAATTTGGGGTCCCAGTGTGGGTTTGGCAGGAAACGTACGTCAAAAACATAGTCGGCATCAATTGGAATGCCATGTTTGAAGCCGAAAGATTCAAAGACCATTGTCAACTCACGTTCCCGTTTGCCTAGCAGACGCGTTCTTAGCATCTCAGCCAATTCATGGACTGACATTTCGGAAGTGTCGATAATCAGGTCAGCTCTTGAACGAAGGGGCTCCAGCAGATCACTTTCTTGATCAATCGCGCTTTCCAGAGAAAGATTTTTGCTTGATAGCGGATGCAGACGGCGGGTGTCGCTATAACGGCGGATCAACGTATTACGTTCAGCATCAAGGAATAGTAATTGTGGTGAGAAACTCGCTGGTAGTTTAGTCAGGGCTTCTTCGAAAACTTCAGGTGATTCCGGCATGTTTCTTACATCAATACTAACCGCAGCAGAAATATCGCGGTCAGCTAGCGTATTTGCTAATTCCGGTAATAATACTACCGGCAAGTTGTCTACACAATAAAAACCCATATCTTCCAGTGCGCGTAAGGCAACGGATTTACCTGAACCGGAACGGCCACTGACTATCATCAGCACCATGAGGCGACTCCCCTTAATTTCTTAGTGGTTATTATGAGCCACTCTTATCTATTGCTATCCATGCATTGCAACAGTTATTCAGTGATAATTGCGTATAGTTCTTCATCACTTTGTGCCGATCTTAAACGACGGCAGAAATTTTTATCTGCAAGACGTTTGGCAATCAATGACAATGTGTGTAGGTGTGTTTGGCATTGATCGTTTGGAACCAGTAAAGCAAACAGCAAATCGACTGGTTGATTATCAATGGCATCGAAAGCAATAGGTTGTTTCAGATTTAGGAAAACGCCAACCGCTTGATCTGAGCTTTCTTCATCCAGCTTACCGTGAGGGATAGCAATACCACTGCCAATTCCGGTAGTACCTACTTTTTCTCGGGTTAATATTGCTTCGAATACGACATTTTCTGGTAACTTAAGCTGCTTAGATGCTAGCTCACTGATAATCTCTAAAGCCCGTTTTTTGCTCGAACAATGTACATTATTACGCGTACATGCTAGGGAAAGCACAGAGCTTAGTAGTAAATCTGCTTGATTATTCATTTTCCTATTCACTTAGGTGCTTATTGATACAGGATGCCATAGGTTATCTGTGGCACCCTGTATTTGCACACTGTTTTACAGCAAAACTCCGCTGTGGTTACTACATTCTTTGTTAAATAACTGTCAATGATGTCTCAGTTTGTCTTTATGTTTGGTTAATTGACGCGCTAGTTTATCGACCAGTCCATCAATTGCTGCATACATATCTTCATGTTCTGATGATGCGTGCAACTCACCTCCGTTAATGTGTACAGTAGCTTCGGCGATTTGTTGTACCTTTTCCACTCGGAGGATTACCTGAGTCAGGTTGATCCTATCGAAATATTGATCCAGTTTGCTGCATTTTGCAGTGATAATCTCGCGTAATGCATCAGTAATTTCAATATTGTGGCCGGTTATTTTGAGTTGCATATTGTCTTCCTTCTCTGTTCATTTCAAACCAGACGCTTACGTTGGCTTGATGGCGGAATGGATAACGACTCTCGATATTTTGCGACAGTCCGTCGGGCAACCATGATGCCTTGATCGGCTAGCATGCTCGTCAGTTTGCTGTCACTTAATGGTTTGGCGGGGTTCTCCGCTGCTACCAGTTTTTTCACCAAAGCCCGTATTGCAGTTGAAGAGGCTTCGCCTCCACTTTCTGTATTGACATGACTGGAGAAAAAATACTTCAATTCAAAAATACCACGTGGGCTGTGCAGGAATTTCTGGGTAGTCACCCTGGAAATGGTGGATTCATGCATATCAACCTGGAAAGCAATGTCTGCCAAAACCATAGGTTTCATATATTCTTCACCATGTTCAAAAAATTCCTGTTGCTGCTCTACAATGCAGCGCGTAACTTTCAGCAGAGTATCATTTCGGCTTTCCAGGCTTTTGATAAGCCACTTGGCCTCTTGTAGATTATTGCGGATAAACTGACTGTCACTTTCATTGCGCGTATGTTGCCCAAGCTCTGCATAATGCTGATTAATGTGTAAACGAGGGATACTATCTGTATTCAATTCTACTTGCCAGTGTTCACTCTCTTTTCGAATCAGTACATCGGGGATGACATATTCTGATTCGCCGGTGTTTATTGCCAGGCCAGGCTTCGGTTCAAGTGACTGGATTAAATTTATGACCTCTTTTAGTGTATCTTCTTTCAAGCAACTTAGGCGGGTCAAATTGCGAAAATCCCGATGACCCAGTAGCTCCAGATGTTCGCAAACGATCAGTTTTGCCTCTTTTAGATAAGGTGTTTCTGGCGGAAACATTGATAGCTGGACTAGTAGACATTCTTTTAGATCACGAGCGGCGACACCGATAGGATCGAAATGTTGTACCTGTTTTAGCACGGCTTCCACTTCTGCCAGAGTGAGTTGATCGTCACCAATGCTGGCAAGGATATCTTCTAAGGGTACAGTGAGATAGCCTGTATCATCTACGGCATCAATGATTGATGTCGCAATTGCTGCATCTGTTTCCGTAAAAGGGGTGAGTTCTGCCTGCCACATCAAATAGTCTTGCAGGGTTTGAACGGTTTCACCTTGGTAAAGTGGCAGTTCGTCGTCGTTATAGTCGTTGCGTGTCCCGGAAGGTGTGCCAGCGGTGTAAATTTCATCCCAACTGGCATCCAGGGGTAACTCATCTGGCATATCCTTTTGTTGCAAGGCATCAAGCGTATCCATAGCTTCCGTTTCGTTATCGGGAAGTTCCTGATTGTTGATTTCTTGATGGTCTTCATCCTGTTCAAGCAAAGGGTTCGCTTCTAATGCTTGCTGTATCTCCTGCTGAAGTTCAAGCGTAGAAAGTTGCAACAAACGAATAGCTTGTTGGAGCTGTGGTGTCATAGCCAGTTGCTGACTAAGCCTGAGTTGCAAACTTTGCTTCATAGCGTTAAATCAATTCTCCTGGCCAAATTAGAGCCGGAAACCTTCGCCTAAATAAACGCGCTTCACCTGTTCATTATTAAGAATATCATTAGGTGTGCCGTGAGCAATCAGATGCCCTTGGCTGACAATATAAGCACGTTCGCATACATCCAATGTTTCACGGACATTGTGGTCTGTGATAAGGACCCCTAGTCCATAATCTCTCAAATGCTGAATGATCTTCTTGATATCGATGACTGAGATCGGATCTACGCCGGCGAAAGGCTCATCCAGCAAAATAAATTTCGGGTTGGCTGCCAGCGCTCTGGCAATTTCGACGCGGCGACGTTCACCACCGGAAAGCGATTGACCAAGATTGTCACGTAGGTGGCTGATATGGAACTCTTCCATCAGCTCTTCGGCACGCTCTTTTCGTTGTTCTTGAGTCAGATCCTGGCGGATCTCCAATACCGCCATCAGGTTGTCGAAGACGCTTAGACGGCGGAAAATAGAAGCTTCCTGAGGCAAATAACCAATACCACGGCGTGCCCGTTCGTGAAGTGGCAGTAGGCTGATATCTTCATTATCAATGGTAATTGTCCCGGCATCCCGTGAAACGATACCGACGACCATATAGAAAGTCGTTGTTTTCCCTGCACCGTTCGGACCAAGCAGGCCGACAATTTCGCCGGAGTTCACGTTTAGGCTGACATTTTCAACGACCTTACGGCCTTTGTAAGCTTTTGCCAGGTTTTCTGCGTTTAGTATTGCCATATATCGTTATTTACTCTTGTTGTTAGCCCCAGTGCCTTCTTCTTGTAATTGAGAAGGTAGTAGGACGGTTGTCACTCGTTTCCCTTTGTCACTAAACGCTTCCATCTGCTGAGTTGGGACGAGATAGGTGATACGATCACCTTTTATATTGCTGTCTAACTGTTCCAAATAGGCATTGCCAGTGAGTGTAACCAGCTCTTTATCCATTTCATAACGCATTTTGGAACCGCGGCCCTTGATTGGTTTGCCATTGTCCTGTAGTTGATAGAAGGTTACCGGATTACCAAATGCTTCAATAACCATTTTCTTAGAATCGCCATCTGGGCGAGTCACAACAACTTTGTCAGCGCGGATATCGATAGAACCCTGTTTAACGATCACATCTTCTGTAAATGTGGCAGTGTTCCCTGTCATGTCAAGGGTTTGTTTAACAGAATCGATAGAAATGGGTTTCTGTGTGTCATCTTTCAGTGCCATGGCGGGAAGAGTGACTGCAAAGATAGCACTGGCAATAAAAGCATTACGGATTCTGTTTTTCATGTTGGATTTCATAGTAGGTGTTAACCTTTTCAATCAGTTCAGCGGTTTTGTTTCGCAGGTTGCCACGCATTTTCATACCGACGGATTTTAGCCCGACACCAATCAGTGTGACCTGATCGTCGGATGAAACATCCTGAGTGACCAGGTTGATGATAGCGTTCTCTGTAGTAATACGTTGTAATTGTGATGTATTAGTCAGACTGTCAGCCTGTACGTCTCCGTAAAGATAGAGCATTTTGTCATTAGTCAGTTTGGCTTTGTTAGCACGAACTGTCCATGTAGCAATGGCATTTGAGTCATAAGTAATTAATACCGGTTTGGTAAACCAGGTAATTTTTGACTCTGCATAATTCTGGACATCATCAGCGACCAATTTATACGTCAATTTCCCCGTAGGGTCATAAACAAAAGTTATGGCTTCCTGACTTTGATAGGTTGGCTGACTGTTATCTGTAGCAGAAGATGATTTAGTCTCATCTGAATCAGACAAGTTCCAGCCCATTAACGCCAGGATGATTAATACCAGAGTTATCACCAACCAGGATTTGATTCTATCCATTTTCGTTTCACTTCAACCTACTATATTGATAATCCTTTGGACTCTTCTAGCTTATTCTGAGCGAAAAGCACCAAATCACAAAGTTCCCTTACCGCCCCGTGTCCCCCTGCAATTTGGGTGACATAATGCGCTTTTGGTAAGAGTAATGGATGTGCATCTGCCACGGCGACAGATAAACCCACTTGTTCCATGACCGGCCAATCAATCAGATCATCACCGATGTAAGCAACCTGTTCTGGTCTTAATCCCAGTTTATCTAACAATTCTTTGTACGCCAAAACCTTATCACTTTGTCCTTGGTAAAGATGTGTAATACCTAAGGTATTTGCTCGATCTTCCAGCAATTTTGCTTTACGGCCGGTAATAATAGCGACTTCGATTCCTGAAGTAATTAAGCAGCGAATTCCGTAACCATCTCGAACATTAAATGTTTTTAATTCTTCACCGTTATTGCCCATATAGATCCGACCATCGGACATAACACCGTCAACATCGCAAATCAGCAAGCGGATTTTACAGGCTTTTTCAATAACGTCTTTATTAACTGGACCATAACAGGTGTCCAAATAAACTAATTGGCTCATTAAGGCATTTTCTCCGGTTACACCACACCCGCTTGTAGCAGGTCATGCATATGTAATACACCAAGTAATTTATTTTCCTCTGCGACCAACAAGGAAGTGATATGGTGTGATTGCATTAAGTTCAATGCATCAACTGCAAGGGCATTCGGTTTGATGCGGATACCACCTGTTGTCATAACATCTGAAATTTTGACATTGTACAAATCGACGCCCATATCAAACACTCGCCGTAAGTCACCATCAGTAAAAATACCATCAATATACATATTTTCATCGCAAATGACGGTCATACCCAGTTTTTGTCGGGTGATTTCGAGCAGAGCTTCGCGTAAGGAAGCGTCACGATTAACCTTTGGAATATCATTGCCTGTATTCATCAAATCACTCACCAGTAGCAGAAGTTTGCGTCCAAGAGTGCCGCCTGGATGTGATAGTGCGAAATCTTCAGCGGTAAAGCCGCGTGCCTGGAGCAATGCAACCGCTAAAGCATCACCCATAACCAGTGTTGCAGTGGTACTGGTTGTAGGAGCCAAACCTAGCGGACAGGCTTCCTGTGGGATTTTGATACACAAGTGGATATCGGCGGCTTTTCCCATATTACTGTTGTAATTGTTAGTCATGCAGATAAGCGGAATTTTTTGGCGTTTTAATGCGGGAATCAGCGACAAAATTTCACTGGATTCACCCGAATTTGAGATAGCTAAAACAATGTCTTTAGGTGTGATCATGCCGAGGTCGCCGTGGCTGGCTTCTCCCGGATGAACGAAAAAGGATGGTGTACCGGTGCTGGCGAAAGTGGCAGCAATTTTACACCCGATATGGCCGGATTTGCCCATCCCCATGACAATCACTTTACCTTCGCAGTTGAACATCAGTTCACAGGTACGGTCAAAATCTCCGTTTATATGTTGTTCAAGTTCTGTTAATCCATCACGTTCTATGTGTAATACTTTTTTACCCGTTTGCTGAAAATCAATCTTAGGCATTTCTTTTTCCTACTCATTCGTGTTTATTCAATGTTGTAATTGGAAATAAACAGTACGATAAAATAAGCGATAAAGCAGCTTAATAACAGGACACCTTTAAATCGGTTTAATCGGTGTTTACGACCCAGACAAAATGCAGTAAATATTATGCTGGCTACCATCATTACCCAAAAGTCACGATGGAAAGATTCAGGTGAAATAGCTGCTGGTGAGAGTAATGCGGGAAGGCCCAAAACAATTGATATATTGAATATATTCGAACCTATAATATTCCCGAATGCAATGTCATCTTCGCCTTTGAACGCGGCGGCAATAGAGGTTGCTAATTCTGGCAGGCTGGTACCGACCGCAAGTACAGTAAGCCCGATAACTAATTCACTGATGCCATAAATGCGGGCAATAACAGTTGCATTATCAATAACCATACGAGTTGCCATAGGTAAAATAAGTAACCCTAATAGAATCCAAAGTAGGGCAATGTGTTTATTGCCTTCGACCGGTAATTCGGCAGCCTGTTCTTGCGTATAAATATCCGTTTCTGCACGGCGCGGGAGAGCAACCATTTTTATCATCAGCAAGATATACACCATGGCGGAAGTGAGTAATACCAACCCATCCATCCGGCTGAGGTAGTGATCACTCATCAAATAACCACAAAAGGCGGTGAGCAGTAGCATCAACAGCAGTTCCTGCCGCAGGATATCTGATTTTACTTCCATCGGGCGAATAAATGCAGCAGCACCGGTTATTAGTAGCAGATTAGTAATGTTGGAGCCAATAACATTACCCACGGCCATATCAGGTTGACTATCTAGCATTGCAGTAACTGAAACCATTAATTCGGGTAGAGAAGTTCCAATGCCAACAATGGTAATACCAATAATAAATGGAGGCAGCCCCAGAGTACGGGCAAAAATCGCAGCACCATATACTAATCTATCGGAACCATATACCAGTAAAATCAACCCGGTAATGAGAAGTGAAAAGGTCAGAAGCATGAAGCATCCCTTGTTAAGGTATATTCCGAATTAATGTTAACGCTGGTTGATTTTCTAAACAAAAATTGTCTACCCAGTTAGATGGGGTATATTCTGACGGCGGCGGATAGAAAAGTAAAATTTGTCATCACATTAATGGCGAAAATTCTCCAGTTTTTTTGTAGTATATATGATTAATATATGAACCAAATATTAAAGCCAATTTATTAACCGTTAAGGGCTATCAATAATGAACCAACAGACAGCAAATCTCATCGAGATCCGTGGTATGTATTTTACCCGTGGTAACCGTTTGATTTTTGCTGATATTAATTTAGTTGTGCCTAGAGGAAAAGTCACTGCAATTATGGGGCCTTCTGGGATAGGGAAAACAACACTATTACGATTGATTGGCGGTCAGTTACGTCCTGAGCGCGGAGAAATCTGGTTTGATGGCGACAATATTCCTGTTTTATCCCGTTCTCACTTGTATGCTGCTCGCAAGAAGATGAGTATGCTGTTTCAATCTGGGGCATTATTCACGGATCTCAGTGTCTTTGAGAACGTTGCTTTTCCGCTGCGTGAACATACGAATCTGCCTGAAGAAATTATACAGACCACGGTAATGATGAAATTAGAGGCCGTAGGGTTACGTGGTGCCGCGAATTTGATGCCTTCTGAACTTTCCGGTGGTATGGCCAGGCGTGCAGCTCTGGCGCGTGCCATTGCACTTGATCCTGATCTGATTATGTTTGATGAGCCTTTTGTTGGCCAGGATCCGATTACGATGGGGGTTTTGGTGAAGTTGATTGATGAACTGAATAAGGCACTTGGCGTTACCTGTGTGGTTGTTTCCCACGATGTACCGGAAGTTCTGAGCATTGCAGATTACGCTTATATTATTGCTGAACAACAGATTATTGCTGAGGGTACTGCTCGGCAGTTGCACTCTAATTCTGATAGACGAGTACGGCAATTTCTTGATGGTATTGCTGACGGGCCGGTACCTTTCCGTTTCCCGGCTGGGGATTATAAAACTGAGTTATTAGGATAATGGGATGTTAATGTTAACACAGGTGCTGGTGGCACTTGGCCGACGGGCCATTGAGGTATTTGCCTCTTTTGGTCGTGCGGGTTTTATGCTTTTCCTCGCGATAATTGGCAAGCCAGAACCCGCCAGACAATGGCCGTTACTCCGACAGCAGCTTTACAGCGTGGGTGTTCGGTCATTATTGATTATTATCGTTTCAGGGCTGTTTATTGGCATGGTGCTTGGCCTACAGGGGTATCTGGTACTAACAACATATAGCGCAGAAGCCAGTCTTGGTATGATGGTGGCGATATCTCTGTTGCGTGAATTGGGGCCGGTGGTCACTGCACTATTGTTTGCTGGTCGAGCAGGATCAGCCCTGACCGCGGAAATCGGTTTGATGAAAGCCACGGAGCAAATTTCCAGCCTGGAGATGATGGCGGTAGATCCATTACGGCGTGTGATAGCACCCCGTTTCTGGGCCGGGTTTATCAGTATGCCGCTATTATCCTTGATTTTTGTGGCGGTAGGTATTTGGGGTGGTGCGATGGTTGGTGTTGATTGGAAGGGGATTGACAGTGGCTTTTTCTGGTCTTCAATGCAGTCTGCTATCGAGTGGCAGAAAGATTTACTTAATTGTTTTATTAAAAGTGTCGTTTTCGCCATTACCGTGACTTGGATTGCCTTATTCAATGGTTATGATGCGATTCCTACTTCGGAAGGGATCAGCCGAGCAACGACCAGAACGGTGGTTCATGCGTCGCTAGCCGTTTTAGGTTTGGATTTTGTGCTGACAGCACTCATGTTTGGGAACTAAGCCAATGCAAAGCAAGAAAAGTGAAATTTGGGTTGGATTTTTTGTCTTGATTGCACTGGCTGCAATCGTCTTTTTATGCCTAAAAGTGGCAGACATTAAATCGGTAGGCAACCAGCCAACTTACCGTCTGTACGCAACTTTTGACAATATTGGTGGTCTGAAAGTGCGTTCACCGGTAAGAATTGGTGGTGTGGTGATTGGCCGTGTTGCAACTATCTCTCTTGATGAAAAAACTTATACGCCGCAAGTGGCACTGGATATTATGAAGCAATATGACCATATCCCTGATACCAGTTCTCTTTCCATCCGTACTTCTGGCCTATTAGGTGAACAATATATTGCCCTGAATATAGGGTTTGAAGATCCCGACATGGGAACCCGTATCCTGAAAGAGGGTGACCGCGTACAGGATACCAAATCAGCAATGGTACTTGAGGATCTTATCGGCCAGTTCTTGTATAAGAGTGGTGATAATGTCCAAAGTGGGGCAGAGCATCCATCGACACCCTAGCCAGCAACTGAATATCATTAAGAGGAACCAATTATGTTGAAGAGATTATTAATGGTGGTGGTGCTGGTTGTTGCGCCATTAGCGAGCGCAGTTGATCAGACGAATCCTTATAAGTTGATGCAGGATGCGGCGGAAAAGACTTTTACTCGTTTGAAAAACAGCCAATCACAAATTCGTCAAAATCCAGATTATCTGCGTAAAGTGGTGAAAGAGGAACTACTGCCTTATGTCCATATCAAATACGCAGGGGCATTGGTTCTGGGGAAATACTATAAAGATACGACTCCAGAGCAGCGTAAGGCTTATTTTGTTGCATTTGAATCCTATCTTGAGCAGGCTTATGGGCAGGCTTTGGCAATGTATCATAATCAAATTTACCAGATTGACCCTGAAAAGCCGTTGGGAGACAGTAATGTTATTGCTATTCGTGTCACGATTATCGATCCGAATGGCCGTCCTCCTGTCCGTCTTGATTTCCAGTGGCGCAAAAACAGCAAAACGGGTTACTGGCAGGCATTTGATATGATTGCAGAAGGCGTCAGTATGATTACGACTAAACAAAGTGAATGGGCTGCTATCTTGCGTCAGCAAGGTATCGATGGCTTAACCAAGCAGCTTGAAATCAGCGCTCGTCAGCCAATTACTCTGGAAGAGAAAAAGTGAGATGAGTGAGTGTTTGAGTTGGGAAAAAGTAGAGCAAACATTGATCCTCAAAGGTATTTTGGATCGCGACACTTTGCTTCCTCTCTGGCAGCAAAAAGAAAAGTTAATGGCCGATATCGACTGTATCAATGTGTCACAGCTTGAATATGTGGATTCTACCGGGTTGGCTCTTTTAGTTCGTTTTAAGCATCATATGCAAAAGAGAGGGGATAAATTGCGCTTTTCTGGCATTGATGAACGGCTTAACACCCTGATTACGCTCTATGATCTGCAAGAAATTATCATTGATAGCTAACCGATAACCTCATTAATTATCTGTACATACCCTATGGATTTCAAGATGCATCGCGACGGCAAGGGAACGAATCCCCGGGAGCATAGATAACTATGTGACTGGGGTGAGTGAGTGCAGCCAACAAAGAGGCAACTTGAAAGATGACGGGTATAATCAGCGCCCTTGTAAGCAGAAATATTACAAGGGCGTTTTCACAGTTTAAGAATAAGCAGGATTCTATTAGGATAGATGGCTGTCTATTATTTCTAACTACAGAACATTGAGCAATTATGGATACTAATGAGATTAAGCAAGTGCTGATGGATAAATTAGCACTGGATGAAGTCATCGTTAACGGAGATGGCAGCCATTTCCAGGTTATTGCGGTGGGTGAAATGTTTGCCGGTATGAGCCGGGTGAAACAGCAGCAAGCCGTTTATGCGCCTTTGATGGAATACATTGCTGATAATCGTATTCATGCCCTATCAATCAAAGCCTACACACCGGATGATTGGAAACGAGATCGTAAACTCAACGGTTTTTAATGTTGTTTGCCTCGCCGCGAGCAGCAAATCATATAAAGAGAGTCGTCACAGATGGATAAATTTCGTGTGAAGGGGCCCACTCGTCTGTCGGGTGAGGTTACTATTTCCGGGGCAAAAAATGCTGCACTGCCAATCCTGTTCGCCGCGTTGTTGGCTGAAGAGCCTGTTGAGTTGCAAAATGTTCCAGAATTGAAAGATATTGATACTACTATCAAATTATTGAATCGCCTTGGGACCAAAGTTGAACGCAATGGTTCTGTGTTTGTGGATGCTCGCAGTGTGAATCAATATTGTGCGCCTTACGAGCTAGTGAAAACCATGCGTGCATCTATTTGGGCGTTAGGTCCTTTGGTAGCGCGTTTTGGCCAGGGGCAAGTTTCTTTGCCGGGTGGTTGTGCGATTGGTGCTCGTCCAGTTGATCTGCATATCAGTGGGTTGGAACAACTCGGTGCTGAAATTGTGCTGGAAGAGGGCTACGTTAAGGCTTCCGTTAATGGGCGTCTGAAGGGGGCTTGCATTGTGATGGATAAAGTCAGCGTTGGGGCGACCGTCACGATTATGACTGCGGCCACGTTGGCAGAAGGGACAACCGTTATTGAGAATGCAGCACGTGAACCTGAAATCGAAGATACGGCTAATTTTCTTAATACCTTGGGAGCAAAAATTACAGGTGCAGGCACTGACCATATCATCATTGAAGGTGTAGAACGTCTTGGTGGTGGTGTATACCGTGTATTACCCGATCGGATTGAAACGGGAACATTTCTTGTTGCGGCAGCGATATCCGGTGGCAAGGTGGTTTGCCGTCATGCTCAGCCTGATACGTTGGATGCCGTATTGGCTAAATTGCGTGAGGCGGGAGCTGATATTGAAATGGGTAAAGATTGGATAAGCCTCGATATGCACGGTAAACGTCCTAAAGCTGTGACATTACGTACTGCTCCGCATCCGGGTTTTCCGACCGATATGCAGGCACAGTTCAGCTTACTGAATTTGGTTGCTGAAGGGGCTGGTATGATTACCGAAACTATTTTCGAAAATCGTTTCATGCATATCCCTGAATTAATTCGTATGGGGGCTCATGCAGAAATTGAAAGTAATACCGTGCTTTGTCATGGTGTTAAGAAATTATCCAGTGCTCAGGTCATGGCGACGGATTTACGCGCATCGGCAAGTTTGGTTCTGGCGGGTTGTATTGCGGAAGGTGTAACGGTTGTTGACCGTATTTATCATATTGACCGGGGTTATGAACATATCGAAGATAAGTTGCGGGGACTTGGCGCAAACATTGAACGAGTGAAATCAACGGGGAAGTAATTTTGTTTTCTTATTGTTGGAAACAGGAAGCACTATAGTTTTAGCAAAGTAAGTAATGATGGGTAGAAGAAGTAAAGTGCAAACTCAAGCCGATAAGAAAGGATTGGTATGCCATGACAATCTACCCACCATTTTTATGGTGATTAAAAGATTTTTACTGGATGATTAATATTCACCATATTCTTCAACGGTCACTTGTAGCGATAATATTTTCCCATTGCGCAATAAAGTGACAGGAATAACGCTGCCGGGGCGTATTTCAGCTACTTGATCCATTGTTTCAACCGCAGAAATAGCAGGTTTATTATTGACACTGGTAATGATATCACCCACTTTAATACCGGCTTTTTGCGCTGGCCCGTTTGCAGTCACCTGAAATACTCGTAGCCCTTGAAGCTGGTTAATATTGCCATTAGAAGAGCGAATATGTGGCAGCTCCTGTGACGTTATGCCGATAAAACCCCGGATAACCCGTCCGTCACGGATAAGTTTCTGCATAATCTTGGTGGCGAGTTCAGTCGGAATAGCAAACCCCAATCCTTCTGGTGTTTCACCATTTTCACTTTTATCGAATGATAATGTATTGATACCCACCAGCTCTCCAAGGGTGTTAATCAATGCCCCGCCAGAGTTACCTTGATTAATGGAAGCATCGGTCTGGAGAAAGTTTTGGCGGCGGGTAGGGCTTAATCCGACGCGACCAGTAGCGCTAATAATTCCTTGAGTAATGGTTTGCCCCAAGTTGTAAGGGTTACCAATGGCTAAAACGACATCTCCCACATGGGCCACTCTATTTGGATTGATAGTAATGACAGGCAGGTTTTCGGCATCAATTTTCAGGACGGCAAGATCCGTTAAGCTGTCAGAGCCTATGACCAGAGCTTCATAAAAATGACCATCTTGCAGTGCAATAATAATTTGTCCTGCATTATTAATGACGTGTTTATTCGTAAGAATGTAGCCTTTATCACTCATGATGACGCCAGAACCAAGGGTATGGTTTTCCCGGCCTTGATGAGAAAAACTCCCCATGTTGCTGCTGTAGACATTAACCACGGCAGGCGCTGCTCTACGGACACCTTTATTAAAGCTGAATGGAACTTCGTCATTACTGTTGCTGGTAATTGCAGATATCAGCCCGCTAGGGCGCAGTGATGGAATGGTAATCAGTAAAATTACAGCTACAAGTAATCCTAAAAAAGCGGAACGCAGCAACTTGGCAATCATGGGTATTATTCAATGTGAGTTAATGAGTCATTGCAGGATAACATAGAAATTAACAGACACTGCATTATGCTGTATCTCGGATTGCTGACTTTTAGCGCTTCGATTATCACTATTGAGTTTTCATTAATAATAAAACGAAAAAATTTGTACTGGTGGTTTGCATGGGTATTAAACTCTTTTTTATCGCATTTTGCTACAATCAGAGGGATTTTAACGCTATTTTTACTGTCTTTAACTTTTCGTTTTAATGCTTTTTATTTACTTCGTAACGTTGATATTCACTCAGATTAAATCATGTGGGTTGCCGTTTTTTATGTGGTCTGAAAGCAAGGAATGACAGAAACTTTCATTCATTCAGGTAAGATGAGATACACTTTATCTGCATATGATAAAACAGTAGTTAAAAAACCGTTTATGGTCTGTCAGTGTGGTTTTAAAGTCTGGAAAAAATAGTCAGCATATTATGAAAAAGCAGGTAAAACCTTTAATCATTAAAGGTAAAAATAAGTGATTAAGGCTTTTTAAAAACGGGTGAAAATTCGATGCTATACTGACATTGGAAGAGAAAACATCAGGAAAAACCGGTCTTGAATTGATTAACAAAGTGATAGCGTTAACCCGATAATAAGAATAAAAATATTTAATAGGATTAACCGTACTAAGCTAGTTTTCTTAAATAAGAGATTTTACATGGTCTGTAAGAAGTTTACGAAAAGCCAGAGACAATCATTAAATAGAAACGGTAAACCTTTAGGTTGGCTAGATTAGCAGTATTAAAAATGATTAAATAAGTAGGAATTGATCCTAATATTACTAGCATATCTGTTGTCAGCTCTGGTTTTAAAGTTAAAAAATTAAATACAGTGAAAAGGGAAAACCTAAACATCAGTTTAATGAAAATGGAAAAGTTAAATACGGATCATGAAACGAAAAAACATTAAGTTTATAAAAACTGCTCAGAGAAAACCATCTATTGGATGCATTTTTGCTTTAAAAGATAGGAAAACCATAGGAATGATAATTGTTTTACAGATTCCATCTTTTTAACATGGTTAACTTTCTCTTTTTACTTGTATTTTCTGTTTTTAGCCGTCGCAAACGCTTTTTTATCGGTAATTAACTCAGCTGAGGGTTAAAAAGTAGGTATTCTATTAATGCCAGCTTTTTAAAAAGTAAAGAATGAATAAAGATGGTCTATTCCTTTAATGATCATTTAAAAGTGAGTATATAGAGAAATTAGAGATTTTATATAATAAGGAGAAGGCAGGTTTAACTTAATAGATGCCTTTTTTATAAGTACAGTTAATTATATTTAATAAAATGCTATTAACCATTAACAGAGAGTTGAAAAGAAATCAGCAGGTAAAAGAATATTATTCATCGTGTTGATATTAAAGTGTTTTCTAACCGTTATTTTACTGAGAAAATTATAAATATAACGCAATAAAAAGAGGGGTAAAACGGTTAATGTGGTAGGATTTAACTGCTAAACAGAAAGTTAATTATCGGAAAAAATATAAAGGGATATCTTTAACATTATCAGGTTATTTACTGTCATAATTTATGCGGAAAATAAAGGGTGGCGGCCTATAAAAAGCTCTCAGGATTGAGAGTAAACAGCATCAGCAAAGATAAAAAGCGAGTATGATTAACGTTGGTTAAATGTAAAATACGATATGCCATGATGATTAAACTTAATAAAAAGCAGGTGTTAAGAGTGGTAAAAACAACGGTTAAAACCTTATACCGATTAAAATCAGAGGTTAAAACAATGGTTTATATTTTTTCATAACTTAACGCGTTCTTTTTCCACAATGTCCAGTCGTTCGGTTAAAAAGTCAGAGTCAGCTTTTTCTTGCTGTAAAAAGGAATTCCAACTGGGTTTAATCGGTCGCAGGATAACGATATCGCCTTCACGAATAATCTCCAATTCATTCACTCCCTCCAAATCGAGGTCGTGAGGTAAACGTACAGCTCGGTTATTGCCGTTTTTAAATACTACTACGGTTCTCATATTGAGTCCTCCAGAAAAACTGATTTACAAGACCACCCATAGTGGGGGATATCAGCGAATTTGAGACACAGCATTACGCTGTGTCTCAAATTTAGATCGATTTTTACTAAAAGTATTAATTTCTCAGTAACAGATAGATACTCTCTTCTCCGCGAAGAATGTTCAGCGCTATGACTGGAGGTTTAGAATCAATAACTTTGCGCAGTTCATTAATATTCTGTACCCGTTCATTATTGATCCCGACAATCAGGTCATTTTTCTGTAAGCCAGACATCGCCGCCGGTGAATTTTGGGTGACACTATCGATTTTCACACCGTAAGTCCCTTTCACTTCACCATTGCTCAGGGTTGCACCTTGCAGGGCAAGGGTCAGATTTCCGGCTTTGGTTGTTTGGCCTTCACTGTTTTCTAGCGTAACAGAAACTTCCATTGGCTTACCTTTGCGCAATAAGCCAATTTTAATTTCTTTACCGGGTATCGTTGTGCCGATTTTGGCTTTCAGTTCAGCAAAGCTACTAATTTTTTTACCATCAACGGAAATAAGAATATCGCCGGATTTAATACCTGCTTTCGCTGCTGCGGATTTTGGTAATACTTCACTGACAAATGCTCCGCGTTGGGCATCAATATTGAATGCCTTGGCAATATCGGCGTTCATTTCAGTACCTTTGATACCGAGAATACCGCGTTTGACTTCACCGTGAGCGATAAGCTGCTCACTCAGGGTTTTTGCCATATTACTTGGGATGGCAAAGCCGATACCGATGTTACCGCCGCCTGGAGCCAGAATTGCTGTGTTGATACCAATCAACTCGCCATTCAAATTAACCAGTGCACCACCGGAGTTACCTCGGTTTATAGAGGCATCGGTTTGGATGAAATTTTCCAACCCTTCCAGATTCAGACCGCTGCGTCCTAACGCCGAGATAATTCCCGAGGTTGCAGTTTGACCAAGACCGAATGGATTACCCACCGCGACAGCAAAATCACCAACCCGGAGCTTATCGGAATCGGCTATTGTAATTGCCGTTAAATTCTTGGCATCTTTCAGTTGCAGCAAGGCGATGTCAGTTTGAGCGTCGCGACCTAGCAGTTTAGCTTCATATTCACGTCCATCATTCAATTGGACACGGATTTTATCCGCATTCTCAATAACGTGATTGTTGGTCAATATATAACCTTTGGCGGCGTCAATGATGACACCTGAGCCAAGCCCTTGAAATGGGCGGGTACTTTCACGGCCCATGGGTAGATTTGGACCAAAGAAGAACCTGAACTCTTCCGGTATACTCTGCTCCTGTTGTACCTGAGTACCGGAAACATGCACGCTGACAACCGCTGGCAGGACTTTTTCAAGCATCGGTGCAAGGCTTGGCAACGCCTGACCGGCAATAGCAGCAGGCAGAGCAGCATTGCTAATCATAGGGACAGAAATTGCAGACAACCCGATACTGATTGCTAATGCACTAAGGAATAAGTGTTTTCTTTTCATCTAATTTTGTTCTCTTGTATACCTAAGCCAGAAGGCTAATTAAGTTAATTCCGGCAAGCTGCCATGATTACTCTATGACTGTTAATTATTAAATAAAGTTCATCGGGCAAACAGATTTAGCGTGATTCTTTACAGGTATTTACATGATTGAAAAACAAAAAAACAAAACTTGTAGGTAGATAATGGATTTTACATTTGAATTAATGCTATGGCACAAGATGTGCCATAGCAGGGTATTTACTGGTTTTTTTCGTTCATCGGACGAAACAGGCCGGAAGCACTATCGGAATAATCTCTTGGTGGCATTTTAACCGGAGATTGATCATTATCCGCTTCTGATTCAGTCAATCGATAATTAAATGGATTTTCTTGTGCTGGCATATTCGGCATCAGTTCATGAGAGCTTTTAGCCATATGCTGATATAACTGACGATAATCGCGAGCCATATTGTCGAGTAATTCTGCACTACGGGCAAAATGACCAACTAATTCTTTACGGTACTCTTCCAGTTCTGATTTATTATTCTCCAGTTCAGTTTGTAAGGCTTTCTGTTGGCGCAGCTTAGTGTTACCAAAACGCATAACTAGCGCTCCGATAGCAAAACCAACCACCAATCCAATCAGTGTATACTCCCAAGTCATAGCTACTCCTTCATCGACATCGTTGTTCCGCAGAATGTTTCACTTAATTATCGTCACTATAACCGTTAATCTAGTTAGAGTGGAATATTGATCATGATTTACATTTGCTTGTAGATCTTATTGTGGGCCTTATTGTAGACAATTGATCCGGTAATAAGGTCAATCTGAATCATAAAAACGATAAAAAACGGGCGATTATTTTAAGGATTGTTATTGTCATGCCATCATTGATTACCCCTTCATCATGCTATCAACAAGCCCTTTCTAAGGGTAAATACCAACCAGATGATGTTCAGCGTCAAGTTGTAGCTCAATTGGATACCATTCACAATGCTCTGATTAATGTTTCTCCCGGCAATCCCGCGAGGCGACAAAGCTTGAAAGGGCGTCTGAGTAAACTGTTAGGAAAGCAGGCTTCAATGAGCTGTGCACCTGTGCAAGGGCTTTATATGTGGGGAGGCGTTGGTCGAGGGAAAACGTGGTTAATGGATATGTTTTACCAGAGTTTACCCGGTGAAAGAAAATTACGTTTGCATTTCCATCGTTTTATGCTGCGGGTACATGAAGAATTAAAGGCATTGCAAGGGCATGAAAATCCGCTGGATATTGTGGCGGATGGTTTTAAAGCGGAAACAGATGTGCTTTGCTTTGATGAATTTTTCGTCTCCGATATTACTGATGCCATGATTCTTGGTACATTGTTGGAAGCGCTGTTTGTCAGGAGGATTACCTTGATTGCAACGTCAAATATTCCTCCTGATGAACTCTATCGCAATGGTTTACAGCGAGCTCGCTTTTTGTCTGCTATTGAGCAGATCAAAAAATATTGTGACGTTATGAATGTGGATTCGGGTATTGACTATCGGTTGCGCACGTTGACACAAGCTCATCTCTATTTCACACCGCTGAATGAAGATAATGAACGAGCGATGGATCAAATGTTTATTCTTTTGGCCGGTAACAGTAGTGAACAAGCCTCTGTATTGGAAATTAATCATCGGCGGATGCCGGCAATTCGTCATGCTGATGGTGTATTGGCAATTGGATTTAAAGTCTTGTGTGAAGATGCGCGTAGTCAGATGGATTATATTGTTTTATCAAAACTTTATCACACTGTTTTGTTATATCAGGTTCCAGCGATAATGCCGGGTAATGAAAATGCTGCTCGTCGTTTCCTGGCATTGGTTGATGAATTTTATGAACGCCGGGTAAAATTGATAATTAATGCGGCGGTGCCGATGGAGCAGATTTACCAAGGGGGGTTGTTGGTTTTCGAATACCAGCGTTGCTTATCCCGTTTGCAAGAGATGCAAAGTGAAGAGTACCTGAAATTACCTCATTTACCTTAAGTTTGAGTTCGCTTATATATTTCAGACTGAAAACTGATTTTAAATATTCAAATGGGGGTCGATTTTTATTTTTGACTTCTCTATAATCTTGCGACCCCACGTTACAGCAATGTTTTTTTCCCAAAAACTTGCATATAGTGCCGGCATAGGCTATTCGAAGGGGTAGGTTTGCTGGACAAGAGTCGTGTGAACCTCGGCAAGTTTCTGAACCTTGAGTGTTCACCAACGTGTAACTTATTTATTGGGTAAGCTTTAATGAAAACTTTTACAGCTAAACCAGAAACCGTAAAACGCGACTGGTATGTTGTTGATGCAGATAGTAAAACTTTAGGCCGTCTTGCAACTGAAGTGGCTCGTCGTCTGCGTGGCAAGCATAAAGCGGAATACACTCCGCATGTTGATACCGGTGATTACATCATCATCGTTAATGCAGAAAAAGTTGCAGTCACCGGCAACAAGCGTTCTGATAAAATCTACTATCACCACACCGGTCATATCGGTGGTATTAAGCAAGCGACCTTTGAAGAGATGATTGCCCGCCGTCCTGAGCGTGTAATTGAAATCGCGGTTAAAGGCATGCTGCCAAAAGGGCCACTGGGCCGTGCAATGTACCGTAAACTGAAAGTTTATGCAGGTAACGAGCACAACCATGCGGCACAGCAACCGCAAGTTCTGGACATTTAATCGGGATTATAGGCAATGGCTGAAAATCAATACTACGGCACTGGTCGCCGCAAAAGCTCTTCCGCACGTGTCTTTATTAAGCCAGGTAGCGGTAATATCGTCATCAACAAACGCAGCCTTGAAGTTTACTTCGGCCGTGAAACAGCGCGCATGGTTGTTCGTCAGCCGCTGGAGTTGGTTGATATGTTAGGTAAACTGGACCTGTACATCACCGTTAAAGGTGGTGGTATTTCTGGTCAAGCGGGTGCAATCCGTCACGGTATCACCCGCGCACTGATGGCGTATGACGAAACTCTGCGTTCTGATCTTCGTAAAGCTGGCTTCGTTACCCGCGATGCTCGTGAAGTTGAACGTAAGAAAGTTGGTCTGCGTAAAGCACGTCGTCGTCCACAGTTCTCTAAACGTTAATTTTTTGTCTTTATGGCAATTATTTAATGTACAAACCCGTCTTTGTGGCGGGTTTTTTACTTAATTATCCATACACTTCCCCCAAAATGTACAAAATCTGGTAAACTAGTGCCAATTTTTGCCTCATCCATTTGTCTGCTTACTATCTGAACGGTAATAATTGTGTTGAAACGATAGTAATTGTGTTGAGTAGCGCATTCCGTATTCACCGTTGTGGCGCAGAAACATAAGGGATGAGAATGAATGAGTAAGAATAGTCGTGGTCGTGTGGGGCTATTCATTCCCTTTTTAGATAAACTTGGAGGTTTTCATGGCTGTCGCTGCCAACAAACGTTCGGTAATGACTCTGTTTTCAGGCCCGGCCGACATTTTTAGCCATCAAGTGCGAATTGTATTGGCGGAAAAAGGTGTCAGTGTTGAAGTTGAACAGGTTGAGGCAGGTAACCTGCCACAGGACCTTATCGATCTGAACCCTTATCAGACAGTTCCGACTTTGGTTGATCGTGAGCTGACGCTGTATGATTCCCGCATCATTATGGAATATCTGGATGAGCGCTTTCCTCATCCACCATTAATGCCTGTGTATCCAGTTGCCCGTGGTTCCAGCCGTTTGATGATGCACCGCATCGAAAAAGACTGGTATTCCCTGATGCATACTATTGAGGAAGGCAATTCTCAAGAAGCCAATACGGCCCGTAAACGATTAGCAGAAGAGTTGCTAGCAGTGGCGCCAATATTTAAAGAGATGCCATTCTTTATGAGCGAAGAATTCAGTTTGGTTGATTGTTATCTTGCTCCTTTACTGTGGCGTTTACCGGTATTGGGTATAGAACTACCGAGTTCTGGTACTAAAGATTTACAAATTTACATGCAGCGTGTCTTTGAGCGTGATGCATTCTTGGCTTCATTAACCGAAGCTGAACGTGAAATGCGCTTGCAATCCAGGAGCTGATTTATGGAGCTGTCTCAAATGTCTCCCCGTCGTCCTTATTTGTTGCGTGCTCACTACGAGTGGTTACTCGATAATGATATGACTCCGCATCTGGTTATAGATGTGACTTTACGCGGAGTTAATGTACCAATGGAATATGCCCGTGATGGGCAAATTGTGTTGAATATAGCGCCGAGAGCTGTTGGTAATCTTGAGTTAACCAATGATGAAGTACGCTTCAATGCCCGCTTTGGCGGTGTTCCCCGTCGGGTTAATGTACCGATGGCGGCAGTTATGGCGATTTATGGCCGTGAAAATGGAGCGGGAATGATGTTTGAGCCTGAAGCAGTTTATAAAGATGAATATCTTTTTAAATCCGCTTCAGATCCGGATAAGGTTGATATCTCCGCATCCGCGGCAGATAATCTGGTATTAGTTACGGATACATTGCCCGATGCTGAAGATGATAGTGGAACTTCACCTGATGATGAGCCACCAAAACCGACAAGAGGGCGCCCTGCTTTACGGGTAGTAAAATAAGCGTTAAAAGAGGGGGCGATTTGCCTCCTTATTTTTTTCAAATTCATTGATTAGAATTCTGTATTGTAGGCTTTTTCTAATTCCCATAAACAGTCTTCAATTCTGTCTTTAACTTTGTAATCTGTGATAGCGCCTAAGCTCTTTTTAACTTTATCTACAAATTCTATTTTATTCTCCCTGGTCCCCAGTTCTGGTGGGATTGTGCAGATATCAGCCAATGATATATTGTTTTCTTTATCTGCGTTAGCAAGGACTTCAACGGGATTATTAATTAATGCAAGGGATAATGCATAACGCATCCCTTTGGCAAAATCCAGATGCATACTTTGCGTTAATTTAAAAGCCAGTTTTATCCAGTTACTGTCACCAGTAGAAATTTTGTGAGTGATTTCTTGCTTGGCGCCCATTTCACCTAATTCTGCCACCACGGAATTGGTACCTCTATTTACAATTTCTTTGGTAATATTTTCAGGTGTCAGTGGGCGTGATAAGGCAAGTGCCGTATGACTGATAAACAGCATTGGAGACAATAAAATTAGAGTTTTTATTAGTCGCATTAATATTTCCAGTATTTATAGTTGAATAAGCATAGTGATACTTGTGCTGGTTAGTTGGAATATTTTATTTAAAACTCATATTAACGAGAGGGAATATTCCAAAATATCATGTATGACAGTAATAAGTGTGGAATGTTCATTAAATCCACTTATTTTTTTGTGTAAGAGTAATCCAATTAATATAAGTTATCGAACTGATAATAGAAATAGGTGGGAGCTGAAAAGCTCCCTTGGTTGATTAGATGTTGAGATAATCAAGAATGCCTTGTGCGGCTTTACGCCCTTCGGCAATTGCGGTTACAACCAGATCTGAGCCACGAACGGCATCTCCACCAGCAAATATTTGCGGATTGCTGGTTTGAAAGGGAATATCTGAGCACTCTGGTGCAACAATGCGTCCCTGTTTATCTAAGGCTACTTGATGATCACTGAGCCAGTTCATTGTATGTGGTTTAAAGCCAAATGCCATGATCACTGCGTTAGCTTCGAACAGCCGTTCCGAGCCTGCGATAATTTCAGCTTGGCGACGTCCATTCTCATCAGGTTGACCTAGTTGAGTCTGTACCATTTTTATGCCACAAACTTGACCTGAATGATTGATTTCAATACTGACAGGTTGCAGATTAAACAGAAATTCTACGCCTTCTTCTTTAGCATTTTTTACTTCGCGCTGGGAGCCTGGCATGTTGATTTCGTCACGACGATAAGCACAGGTAACTGAGGCCGCTTTTTGGCGAATAGCCGTTCTGACACAATCCATTGCAGTATCTCCGCCACCGAGAACCACGACTCTTTTACCTTGCATATTGATGAAAGGTTGCGATTGTAGGGCGGGATAACCCATCAAATTCCGGGTATTGGCAGTCAGAAATGGCAGAGCGTCATAAACACCATCAGCATCTTCATTTGCTAGTCCCCCACGCATTGACTGATAGGTTCCTACACCCAGGAACACCGCATCAAACTGCTCAGTCAGTTCAGATAAGGCAACATCTTTGCCTATTTCAGTATTAAGCCGGAATTCAATACCCATCTCAGAGAACATTTCACGGCGACGTATCATGACCTCTTTTTCCAGTTTAAATGCCGGTATGCCAAAGGTGAGTAATCCACCGATTTCAGGATGGCGATCAAAAACAACGGCTTGTACGCCATTACGGGTCAATACATCAGCACAAGCTAGCCCAGCGGGGCCTGCACCAATAATCGCAACCTGTTTGCCCGTTGGCTGAACTTGTGACATATCGGGCTTCCAGCCCATGGCAATAGCTTTATCATTGATGTAGCGTTCAATATTACCAATAGTCACTGCCCCGAACTCATCATTCAGAGTGCAAGCGCCTTCACAAAGGCGATCCTGTGGACAAACACGACCACAAACTTCCGGCAGGCTGTTTGTTTGATGGGATAAATCAGCCGCTTCCATAATACGTCCTTCATTGGCAAGTTTAAGCCAATTGGGAATGTAGTTATGAACGGGACATTTCCATTCGCAATAAGGGTTACCGCAAGAAAGGCAGCGATCGGCCTGTGTCTGTGCCTGAATTGCTGAAAATGGCTCATAGATTTCCACAAATTCTATTTTGCGGATTTTCAGCGGCTTTTTAGGCGGATCGACGCGTTGTAAGTCGATAAACTGATATACATTCTGGCTCATCTTGGCTCCTTATTGCGCTTGAATTCGCAACTCTGCGGAAGAACGACTGCGATGTCCCAGTAGGGCTTTCACATCACTGGATTTTGGTTTCACAAGCACAAATTTGCTCAGCCACTGTTGCCAGTTAGCAAGAATATCTTCACCGCGTTGGGAGCCTGTCAAGAGGACGTGTTCAGTGATAAGCCCTCTCAAGTGCTCTTCGTGGATAGCTAAGGCATCTACTGCCAGTACTTCGACCAACTCTGGGTTAACCCGTTTGCGGAAATCATCATTTTCATCCAGGACATAAGCAAAGCCGCCGGTCATTCCTGCACCAAAATTTATGCCAGTGCGTCCGAGAATACAGACGATACCGCCTGTCATATATTCACAGCCATTATCTCCGATGCCTTCTACAACTGTAATCGCTCCTGAATTACGAACGGCGAAGCGTTCTCCTGCTCGCCCGGCAGCCAACAGTTTGCCTCCGGTTGCGCCGTAGAGACATGTGTTGCCAATGATGGTTGCTTGATGGCTTTTGAAGGCAGAACCTACAGGAGGGTGTATAACAATGCGGCCGCCAGCCATACCTTTACCGACATAATCATTGGCATCACCGATGAGGGTCAGCTCCAGACCGCCGGCATTCCAGACGCCAAAACTTTGACCGGCAGTACCATTGAAATGAATTTTTATTGGTGCCGCGGCGATCCCCTGATTACCATATCGAGCAGCGATAAAACCGGAAAGAGAAGCGCCCACTGAACGATCCGTATTACGGATATCGAAATAGAACGTTTTACTTTGTTGGCTCTCAATATAGCTAGAGGCTTGAGCCAGTAAGTTTTTATTCAGTGCCCCATTATCAAATGGTGGATTGTTTTCGGTGCAATATAATTTTTTGCCCTGATGGGGCTCTGCGGTTGCTAATAGCGGATCGAGATTTAGTTTGCTCTGTTTTGCTGAGATACCTTCCAGTACTTCCAACAGGTCGGTTCGGCCTATTAAATCAGTTAGATTTTTGACACCCAATGTAGCCATGATTTCTCTGGTTTCACGGGCGATAAAGCGGAAATAATTCATTACCCGTTCAGGTAATCCGTGGTAGTGGTCGCGACGTAATTTCTCATCCTGAGTGGCAACCCCGGTTGCACAATTATTGAGATGGCAAATACGCAGATATTTGCATCCAAGGGCAACCATTGGCCCAGTACCGAAACCGAAACTTTCAGCGCCAAGAATGGCCGCTTTAATAATATCTACGCCCGTTTTCAACCCGCCGTCAACTTGTAAGCGGATCTTATGACGTAATCCGTTAGCAACTAGTGCTTGTTGGGTTTCCACCAGCCCCAATTCCCACGGGCATCCGGCATACTTCACCGATGACAGTGGACTGGCGCCGGTACCGCCGTCATAACCTGCGATAGTAATTAAATCGGCATAAGCTTTGGCAACGCCAGTGGCAACAGTACCAACGCCCGGTTCTGAAACCAGTTTTACTGAGATTAGCGCATTAGGGTTGATCTGTTTTAGATCGAAAATCAATTGAGCCAAATCTTCAATAGAGTAAATATCGTGATGTGGTGGTGGAGAAATAAGGGTTACGCCGGGTACGGAATAACGCAGTTTTGCAATATATGGTGTTACCTTATCACCCGGTAATTGCCCACCTTCTCCGGGTTTAGCACCTTGCGCGACTTTAATCTGAATCACATCAGCGTTGACCAGATAAGCAGGTGTCACACCAAACCGACCGGAAGCAACTTGTTTGATACGGGAAACCTTTTTTGTTCCATAACGTGCGGGATCTTCTCCACCTTCGCCGGAGTTGGAAAAACCACCTAGCGTATTCATCGCTTCAGCCAGAGCTTCGTGTGCTTCCGGGCTTAATGCGCCAATCGACATCGCTGCGGTATCAAAGCGCTTAAACAGCTCTTCGGCAGGTTCTACTTCTTTAATAGGTAGAGGTTCATCTTTTGTTTTTATCGCCAGTAAATCACGGATTGTGGTAATTGGACGCTGATTAACCAGACGAGAATATTTCAAGTAATCGTTATATTCGCCACTGTGAACCGCAGACTGTAAAGTGCTGACAACATCCGGGTTATAAGCGTGGTATTCGCCGTTATGAACATATTTCAGCAAGCCGCCCTGATCGAGTGGTTGACGAGCAAGCCATGCACGTTTAGATAAGTTTCGCAGATCCTGCTCAAAATCGTTGAAATTAGCACCGCCAATTCGGCTAACGACGCCATTGAAGCAGAATTCAGTTAATTCGGAATGTAAGCCGACAGCTTCAAATAGTTTAGAACAGCGATAGGAGGCGATAGTCGAGATGCCCATTTTCGACATGATTTTATATAACCCTTTATTGATACCATTGCGGTAGTTAAGCATGACATCAGCATAAGGTTTATTAATTGTGCCATTATCGACCATTTTGGCGAGGGATTCATAAGCCAGGTAGGGATAAATCGCTGTTGCACCAAATCCCAGTAGTACAGTGAAATGGTGTGGATCACGGGCACTTGCTGTTTCTACTATCAAGTTGGTATCACAGCGTAGGTTTTTTTCTACCAAACGGTGTTGAATAGCGCCAACAGCCATGGGAGCAGGTATAGGTAACTTTTCCGGCGTAATGTTGCGGTCAGATAATACCAACAATACCGCACCATCTCTGGCGAGTTGTTCAGCCTGGTCACACAATGCAAATAGGGCATTTTGCAGATTGGTTTCTTGTGGATTGAAAGTTAAGTCTAATTGTTCTGCGCGATAGTGTGGACTTTGCTGCGTTATTAATTGGTGAAAGTCAGAGTAGAGCAGAATAGGAGATTTAAAACTTAATCGGTGTGCTTGCCCCTCTGCTTCACAAAATACGTTCATCTCCCGCCCGATGCAGGTGGTGAGAGACATAACATGTGCTTCGCGTAGTGGATCGATTGGCGGATTAGTGACTTGAGCAAATTGCTGGCGGAAATAGTCATAAATAATCCGTGGGCGGCTGGAAAGGACGGCAAACGGCGTATCATCTCCCATTGAACCGGTTGCTTCCTGACCATTTTCTCCCAGGACACGGATGATTTGATCTAGCTCTTCGTTGCTGTAGGC
Organism: Photorhabdus sp. CRCIA-P01; assembly: GCF_003545805.1. Lineage (GTDB taxonomy): Bacteria > Pseudomonadota > Gammaproteobacteria > Enterobacterales > Enterobacteriaceae > Photorhabdus > Photorhabdus antumapuensis. The sequence continues at coordinate 44,022 of NZ_NMQR01000008.1, read as the reverse complement.
AAATTGTTTGTGATAAACCGCTAAGGATTGATCGTTCAGATCTCGGTGACCGGCTTGATCTTCCAGTAATTCTTCAAATGGGGTCAGGCGCTTGACATTTTTATCCATCCATTCTTTATAGGGATGGCGGCTTTTCAAGTCATTGTCTGTTTCTTCTGCATGGAGGATACGGCCTTGGCGGGTATCAATCACGATAAGTTCACCGGGACCAACTCGCCCTTTTTCCACCACTTCATCCGGTTGATAATCCCAGATGCCGACTTCGGAAGCACAGGTGATCAACTTATCTTTGGTGATGACATAACGTGCCGGGCGCAAGCCATTACGATCCAGATTACAGGCAGCGTAGCGTCCATCTGACATGACGATACCCGCAGGGCCATCCCACGGCTCCATGTGCATAGAGTTGAAATCAAAAAAAGCCCGCAGATCTTCATCCATATCAGGATTGTTTTGCCATGCGGGAGGAACCAGCAATCGCATCGCACGGATTAAATCCATTCCGCCGTTGAGAAACAGTTCCAGCATATTATCCAGCGAGCTGGAATCTGATCCTGTTTCGTTTACAAAAGGGGCAGCAGTGTGCAGATCAGGAATAAGCGGGGTTTTGAATTTATAGGCTCTTGCTCGTGCCCACTGGCGGTTACCGGTGATGGTGTTTATTTCACCGTTATGGGCGAGATAGCGGAAAGGTTGTGCCAATGGCCAGCGTGGGACGGTATTGGTTGAGAAGCGCTGGTGGAATAGGCAAATTGCCGATTCCAAACGTAAATCAGCCAGATCGGGATAGAAACGGGGCAAATCTGCCGCCATGCACAGCCCTTTATAGATAGTCACCAGATTGGACAAACTACAAACATAAAAGTCGCTGTCGCTGATGCGTTTTTCTATCCGGCGGCGGGCAACGAATAAACGGCGTTCTAAATCACGGGCACGCCAGCCAGCAGGAGCATTAACAAAAATCTGTTCGATACGGGGGAGGCTGGAAAGGGCGATTTCTCCCAGAATATCACTGTTGGTCGGTACTTCACGCCAGCCAACGACTGACAGCGTTTCATTTTGCAGCTCCTGTTCGACTATTTCCCGGCAGTTTTGGGCAATCTGAGGATCCTGGCTGAGAAATAGCATACCGACTGCATAATTGCGGGCTAAACGCCATTCGTGCTCTTGTGCGACCATCCGAAAAAAACGGTCGGGTTTTTGCAGCAATAAACCGCACCCATCGCCGGTTTTACCATCTGCCAGAATTGCGCCACGATGTTGCATTCGTGCCAGTGCATGGATAGCGGTACGGACTACTTTGTGGCTTGGCTCCCCTTCAATATGGGCTATCAGTCCAAAGCCACAGTTATCTTTTTCTTGAGATTTGTTATATAGCATAGTGTGAACCTCCCAAGGTTCTGTCCGACTCTCACAGAAACTCACAGACATTTGTGAGATTAATATTTTTTACTGGCGTCTGAATTGCGCCCTCAATCAACCACCACTTGTTTATTTGTGATAAACAGGTGGTGACTTAAATGATATTGTGTCACTGCATAATTATGGTTCAGATGAGAATCTGACAGATGATTTCCAGTGACTTTCCAAGTTAACTAGAAATATAAATCAGGTCAAATATCACCGGGATAAGATAAGGACAGGTGATGATTAAAGTTAATATTATGATTTATAAGTGGAAAAATTAACATTAGTGTTGTGTGATATAGATCATGTTAGGATTTTAATGTGATTTATATCACTAATATTAGTGTAATATCTGTTTTGTATATGCTGTTAAACTTTTATTTATTAGATTTAAAATCTGACTAATATTAACTTTTAAGAATTAATATGTATTTTTGTTTCTTTATAAGAATAAAGTTTTATCTTTTTGGGGGATATTAAAAGAGTAAAAAGCATTTTATGCTTATTTTATCAATGTATTTGATTATTTATTCATGTTTGGATTGTGCGAAAAGACCGGCCGGAGTAGAAAGCCAGAATAATGTTTGGGAAGTCATAACTAAAACTATTAAATAATACTATTGTTTTACCAGGTCAACAATTTCTGTTATTCCTTCAACGAAGTGGCCGGTTTTTTACGGTATGATCCGGAGTGGTCATATTTAACGGGAGTCTTTATGAAATGAAGCTGCTCAGGGGCCTGGCCCAATATTATGTTGATTTAATGATGAAATTGGGGTTAGTGCGCTTCTCATTACTGCTTGCATCCGCACTGGTCGTTCTTGCCATGGGTGTACAGATGGTAGTCACTTTTCTGCTTCAGGGAGGAGTGCAAAGTATTGATTTAGTTCGCTCAATCTTTTTTGGTTTGTTGATTACGCCTTGGGCTGTCTATTTTCTTTCGGTTGTTGTTGAACAGCTCGAAGAGTCCCGCCAGAGATTATCCAAATTAGTTGAAAAGTTGGAAGTTATGCGTCAGCGTGATCGGGAACTTAATCAGCAATTAAAAGACAACATTATTAAGCTTAATCAGGAGATCTCTGAAAGAGAAAAAGCTGAGCAGGCTCATCTAATATTGTTGGATAAACTCAAAGAAGAGATGAAACACCGTGAGCAGACGCAGATTGAATTGGAACAGCAATCTGTATTGTTGAAATCTTTTCTCGATGCCTCTCCTGATTTGGTCTATTACCGTAATGAAAATAATGAGTTTTCTGGTTGTAACCGGGCGATGGAATTGCTGACGGGTAAAAGCCAGAAACAACTTGTCGGGCTGACACCAAACGACGTTTATGACAAAGAAGTTGCTCGCAAAGTAATGAAAACCGATGAAAAAGTGTTCCGTCATAATGTTGCACTCACTTATGAACAATGGCTGGTTTATCCCGATGGTCGAAAAGCCTGTTTTGAGCTTCGGAAAGTCCCTTTTTATGATCGGGTAGGCAAAAGGCATGGGCTTATGGGATTTGGGCGCGATATAACGGAACGTAAGCGTTATCAGGACGCTTTGGAGAATGCAAGTAGGGATAAGACGACTTTTATCTCAACGATTAGCCATGAGCTTCGTACGCCTTTAAATGGCATTGTTGGTTTGAGCCGTATTCTGCTCGATACTGAGTTGACGTCTGAGCAAAATAACTATCTGAAAACGATTCATGTCAGTGCTATCACGCTGGGTAATATTTTCAATGACATTATTGAAATGGATAAAATTGAACGGCGTAAAGTGCAAATTGATAATCAGCCGATTGATTTTACCGGTTTTATGTCCGATCTGGAAAACCTCTCTGGGCTGCTGGTCCAACCGAAAGATATTAAATTTGTAATGAACCCAGAACTGCCACTGCCTGCCAGAATCATCACGGATGGTACTCGCTTGCGCCAAATTCTGTGGAACTTGATTGGCAATGCGGTGAAATTTACGCAAAAAGGTGAGATTAATGTTCGAATCTGGTACGAAGAGGGAGAACGTTTGCTGTTTGAAGTCACAGATACGGGGATTGGTATCCCACATGATGAGCTAGAGAAGATCTTTGCGATGTATTATCAAGTAAAAGGCAGTCATGGTGGTTGTCCAGCAACGGGAACCGGTATTGGATTGGCGGTATCCAAACGTTTGGCTCAAAGTATGGGAGGGGATATTGTGGTGGAAAGTGAGCCGGGACAAGGTTCTCGATTTACACTGTCTATCATTGCACCTGCTATGGAAGAGAGTCTTTTATGCAGAGAAGATACAGAAGATTGCCCACTTCCGGCTTTGCATATCTTATTGGTAGAAGATATTGAGCTGAATGTGATTGTTGCTCGCTCTGTATTGGAGAAGTTGGGTAACAGTGTAGAAGTCGCTATGAATGGTAAAGATGCGCTAGAGGTGTTTAAGCCAGGAGAGTTCGATCTGGTACTGCTTGATATTCAGCTACCCGATATGACTGGGTTAGATATCTCCCGGGAATTAAGTCAGCGATATGCCAAAAAGGATCTGCCCCCACTGATTGCACTGACAGCAAATGTCTTAAAAGACAAAAAAGAGTATCTGGATGCAGGTATGAATGGTGTGTTGAGTAAGCCGCTTTCTGTGAATGCGTTAACCGCCATTATTGAACAATATTGGGGGGAACAGTCCGTGCATCATATGCAGCCGGAAGAAGAGGAGTCAGGATTGATGAAAAAAGATGAAGATTTACTTGATACAGAAATGCTTAACCAATACATCGAGCTCGTTGGGCCTCAATTGATTCGCAATAGTCTGAGTGTGTTTGAAAAGATGATGCCGGGTTACTTATCTGTTCTGGACTCAAATATGACAGCTAAAGACCAGAAAGGCATTACGGAGGAAGCGCATAAGATAAAAGGTGCTGCGGGATCGGTTGGATTGCGTCATTTACAGCAACTGGCCCAGCAGATTCAATCACCTGATTTACCTGCATGGTGGGATAATGTTCAGGAATGGGTTGATGAGTTAAAGCAAGAATGGAGAAACGATACGGAAATTTTAGGGGAATGGTTGGCAGGCGCTGAAAAAAAATAACCCCAACCGAGGTTGGGGTGCGCGAATACTGCGCCAACACCAGGGAAAACTTTTTACCCGCCTATCTAATGCATCTTTGTTGCGGCGAGTAAATGGGGAATTCTCCGTACATCATACAAGTACCAACATAGCAAAGATAAGATTTTTTGTTACAAGATTCATTAAAATCTGTGATGAAGATTGGTGTTTAACCCCCTAAAGGGTTAAGCAATAATCTACTACAAATGGAGTGAGGTATGAAATCAGTTGCAGTTGTCTTAAGTGGATGTGGTGTCTTCGATGGTAGCGAAATTCATGAGTCAGTATTAACTCTGCTTTCTTTAGACCGTTTAGATGTTAAAACGAGCTTTTTTGCTCCTGACGAACCACAACTTCATGTTATTAATCATATTAGCGGCGAAGAAACGGGCGAAGAACGTAACGTCCTACAGGAATCTGCCCGTATTTCAAGGGGAAAAATTAAGCCTTTATCACAAGCAAATGCCGATGAATTTGATGCCCTGATAATTCCTGGGGGATTTGGTGTTGCAAAGAATTTATGTGACTTTGCCGTTAAGACAGTTGATTGCGAAATAAATAAGGAATTATTAAGTTTGGTGAGGGCTATGCATAAGCAACATAAACCAATGGGATTTATGTGCATTGCGCCTGTTATGTTGCCAAAATTACTTAATAAACCGGTGAAACTAACTGTCGGCAATGATCCTGAAACGATTGCGCAAGTAGAGGCAATGGGAGGAGTCCATATAATTTGCAAGGTAAATGATGTTGTTGTTGATTTAGAAAACAAAATTGTGACGACACCAGCCTACATGCTTGCTGAATCTATTTCTCAGGCGGAAGAGGGAATTGATAAACTTGTCAGAAAAGTATTGGAAATGACTGAGTAACTGGATGCGAAATCCTTTTCAATTTTTATGGTACTGGCTTAAAAAAATCGTAATCTCAGTTATTATCTTATGGATAGTTTCTGTTGTTGCATTTTCATTTTTGCCAGTACCGTTTTCTATGGTTATGGTTGAGCGCCAGATTAGCGCTTGGTTATCAGTTAATTTTTCTTATGTGTCTCGTTCTGGCTGGGTAGGGCAAGGGCAAATATCGCCAAATATCGCATTGGCTGTTATTGCCGCGGAAGATCAGAAATTCCCACAGCATTGGGGATTTGACTTTGATGCTATCGAAAGTGTACTTGAGCGTAATCAAAATAACTCAGGAAGACTTCGAGGGGCTTCAACGATTTCTCAGCAAACGGCCAAAAATTTATTTTTGTGGAATGGGCGTAGCTGGTTAAGAAAAGGGTTGGAAGCCGGGATGACCTTTGCCATTGAACTGGGATGGTCAAAAAGTAGAATTTTGACTGTTTATCTTAACGTAGCAGAATTTGGTGATGGCATTTTTGGTGTTGAAGAGGCATCCAGACACTATTTTCATAAATCAGCCACTAAATTGACGGCATCAGAAGCGGCTTTACTTGCTGCTGTATTGCCTAATCCACACCGCTATAAAGTTAACTCACCTTCGGCTTATGTCTTACAGCGTCAGCAATGGATTTTGCGGCAAATGCGGTTGTTGGGTGGGGTGAGTTATCTTGAGAAAAATGGGTTAATGAAAAATGATTGAAGGAAGAATGAGAGGTTATTTAGTTTGACGTGGGATGATGAAACGGGTAAAACGCCAGCGCCAAAAAATGACGCGGGCTGATACCTGAATGTTTGACAGATTTATCTTGTCATCACCTTCAATCAATATGTTTAATTTAAATAAGTAAATGCGGTTGTTACCCGCTTAACACCGTTAGTTTCGCTGGCAATTTTCGCTGCGGCGTTACCCTCTTGTTTGGTCAGAATGCCCAGTAAAAAGACTTCGCCATTTTCCGTAACGACTTTTATGTTAGAAGACTTAACCGAGTCACTAGCCAGGATTTTTGAGCGTACTTTAGTTGTAACCCAGGTATCTTTAGACGCAGTACCTAATTCAACAGGTTTCCCCTGACGAATTTCATTGTAAACGGTGTGTGCTCCATCAACACGTGATGCTATCTGTTTAGCACGGTCTAAAAGGCTTGAGTCTGGGCTTTGACCTGTCAGTAAAACTTTTCCTTGATAGGCAGTAGTAATAATACGGCTTTGCCCTTTGAGCTGCTTATCTTTGTTAAGCGCATTACTGACACGGGCTTCGAGAGTACTATCGTCAACCTGTTGACCAATAGTGCGTGGATCGGTTGCGGTTTTAGTCGCTACGGCAGCAGAACTGACCACGACCGCACCAATACATCCTTGTAACATTACAGCAGCACAAATCGTAGCTAATAGGGAGAAAAATCGCATTATTGGCTCCTTAGTCATCCTGATGGGGAAAGAGTGTATTATCGATTAAGTCACACAGGCAGTTAACTGTTAGCATATGAACTTCCTGAATTCTGGTGCTGCGATGAGATGGAATTCGAATCTCCACATCTTGTGGCCCAAGTAAGCCGGCAAGCTCACCACCATCATAGCCAGTAAGGGCGACAATTGTCATATCGCGGGTTACGGCGGCTTCAACGGCTTTAACAATATCACGGCTATTACCATGCGTGGAAATTGCTAATAACACATCTCCTGGCTGACCTAATGCCCGTACCTGTTTAGCATAAATTTCATCATGCTGTTTATTGCTTGAAATCGCGGTAATGACCACATTGTCTGCGTTAAGTGACAATGCAGGCAGGCTTGGGCGCTCAGTTTCAAACCGGTTAATCATATTGGCGGCAAACCGTTGGGCAGTCGCTGCCGAGCCTCCATTACCACAGCAAAGGATTTTGTTACCATTCAGTAATGACTGAACCATCATCATTGCCGCTCGCGAGATAGCATCAGGTAATGCTTCCGCGGCTGCAATCTGAGTTTGAATACTTTCTGTAAAACAGACTTTAATTCTATCCAGCACGTTTATAACCTACTCAGTATCATTTTAACGAGTGAACTCATTTTGATTGAAGGCATTTTGCAACCATTCAAATTGTTGACCAGTAATAGCACAAATATCAAAGCGACAAGAAGAGGTTTCAAAACATTCACCTCGTTGAAACAGCCATACTGCGGCAGCGTGTAGTAATTTTTTACGCTTGCTACGGGTGATTGTCACCAATGCATCTCCATATTGTCCTGATTTGCGAAAACGGACTTCAATAAAGACCCAAGTTTGCTTGTCTTTCATAATCAGGTCAATTTCACCGCCGTGAACTTTCACATTTGCGGCGATAAAAGATAATCCTTGTTTTTGTAAAAACAACTTTGCTTGCGCTTCATAGTTGCGTCCTAGCAAATAACTTGTCGGCTTTTTTATTTTCTTTTCATCCTGAAATGTGTCATTTGAATTGAAAGGCCGCTTGGTGACAAGCGGCAAATGACTTAACTTAATTAAATAGCCGTGATTTGGCCTTGATGATATTGCATCCATGAGAGCTGTCGGAAAATGGTGCAGTTTTCCTGAACAGATAGCACCCCGGAAGCACCATTGAAATGGAAATCACGTTGAAGCTGAACCTGGCTGAACTGATTTGCTAATGACCAGGCATCAATACCCATAGCGTAAAGGCGCATCAAAGAGTAATCATTTGTAAATTTACTGGCTGCTTGCTGCATCAGTGGCAAGTTAGCACCGGCGATTAAGGGAATATCACTGAATTGCATTCCTTCCATTTCCAGGCGGAAATCGGGACCGACGCCAGCCTGATTACTGCGGGAACTTGCGTAAAGGGCGGGCTTATCGCGGGAACTGATTGCCATATCAATCATTGTCTTAATTAGCGTCAGTTCATCCAGGGTAGAAACAATATAAACCGCATCCACTGAGCCGCCAGTAGAAGTAGGAACAACATCGGTGTTTATCAGGGGGATTTCCAGATCACCAATAGCGATGGATGTAGATTGATTGCTTGTGACATTGACAGTTGTTCCGGTTAAGCGAATACCGGTACCTCTATTAATCAATTGTTTCAGTTCGGCGGAAGAGCCAAAAGTTTGTTGCAGAACAGTATGTCCCCCTTGTTTTTGCCATTCCTGTGCAAAGGCTTTGGCAATGCGGTAGCCAAAAGTCCCTCTGGGGACCAAAATCAGAGGATTCTGTTTCTGTTGCCGCCAAATATGTTCTGCGGCATTTTTCGCTTCATCTTCTGGTGACAAAGAAAAATAGCAGATATTAGAGTGTGGTTGAGCATTGTCTAACTCATTGAGTACTAGCATGTTTAATGCAGTATTTATCTGAACGAGTTTAACCACATCTGGCTTAAGTAACGGCCCGACAACTAAATTCACGCCGTCCTGCTTAGCCTGAATAAATAAGTTTTCCAATGGCTGGCTTGCTGTGTCATAGATTTTGACCTGTTGTGTGTTAATCGGCGCATTGGCTATGACAGGTGTTGTCTGAGTGGTGGGTGTCGCTGAGTCTATGGGCGCCACTTCACTGGGGGACATATCGGAAGAAACCACGCCATCTGACGCACTATCGCTGTCAGCTATAGATAAATTTTCCGGGTTTTCTGTTGGCAATGATGGATTTGGTAAACCGGCCTGAGCATCAAGAAAACCTTGGCGAATGGCTTCACCGAATACTTTTGCTTGACCACTTAATGGCAGGAACAGAGCAATACGGATATTCGTATCTTGCTGTTGGATGTCTGACTGTTGTAACTGAGTTGGGAGTGACTGTGCGGCAGGGTTTTGTGGATAACGAATTTTCCAGTCACGGATAGCTGCCTGTAGTTTGTCAGAGTCCTGTTTGTTATCCTGATAGGTACTGAGTAAGTCCAGCCAGCCTTGCAGAACATTTTCATCAGCGTTGATGACCAACCCACGGCGCTCTTGTGGTGAAAGACGGGTCAGCATTTGCCAGGTATCATCAATATTTTTTTGATGAGCCGCACTCTCTTCCAGAAGTGGTTCCTGAGCGATATAAGCACGGATGACATCAAGAGAAGGTTCTCCATGAGCGGCATCAATGATGGATTGATAACGGGCGATTTCTATACTGATTTTGTCCTGAATTTGCGAAGGTTGTTGCCCCTGTTGGTCAGGTATGGTGCATCCTGCGATGATCATGACTGCCAGCATGGCTGAACAGACTAAACCAGTTTTGATACGCACAAAAATTGAGGAAAGCATACTGTATCCAGCGATGTTTTTTTCAAAGATGCTCAATTTTAAATCGGCCATTCGGATGAAACAATGAATCAACCTAATCGAGCAGTGGTTACGACATCCACGCTATATGTTGTGCCAACCCCCATTGGAAACCTGGGTGATATCACTCAGCGTGCGCTTGAAGTTCTTGAGCATGTCGATCTGATTGCAGCCGAAGATACGCGACATACTGGCTTGTTGCTTCAACATTTTGCCATTAATGCACGCATGTTCGCACTTCATGATCATAATGAACAGCAGAAAGCAGATCAATTAATTACAAAACTCCAACAAGGGCAAAGTATTGCATTAGTTTCTGATGCAGGAACGCCCCTGATTAATGATCCTGGTTATCATGTGGTTCGCCGTTGCCGTGAAGCCGGTATTCGTGTTGTCCCACTTCCAGGGCCTTGTGCGGCGATAACCGCCTTGTCTGCGGCTGGTTTGCCATCAGATCGTTTCTGTTACGAAGGATTTCTGCCCGCAAAGCGTAAAAGTCGGACAGATACTTTACGGGATTTGCAACAGGAGCCACGCACATTAATTTTTTATGAATCCACTCATCGTCTGATCGAAAGTTTAGAAGATATGGTTGAGGTGTGGGGAACTGAACGTTATGTCGTTCTGGCGCGGGAATTAACAAAAACTTGGGAATCCATTCAAGGGATGCCAGTGGATGAACTTTTGGCGTGGGTTAAGGAAGATGAAACCCGTCGTCGTGGTGAAATGGTATTGATCGTTGAAGGCTATAAAAAACCGGATGCCGATGTTTTGCCTCCAGAGGCATTAAGAACGCTGGCGCTTCTTCAACAAGAACTGCCATTGAAAAAAGCGGCTGCATTGGCAGCAGAGATTCATGGTGTGAAGAAAAATGCACTTTATCGTCATGGGTTGGGACAGAACGAAGAATAATGGCAATTGTTGATAAACAGGGCAGATAATCAGTAAACGCCTATACATCGTTAGGTAAACCCCTTATAATCCGCCGCGAAGTTGACTAGACAGTCGCTGCTTTATCATTGTCCTTTTGGTCGATAGGTAGAGGAGAGGAAAGTCCGGGCTCCACAGGGCAGGGTGCCAGATAACGTCTGGGGGGTGAAAGCCCACGACCAGTGCAACAGAGAGCAAACCGCCGATGGCCTACTTACGTAGGATCAGGTAAGGGTGAAAGGGTGCGGTAAGAGCGCACCGCGCGGCTGGTAACAGTCCGTGGCACGGTAAACTCCACCCGGAGCAAGGCCAAATAGGGGTTCATTAGGTACGGCCCGTATCGAACCCGGGTAGGCTGCTTGAGCCAGTGCGTAAGTGCTGGCCTAGATGAATGATTGTCCACGACAGAACCCGGCTTATCGGTCAACTTCACAAATTTAGCCCCATCAGGTTAACCTTGATGGGGCTTTCACTTTTTTAAGCAGCCAGCTCAATTAACAGCCCCTGGAATTCAGTATCTGCTTTTAAAACCAGACGACTTTCTTCATGGATAAAAGCGCCATCTCCGCATTTAATCAAATTGTTATCCTTAGAATTGCCTCTTATTTTTATATTTCCATTTAGGGATTGCAGATAGGCATTTTTTCCCTTCAATTGCAGATGATGAGATTGATTTTTATTAAGGAAAATATGATTTACCCACACTTGCTGACGTAATTGCATACTGCCATCTTCCGCGGTTGGAGAAGCTAGCATAGCCAATGGTTGTTCTGGTAACTCCATTCGTTGCAATGGTAAGCTTTCCTGCTGAGGAAAGGCATTCAGCCAAAGTTGCAAGCGCGTCAGTGGCTTATTAGTACTGGCATTATGTTCACTGTAGCTGATGCCTTGACGAGTAGAAAATAGTAAACATTCTCCTCTGCGGGCTCTGATGTAGTTGCCTTCGCTGTCACGGTATTCTGCTTCACCTTGTAGAATAATATTCAATATATCCACATGTGGATAGGATTTAGGTTGGAAAGCGGCTTTGGGGGCGATGACTTCCTGATTGAGTACACGTAGCGCACCATAACCTAAGAACTTAGGGTCAAAATAGTGACCAAATGAAAATGTATAACGAGCCTGTAGCCAACCATAGTCAGCTTTCCCACATTGTTTTGCTGTTCTATTTATAATCATGATGGTGGTTACCTTAAAAAAACACACACTAAGAATAGTAATTATCTGGACGGCGAAATGTTAGCCAGTTAATCTGGTCAGCATATTCAAATTTCCTGATTGAGAAAAATATGAGCAAAGAACGAGCGCTTACACTGGAATCTCTCCGGGTCATGGATGCGATTGACCGGCGGGGAAGTTTTGCTGCGGCCGCTGATGAGCTTGGCCGTGTTCCTTCCGCACTTAGCTATACGATGCAAAAACTGGAAGAGGAGCTAGATGTGGTGCTGTTTGACCGTTCGGGTCACAGAACTAAATTCACCAATGTTGGTCGTATGTTGCTTGAGCGTGGACGTCAATTGCTTGAAGCTGCTGATAAATTAACGGCTGATGCAGAAGCATTAGCGCGAGGTTGGGAAACTCACCTGACAATTGTTTGTGAAGCATTAGTTCCGGCTTCTTCATTATTCCCGTTAGTAGGTAAGCTTGCTCAAAAATCGAATACTCAGTTCTCTTTATTGACTGAGGTTTTGGCGGGTGCATGGGAGAGGTTGGAAACTGGTCGAGCGGATATTGTTATTGCACCAGATATGCATTTTCGCGCATCGGCAGAAATTAATTCACGTCAGCTTTACAGCATTACCAATGTTTATGTCGCTAGCCCTGATCATCCTATACATCAAGAGCCGGAGCCTTTGTCTGATGTCACGAGGGTGAAGTATCGTGGTATTGCCGTGGCAGATACAGCGAGGGAGCGCCCGGTATTAACGGTTCAGTTGTTAGATAAGCAACAGCGTTTGACAGTAAGTTCTCTGGAAGATAAACGCCGTGCTCTCTTGGCCGGGTTGGGCGTCGCTACCATGCCTTATCCTATGGTGGAACAAGATATTACTGAGGGGCGTTTGCGGGTGATTGGCTCTGAATACAGCCATGATACAAATGTCATTATGGCATGGCGACGAGACAATATGGGGGAAGCTAAATCCTGGTGCTTGCGGGAAATTCCTAAATTGTTTGTTAGTCGGTAAGTAGAAGCATGTAAAGTAATCAAATTACGAAGCCTTCTTATAATAAAGTCAGGTGTACTGAAAAGCATGGTTCGTTGATTACTTAAAAAAATATGAAGTTATGGCATAAAGAGTGCGAAGTCGAATAAAACTTTTGTGATGAAAAAGCTAATAATTTGGTTTTGGCCTTATGGGTAGTTGGTCAATAAGACAATGCTGTATCAGGGCCAGTATTATTTATAATTAGGTATTGTTTAATAAAATTGCACAATTCTCCCCCTAAATTCTCGTTGCCTAAATTCTCATTGATAGTGTAGAGAAATTTTAGGATTAGGGGGAGATGGATAGCAAACAGTTCATGGAGCTGCTATTTCTCAGGTTGTTCTTGCTTTTGTATATACCTGTTATCTTTCAAGTTGCTTCTTTGTTGGCTGCATTCGTTCACCCCAGTCACATAGTTAGCTATGCTCCCGGGGATTCACTCCCTTGCCGTCGCGATGCATCTTGAAATCCATAGGGTATAGACTCTTTTCGTTACAGTCGGTTTGGTACGGTTTTGAGATTATTCACAAATCGACTGGGTATAATATTCGGGTGCATATTGAGTAAAAGAAGCTTTTTGAGCAGGACTTCGAGCATGTTCGTCATGTGTACAACTGGGTATTAGCCGAGAAGAAAAAACATGACAATGCTTTTTCCTTTGGCGAGAAAGATGCTTACTATAGCAACTGCTCGCCCTTCTGAAAAATTGTACTTATTAGTCGAATCCGTCTCTATTTATTATTTTTAGCTAGATGCATTTTTTACTTTATGATAGTCACTGATAAGAGTATCAGTATTATCATATGTGACAGACCAGCTCTTTAGGTCAATAATTGTATCATGTTTAACGTTTTGTTTCTTCTTCTTATAATCACTTATTCGTAGTCTCCAGTCTATTCCTAATACCCCAATTCCGTCACCCATATTTCTTTCTGGATCATAATTCTCTATTAATAAGAATAATTTTGTTCTATGCCCGGAGTCATAGTTTTTGACATTGTCATTGTTAACTGAGCTCAGGAGATTAGTTAGAGCAGACTCCATATCTTTTTTGTCCAGAGGGTTTACTAGGGTCTCAGAAGCTCCCTCTGCAACTTTGATAAAGGCTTTTTTCACTGCGTCTACGTCATCGTATCTTTCTTGTGTAGAGGGGGGATTATCTTCATCCCCCCCAAATTCTGCTTTACAATTTTCACGTAACCATTGGAAGTTTTCCCATGCGCCGATATAAATTAATTGCTCTTTGTATCCTAAGGCACCTTCTTCAGGTGACCAATTAGCGTTGGATGTGTGTACTAAATTGCCATTATTATATTCCCCAATTGTAAATGCTTGTGTACTTCCTGTAATCATCTGTTTTCTTACGTCCTCAATATATTGTTCGAGTAAGCGTTCATCCGTAAGTTCACATGTCAACCCAATAGCAGTTAATTGTGCCTTTAAGTCACTTACAGATAGTTGGTCTGGAGAGTTTTTTATTAACTGCACATTTATTTTTTTACCATGAATAGTCATAAATTTTCCGTTATTATTCTATGGGGATTAAATGTTGATTTAACAATGCACTATAAGTGCATTGATTAATGTGAGCTCTCTTTTTCTAGCTTGGCATTTTAGGGTTTATAAATTAATTCAATGCCTCTTAAATTGCCAAGTCTTACGCAAATGTTAACTTCTAATGCATTGAGATAAGCATTATGACTTATATCATAGAGCCCATAAGTACCGTTGCCCTCTATAATATCGGGGGTTAGATATGTATCATACCATTGCCCTTCTACTAATACATTCATGGCAGGTCCATTTCCATTTTGGTTGCTTGTAATATTTATACTGCTTATAGATGTATTAGTAATTAATTTACCGTCGCAAATATCTTTTAGTTTTCCTGCTCCGGTAGCATAAAATGGCATTAAACAAATAATGGTATAAGCAATTGAACTATATTTCATTTGTCTTCCTTATTCGTTTACTGTATGAAGAATTCTGTGAATTATCTAGTATACCCTTCATCTTTCAAGCTGCTGCTTTCACTCACCCCAGTCACATCGTTATCTATGCTCTTGGGGATTCGTTCACTTGCCGCCGCGCTGTAACTCGAAATCTATTAGGTATATAAGTATTTTTTGTGAAATGAAAACACAATTATTTAATCTTCAATACTAATTATTGGCCTACGTTACTACCAATATTTTTAATGAATTTCCTATTGCTTAAATGATTTTCTAATGTATATAGTTATGTGTCAAGTTGTTTCTTTTTGTTTTTTGTGTCGATTGATAATATTCCTGATTTATCCCTCTAAACACGTCTTGTTATTTTTTTATCCAATAATTATAGGCTTTTTTAATTCTATGCTGTGATTTAAAAAACAACCGTTTTTTTAAACCGATCATCTTAATATTATTTTGCAGGGGAAGTGTTTTTAATTTAAGGTGATAATGTTAATTTTTTATTATTTCATTGGCTGGAATATAAAGAAGGGTAATTATGTGAAGAAAATGTATTAATCATGGAATTAAATAATAAAAATGTGTGAGTTTTAATTTTAATCTTTATATAAATAAACATTCGACATTGTAATAGTGATGATTTTTTATGGAATAATAAATTAATTTAATTGTAATAAGATAATTAGAGTATAAAGGTTATTTTTTAAATGTGATAATATCTGATTCATGTTAAACTATATTAATGCCTATTTGCGCATGTGATTTCATTAATATATATTTATTTTCCAATTTTATGTAAGTAAATAAAGTTAATTTAAATGATTATATTGTGATGGAATTTAATAGAGTCAATGAACATAGTATTGCCGCTATTAATTTATGGTGTGATGATAATGCGTTTTTACATTTTTAACTATATTTTACATGATTTGATTATTGTGATTAAAAAATTGCATTGGATTAAATAACCTTTAAATATATTTTGGTTAATTGTTATTTATTTAAATTATTATTGTGGATATTAATTATATTTATATTGATGATCCTATACTCTTTATATTAATTTCTTAAGGGTATTTTTAATATATTAATTTATTATCGAGCATGGATTTAACTATTTCCCACTGAAAAGTGAGGTGGTTATTTATTTTGATAAAATAACTATCTTACAAAAGTGACTGTGATTCAATAAAGGTTGGGTCTATTGACTAAAGTAAGCCGAAAGATCTTCCAGATCCTCCGGATTACTATTTATCTTTAGGCTCAATATTGGATAGTTTGCTGATAAAATCCTTGAGCAAGAATGGAATTTTGATCGTTTCGCCTTTTACCTGAGAGCTGTTATTGCTTAGATTCAGAACAGCCACGGCAGGGTATTACCAGTTTCTCTTCATCAGGCGATCAATACTGAATTTACCTGGGCCTGTGATAGCCAGTAACAGATAACCTCCTCCGATAGTCAGGTTCTTAAGAAACATAGTCTGGTTCATCCCTTCAGCAAAATTGCTGTGGAAAAGTACGGCGGTCAGAATACAGAAACCAAAGGTAAATAACGCGGTGGTACGGGTTAACAAACCAAACAGAACTGCCAGACCACCACCTAATTCAAGTAAGATCGTCAGTGGTAATAGAAAGCCAGGGACGCCCATGGCATTCATATATTGTTGAGTACCCGCGTAGGAATCACCTAATTTTCCATAACCTGCAACGATAAACAGAATTGGCATCAAAATGCGAGCCAGTAGCAGGGCACTATCTTCAAATTTTTTCATTAACAACCCCTAAAACTCAGAGAAATAATAATAGTTTGTTTGATGATTAACTTGTATCAACTCGAAACAGCACAATTTGTTAATCATTAACGGATGGAATGTATATTAAAGGTAGGTGAGCTTAGTTGTAAGCAAGGATTATTAACAATTTTATACAAAGTTTTTGAATGTAGGTAGCTAAAGTTATCATCAATGAAATATATTATGAAGAATTATTTCTATTTCAATATTCGAATGATGTGGCGCGACAAACGATAAAATTTCATAGGATGACGCAGGCCATATAAAGAGATAGTACGGATTGCGAGCCGCAGATAAGGTTCTAATGACAAAAGCTTTTTCCAGCTTTTGTCATAAGGTTCAGTGAGGCTCTTCCAGAGCTGTGTATTGTTGGTGAGTTCGAGGCGTTGTAGTTGGATATTTCTCATTATTTGCTGTTTTTTTAGCTTTTTTTTCTGACGTTGTTTACTCATTACTGTGATCCTCCAACATTTCTCTGTCTATCTTTAATTGCTCACGAGTTGCACTAAGTAATGTTGAATTTCGCGCTTTCCTGATGGTCCATATCAGGCCGATAAGCGCCAGAATGAGTAGTGTGCCAGTGGTACTAGCCAATACAATAAAGCGCCAACTAGGATCGATAGCCCAAAAAATCATAACAAGCAGACACATAAGGCCGAAAGCGGTAAGCAGTAGTGTCAGACTGGCTATGACGATTATCTGTATCAAAGTGGCTTTTTCTTTTTCCAATTCAAGAACGATCAATTGCAAACGAGTTTCTATTATCTCGATAACTACAGCGGCAATGCGTTGGAGAATGTCAAGGACCCCTTTACCGGGGCCTTGAGATTTGGATGAGTTGATCATATTAGCGTTTAGCTAACACTACACCTAATATGGCACCGACAACAGTACCAATACCGATGCTTACCCAGGGTTTATCGTGAACGTAGACATCAGCACGGCCCGCCATATCTTTTGTTTTCTTGACAACCATATCACTGGCATTACTGAGTTTAAAACGAGTATCTTTGATGACTTCCTCTACTTTGCCGCGAAGTTCTTCCAGCTCGACTTTGGATTTATCACCAGAGCTTTGGATCACTTCTTCCAGTGTATCTGCGAGAGATTTTAGTTCAACGTGTAGATCTTCAGTAGTTTTGATCTTTGACATGTAGATTACTCCTTAATGTAAGGTGTGTGTATTTGACTTAGTCAGTTGCTTTTCCTGATGCCGGAAAAGACTATCATTAAATATAGCTTATATTTGGGAAGGTGAATAAAAAACATTAGCATTATTTCACTATTCTGCTGCAAACGATACTTTTATCTGCAGCAGGGAGGGATATTAGATTTTATCGGAATTAATTACTTTTTTTGAGGGGATTGGCAAGTTTTTTTACGCCATACAACTAACAAACTGCCGCTAAAACCAATAATGAGTAAAGCAAGTGGTAGTAATATCAGGAAATTCATTACCAAGTCTTCATATTGACGGAAAATGGGGGTCTTACCAAATGCGTAACCCAAAGAGGTAAGGATAATGACCCACAGGAAGCCACTGAGCCAGTTAAAAAACTGGAAACGACTGTTTTGTAGACCTGTCAGCCCTGCAAGTGTTGGCAGGAGGGTTCTGACAAATGCGAGGAAGCGGCCAAGAAGTAAAGCTGACAGGCCGTGGCGGTGAAAAAGATTGTAAGCTCTTTGGTGATAATAAGCTGGAAGGTGAGAGAGCCAGCCTTGTACTGTCTTGGTATTTCCTAACCATTTTCCTTGGAGATAACCAATCCAACAACCTAAGCTTGCTCCGGCAGTTAATACTACAATCGTTAGAGGGAAACTCATTGCATCTTTGGCAATCAATACGCCAACTAGTATAAGCAGGCTGTCTCCTGGTAAAAATGCAGCGGGAAGGAGGCCATTTTCAAGGAAGAGAATTAAGAATAGCATGATGTAAATGGCCCATAATAGGGATGGGTTGGCCAGAGTTTCATAATCCTGGTACCAAAGTGCATATATAAGTTCTTTTACTATTTCCATCAGGTGTTCCTAAAATGCCTTTGTTCGTTCATCCTGAAAGCATGAGGCTAAACCGATTAAATTACATCCTATTTTATGTTATTTGGTTGGTTTTAATGCCTTTTCACTATTGAAAAAGGCAAATGACGCAGCCTGTGCCACTGTAACAAAATCAGGGGTGACTAAACAGAAAATTTTGGTGATCAATTGAACGTTCATTAAAATAGGATAAGAAATGGGTCTATACCTAATAGATTTCGAGTTGCAGCGCGGCGGCAAGTGAACGAATCCCCAGGAGCATAGATAACGATGTGACTGGGGTGAGTGAAAGTAGCCAACAAAGCAGCAGCTTGAAAGATGAAGGGTATATGAGGCTGGCTTATTAGGTTTCTTGCATTTACTAACTACTGACTATGAGTCAATATTTTTTCGGTGATAGATTGATTCTTGTCTGAATTTGATTTATTTTTCACCGCAGCAAAGGGGAGTAACTTCCTTGTCGGTTTATCGTCATTACGATGCAACAGCATCCGGTAGCCGGGCAACCTTGAACTTATACCTGATGGTACATTTTCTGTGTTGTAAGTGAGACCTTGCCAGAAGGCGAGGGTTGCTTGCAATACATCCATATCCACGATGTGGGGAAGAAATATAGCAGCGGCTGGCGTCTTCTGAGACTTCAGCCGTTTTTGTTTATGAGAGAAAGAAAATGAACTCTGTGGGTAGTCCTATCTTATGGGGAAGTTTCGCTGTTTTAATGACGATTATGTTGCTGCTGGATCTATCCTTACAGGGGCGTAAGAAAGAGCAAGCAATGTCATTTTGTCAAGCTGCTGTCTGGAGTGTAATTTGGGTAAGTTTGTCGCTCTTATTTGCATTAGGATTATGGTGGTATTGCAGAGAAACTGTGGGGGGCGCTGTTGCTAATAGTCAGGTAATGGCTTTTCTTACCGGGTATTTACTTGAGAAAGCACTTGCTGTTGATAACGTGTTTGTTTGGCTGATGTTATTCAGCTATTTTGCCATTCCGGCAAATTTACAACGTCGGGTGCTTATTTACGGTGTCTTAGGTGCAATTGTGCTG
Organism: Photorhabdus sp. CRCIA-P01; assembly: GCF_003545805.1. Lineage (GTDB taxonomy): Bacteria > Pseudomonadota > Gammaproteobacteria > Enterobacterales > Enterobacteriaceae > Photorhabdus > Photorhabdus antumapuensis. Next base: position 24,422 of record NZ_NMQR01000008.1, on the reverse strand, counting down.
CGTACCGTGATGATCTTTGCAGGGAGTTGGCTGGTTTCTCAATTCAGTTGGATACTCTATCTGTTTGGCATCTTTTTGTTGGTTACCGGCGTTAAGATGGCGTTGGCAAAAGAGGATGATTCCCCGATAGGCGATAAACCTTTTATCCGTTGGCTAAGAGCGCATATTCGTATCACTGATAATCTTCACGGAGAACGTTTCTTTGTGAAAGAAAAGGGTTTGTTATATGCGACTCCACTAATCTTGGTCCTGATTCTGGTTGAAATTAGTGACGTTATTTTTGCGGTAGACAGTATTCCTGCTATTTTTGCAGTAACTACAGATCCTTTTATTGTTTTGACCTCTAATCTTTTCGCTATCTTAGGATTACGTGCGATGTATTTTCTGCTGGCAGGGGTGGCAGAGAAATTTACAATGCTGAAATATGGTTTATCAGTCATTCTGGTATTTATCGGTATTAAAATGCTAATAATGGATTTTTATCATATTCCTATGGGGATTTCTCTGGGAACTGTGGCGAGTATTTTGACAATAACAATGATTATTAATGTTTGGGTAAATAAGTACAAAATTAAAGAGATCCAGTAATTAGGTAACTATTTTTTAACAGATAACCATATCTTTCTTGAATGGGAAGATATGGTTTCTTCTTGTCTTAAATTGCTGCGAAATGGTTAAACATAAAAACAAATAATTGTGCTTTGTAAATGTATAAATTGCCGTTTTGATCACACAAATGTGAATGTATTGTTAATAAGTGCTGGTGAGGTTGTATATTTTAACTATCACAGCTTTTCACTACTCTTGGTTTCCCTATACTGAGGAAGCAAACACAAAAAAATATATACCCGTTATCTTTCAAGTTGCCTCTTTGTTGGCTGCGCTCACTCACCCCGGTCACATAGTTCGCTATGCTCCCGGGGATTCTCTCCCTTGCCGTCGCGATGCACCTTGAAATCCATAGGGTATAGGTTTAATAAAACTGTTAATAAAATGGATCAGCTATGGAAAAACAAAAACGTGGCTTCGTACATTACATTGTGCAAGGGAGCCTGGTTAAACAAATTTTGGTAGGTTTAATTGCCGGGATACTGTTAGCGTGGTTGGCGCCTTCGGTTGCCAAATCAGTCAGTTTGCTTGGGACGTTGTTTGTTGGTGCCCTGAAAGCAGTCGCCCCGGTATTGGTATGGGTTCTGGTCATGTCTTCTATTGCTAACCATAAAAAGGGCCAAAAAACCAATATTCGTCCAATCCTTATCCTCTATATCTTGGGGACATTTTTTGCTGCGCTGGTTGCCGTGGCCGGTAGCTTTATGTTCCCGTTACAACTAGTGCTGACTGTCAATGATGCTCAGATGTCTCCGCCTGAAAACATTATGGAAGTGATTAAAGGGGTACTGGTTAATGTTGTTGCTAATCCAGTGAACGCGTTACTGAATGGTAACTATATCGGTATCCTTGCCTGGGCTATTGGTTTGGGTATCGCCCTGCGTCATGCGACGGATTCAACTAAGTCTCTCATTCATGATATGTCTGAGGCGGTTACTCAGGTTGTTCGGGTGGTCATTCGTTTTGCACCGGTTGGTATTTTCGGTCTGGTGTCTGCAACCATTGCAGAAACGGGGTTTAATGCCTTACTGGGATATGTCCAATTGCTGGTGGTATTACTGGGTTGTATGTTGGTTATGGCACTTGTTGTAAACCCGTTGATTGTTTACTGGAAAATTCGTCGTAATCCTTATCCACTGGTATTTGCTTGCCTGCGTGAAAGTGGCGTAACGGCATTTTTCACTCGCAGTTCGGCTGCAAATATTCCGGTGAATATGACGATGTGCCGCCGTATGAATCTGCATGAAGATACTTATTCAGTTTCTATTCCATTAGGAGCGACGATCAATATGGAAGGCGCTGCGGTGACCATCACGGTATTGACTCTGGCTGCGGTCAGTACACTTGGTATGCCGGTTGATCTGCCTACAGCATTGTTACTGAGTGTGGTTGCTGCAATTTGTGCTTGTGGTGCTTCTGGTATAGCTGGAGGCTCCTTACTGTTGATCCCTCTGGCCTGTAGCATGTTTGGGATTTCCAATGAGATTGCTATGCAAGTTGTAGCAGTTGGTTTGATTATTGGTGTATTACAGGATTCTGCGGAAACGAGTCTGAACTCTTCTACCGATGTATTGTTCACTGCCGCTGTTTGTCAGGCTGAGGATGACCGTCTGGCATCGGATCAGCTAACTCAGCGTAATTAATTGATTAAAATATTTCGGTTTAAAAAAAGGTTTAGGTAAGAAAGCGTAAAATATCCGCGCCAGGAATGGCGCGGTTTGAGGATTCGCTCTGTTTTTACGGTCTGTCTATGACCGTCATTATTTATCATCAAATTTTAAAGCCTAACCGAGTACCTTGATCGATAGCCCGTCGGGCATCCAATTCCGTTGCAACATCTGCCCCACCAATAAGATGCACTGTTTTTCCCGCTTGCTGTAGCGGTTGATATAATTCTCTCAGTGGTTCTTGTCCGGCACAAATAACGATATTATCTACGGCAAGACAGCGCTGTTCCCCATTGCTGCTAATATGTAATCCTTGATCATCTATTTTCAAATATTGCATATTGTTGAGCATTTTCACGCCGCGCATGTGCAGATTGGTTCTGTGTACCCAACCTGTTGTTTTACCTAATCCTTCACCAACTTTTGTCGGTTTACGTTGTAATAGATAAATTTTTCGGGGAGAAGGTTTTGGTTTAGGGCCTTCAGGAGATAAACCACCACGATGTGTCAGAGTATGGTCAATGCCCCATTTTTCGCTGAAAGTGGTGCTATCAAGGCTAGTACTTTTTCCTGGTTGACTCAGATATTCTGCGGTATCAAAACCGATACCACCTGCGCCAATGATAGCGACACGTTGACCGACATTTTTCTTATCCTTTAATACATCTAAGTAGCTCAGTACCTTTTCGTGATGGATACCATCGATCATGAGTTGGCGAGGTACGATGCCGCTGGCGATAATCACCTCATCAAAATCAGAAAGTGCTTCTATTGTGGCGGTCTGGTTCAACCTGACATCAACATGATGGATTGCTAACTGACGTTGAAAATAGCGTAATGTTTCATGGAATTCTTCTTTACCTGGGATCTGTTTGGCAATATTAAATTGTCCGCCAATCTGTCCGTCACGTTCAAACAGAGTGACATGATGACCACGACTGGCAGCGGTCACTGCAAATGACAATCCGGCAGGTCCGGCACCGACAACCGCCAATTTTTTAGGCATGGTAACCGGTTCAGCAGTCATTTCTGTTTCGTGGCAGGCGCGGGGATTAACTAAACAAGAGGCTATTTCACCGACAAAAATCTGATCCAGACATGCCTGATTACAGCCAATACAAGTGTTAATCTCATCAGTCCGCCCCTGCTGGGCTTTCATAACGAACTCAGCATCAGCCAGAAAAGGTCGTGCCATAGAAACCATATCGGCACAACCTTGAGCCAGCACTTGTTCTGCAATGTTGGGATCATTAATTCTGTTTGTTGTGATCAATGGGATAGAAACTTTTCCCATCAACTTTTGTGTTACCCAACTGAATCCGGCGCGGGGAACCATAGTGGCAATCGTTGGGATCCGGGCTTCATGCCAGCCGATACCGGTATTAATGATAGATGCTCCCGCTTTCTCAATAGCAACGGCGAGTTGCTCGATTTCCTGCCAATTAGAACCATCCTCGACTAAATCCAACATCGAAAGCCGGTAGATTAGAATAAATTCTCGCCCTGTTACCTGACGGACTGCTTTAACAACTTCCACCGCAAAACGCATTCGATTTTCGAAACTTCCGCCCCATTTATCCTGGCGGTGATTGGTTCGGGTAGTCAGAAACTGGTTAATCAGATAGCCCTCGGAACCCATGATTTCTACGCCATCATAACCTGCTTGCTGTGCCAGTTGAGCACAATGAGCGAAGTCAGCAATGGTTTGCTGAATGTCTTCTTCTGTCATTTCACGAGGCATGAATGGATTAATTGGTGCTTGAATGGCAGTAGGGGCGACAAGGTGTGGTTGATAGCTATAACGGCCAGTATGTAGGATTTGCATTGCAATTTTTCCACCAGCCTGATGAACTGAGTCTGTAATAACTTTATGGTGAATGAGATCTTTTTCATCTACCAGAAATGCAGTGCCTTTCCCTATAACACCTTGTTTATTTGGCGAAATTCCGCCTGTGACAATCAATGCCACGCCTCCGGCTGCCCGTTCAGCGTAAAAGAGGGCAAGTCTCTGGGGATCGGGATGTTCCTCTAGTCCAGTGTGCATTGATCCCATCAAAATGCGGTTTTTTAGTGTGGTGAACCCCAGGTCTAGAGGGGCGAACAGGTGAGGATAATGGCTCATTGCAATCTCCATCGGGTGTTTGTCAATCATAACCAGATTATTATTATGTCCTAAACCACGGGACAAAACGCCAAGTGGTCGGATGAGTAATGATTCAAATTTAGATGGAATAAGGTTAATTGGGAAAAAAATGTTAAATGAATGTGATGAAGGTCATGAAATCAGATTCTGCTATAGAGTTAGTGAAGAGAAATTGGAACACAAAAGTTGTTGGTGTACGCTTTGTTGATTGATTCTAGAAAGGTTAATCATTGATTTCAGTCGTTCACTTTTTCCGGATAGTTCGTGGCATAGCTTTGCATTCTTACATAGAGAGAATATGACTCATTCAGTCAGGCGATTTGTTTACCCAGTTTTAGTATTTTTTTCTGAATAATGTGAGAGCCACCTAAGATGTTAAAAGTGCGGGTTTTGCTTTAATGTGGGATTGATTTTCCATATATTAACTTGACTCCGGAATAGGGTAATCTCTTCTATTCTGACTTAATTTATAACTTCAGTGGTTATTATGAAAAAACAGATGACTGAATGGGTAACTTTGGCAGGAAAAGGGGTGACTTTAGAGCCTCTAACTCATCAACGGCATGATGAATTTTTACAGGTAATTGAAGAGGGTGAGTTGCATAAATTGTGGTACACCCGTGTTCCTTCGCCGGCTGAGTTGAGTAATGAGATTGAGCGTCGTTTATTCCTACATGAAAAGGGTACTATGTTGCCTTTTGCGATTATTGATCATCGAACAAGTAAAGCGGTTGGAATGACTACGTATATGAATATTGATTCTGATGCCCGCCGGGTGGAAATAGGTTATACTTGGTATGCTCGTTCTGTTCAGCGGACACATATTAATACGGAAGCAAAATATCTCTTATTGAAATACGCGTTTGAAGAATTAGGATGCATCGCCGTGGAGTTTCGCACTCATTTTTTTAATCATCAGAGTCGGAAAGCGATAGAGCGACTGGGTGCAAAACTTGATGGAATTCTGCGTAGTCATGGTGTATCTAAAGATGGCAGTATCAGGGATACTTGTGTTTACAGCATTATCAGTGGTGAATGGCCTGCGGTTAAAATACATCTTGAATGGCAGATGGTTAAACCGAGGTAAGAGTCATCTCAAAAATTAGGCCGTCCTGTGAGAGGTAGCGGCCTGATTCTGATTTAATTTGAAGGCAGAGAATGCTGCATTCCATTATCCAGTTCATCTAGTAATTGATAGCGGCGGCGATATTCTGCCCGTTTCTTACTGGCTATATCTTCAAGTGGTTTTCTTTCAATGGATAAGGGGAGATGGAAATCCTTATTTTTTCCTTTTGCTCCACCTAATGATTCCCAGAAAGAGTCGTAATCAGCGACTAATTTGTCTTTCTTTTTATGCCAATAGCGTAGGCTCTTATAGATGTGAGTATCATTGCTGGCTGCCAGAATTTGCTGGCATTCAAAGTGGGCAGCGAGACGGCAAATGGATTCAATCAGTAAGCGTTTTGGAAATAATCCATAACAATCTTTCGTTGCATCGCGGATAATTTCAAGAGTTGCGTCTCCTTTGGAACCTTGTAGTCCACCAATGAACAGTGTTTTTTTACCGGCAATAGTGAGTAGTGTGAAAGCGCATCTTGCTAAAGTTTTATTATCTTCTGTCATAATAAATAGAGTAAGCTCACCTTCTTTATTAAAACAGTCCATAGAATCTAAAGAGATAGTATAAGTTCCACTCTTACCATTGATAACTGCTAATGGATATGCATTGGAACGGAATATTTTATTAACAATAGACTGATTTAACCCAGTAAATAATAGCTGGTAGTGTTCATTTATTGCACGTAACGTCTGCCCTCTATTGAAGTTAATGCTCAGATAAGGGCGATGTAATTTAGAAGGTAAACAAGGTTGTTTCTTCAAAATATCCAGATAAAACGGCGTATTAACTATCTGGTTTAATAGTTTTAGTGTCGATATTGGCATCAGAGCGCTACGTAAGGCAAATTTAGTGCGATTCTGGGCAGAATACCAATGAGGGCTAGGGCTAATTTTTTTTCCGACTAAATCTGTGAACAGTCGAATTCCTGAACTGGCAGGTTGATACATATATTCCATTTCTTTATCTAGTTCTAAAAAATACTGGAGGGAAGAAGACTTGCAAACACTGAGTATACTCCTTTGGTATTAAACAAAACTTCAACGGATGTTTATTTGTGTTTTTTTAAGATGAAAAATCGACAGTTGTTTAATAAATGTTTAGTTATTAAGGAGATTTTCTCTTATTTGTTTATTATTCGTTTAATTTTCTGTGATGTTTTTTTGTTGTAAAAGTACATCCAAAAGGATGAGAGAAACGGCTATAACTTGGTGTGATACCCGAGGTCATGATCTGTAGGGCCTGTAATTTAACAGGTGAGTCTTGGTGATAAATGATTAATGTTGGATATATTCTTTTTTTGAATCTGTTTAATTAAAACATTAATGATTATTCTATTAATTTATTTTATTTTTATATTAATGTCAGAGTGGAATGGATGAAATACTTGTTCTTGTTGATAAACATGACAATCCCATTGGTTCAGCGGGAAAAGCTGATATTCATCAGAAAGGTACGTTACATCGGGCCTTTTCTATCTTTATTGAAGCCGCTGCGCATCGGCGTCTTGGCGAAGAGATGGGTTTTGACTGTCCATTGAAAAAGGTTTCGTCATTTATTTATCATGCGATACCTCCTAATGATTTGATTGAATACGAGTATAATCATGTTTTTATTGGACGCTTTGATAAAGAACCGATAATTAACCTTGACGAAGTGTCCGATTACAAATGGGTTAATCCTCTGAAATTGAGGGAGTTAATTAATAATGCTCCTGATGTGTATACGGTTTGGTTCAAAAAAATCATTAATGGCTTTTCGTATCAAGATATTGAGGAGTGGCAAGGGCTGATCTGATAACAATGCAATTTATCGGTAGCCATAGCATTGGATTAATTAGATATGAATATCTCATTGAAATTTACCAATACGCCGCAAATCCTGACAAATTAAGGGTGCGACGCGTTTAAAAACCGTTTAATAAGGAAAAGCTCATGAGTAGCTTTGATAATGTGTTTTGCACTGATGTTGAGCCTGACTCGCCCTATCACATCATCCAGGGGGAAACCACCAACGACTACGAAAGTAAAGTGGTACAAACTTATTGCGAAGATCCAGAACGCTGGCGTAAGGCGATTGGCGATACACTGTTATTCCAGTTTGGTGTTTTGGCCTTACACACCTGTAGTTTGGGGGGAATCCAGCAAATCAATGTCATGTAATTGATGTTAGATACGCTTGTGGTAAAGGAGTTGACTGAACTGACAGCCAGTCATACACACCATAATACGGGTAAACCGGAGAACGCCAGCGCAATAAGGAATACGGCCTATAAATCGGATGGGCTGAAACAGAAGTATTCGTCTGTAATTGGTTGAATATCGTCCATTTGTATGAGGTTCTTTACGCTGTACACTAGGTTGATATTTTATGCTATAGGTATTAGACTGGTTGTGTCAGTTAAGGAATATCGCGCTAGGACTGAGGCTACCAATCTCGGTAATAGCACAAAAGATACCCCTGTCCTGTATGGGGAAAAATAGAAAAGCCAACCTCACCAGTTGGCTTTTTTGTTTTTACCAACTCATCATTTTAATTGATTGAATCATCTGAAAATAAACCTATAATCAACGGCTGTTAGTTTGGGTTAGCGTTCTGGCCTGTGTATCTCTGACGCAAGTTTTCGTAAGTCCTGGCTGAAGAACAGGTGGTGCTGCTTCAGTGCCTCGGTCAGAGCGCGATATTCCTTAACTGACTTGATGGAAGCCAGCCGGACAGGCAGCGTAAAGGCAATGGCTGGTTAAGTCGTGCTCCTAACTGGAGCAAACGGGTGAAAGCATTTATTGATATTGCTATCATCGTTCTCAAAGCATTAGTTGCGCTTTTAGAGCTGATCCGTGCATTGCTGAAATAGATAACGGAAACGTAGCTAAGGCCATCGGGGTAACCTCCCGGTGGCCTTTAACATTTACCGCTTTTGATCAAGCCACTGTGTTTTATAATCTTTACCCTTCACCAAACGCAACCAGATGCACATAGAGTCATTCACTCATCAACCTATTAAGCCACTCTTGTTTAAGTGGCCTAATATACTGATCTAACAGCTTAAATTTGGCAATCCCTACTGGATTTGAACCAGTAATCAGGCGATTATTGTTCCGGTAGTATGGGGGGAGTCAACAGATTAGTGTAATGAAATTAATGAGTTAATCGCTTGATATGGTTAAGGAATTAGCTGAACTGACTGCCGCGCATACGCACCACAACACAGTCACGCCGGAGAACGCCAGCGCGATAAGGAACAACACGGCCTATAAATCGGATGGGTTGAAACAAAAATATTCTCCAGTGATTGGCTAGATTAATTGATCTCTCTTCGGTAGAGGTTATTTTTACTCTTTCTAGATGGTAAACAAAAGCGTTGACGTGGTAAGCATAAATGTTTACTGTATTGGTATGTTCAACAGAATGGAGGAGTGGTGAAGCAAAGCGAGTTTAGACGGTGGCTGGAAGCTCAAGGAGTCGAAGTTTCAAACGGGACAAACCATCTGAAACTGAGATATCGGGGGAAACGAAGCATTATGCCGAGACACCCTAGCCAAGAGATCAAAGAGCCACTGAGGAAAGCAATCATTAAGCAATTAGGATTGTGATAAAAACCAGCCTCGCAAGGGGCTGGTTCTCGCGCAACAGGTTCACCATTAAAAATATGCGATATCCAGTCACACTAAAGCCAGTAGAAGAGGGCGGTTATTTCATCTCGTTCCCGGATATTCCCGAAGCTTTAACCCAGGGGGATACACGGGAAGAGGCGCTAGAGATGGCACTTGATGCGCTAATAACCGCCTTTGAATTTTACTTCGAAGATAGTGAAAAAATCCCGCTTCCTAGCCCTGTAGGGCAGGATGATGATTATGTCGATGTGCCTTTAAGCGTGGCCTCTAAGGTGCTTATGCTCAATGCGTTTCTTGATTCCAAGTTAACGCAAATTGAGTTAGCTAGCCGTATGGGGGTGAAAAAGCAGGAAGTGACCCGTATCTTTGATTTACGGCACTCAACCAAAATTGATACGGTGGGTAAGGTCGCATTGGCTATCGGACATCAGTTAACGTTGTCCATTGAATGAAAATCACCATTAATTAACAGGCTGCGTTAATACGTGGCCTTCTTTCATATCCTCATAAAACGCAACCAGACGCACACAGCACGGTTATTAATCAAACTAATACGTACCCAGGTTAATAATGCGATATCAATCAGCGCTACGGGTTTGTGTTCTGATGGTCTGAAACACAATTATCTTGCCTGCAACATGCGGGCTTTCTTACACCTTCATAGAGCTTGAATACAATTCTGATATTAAAGAATGGTCAATGAGTGTAATAAAAAACTGATAATTCAGAGTGTTATATTAGTTTAGTGGTTTAAAAGTTGTCGTTACTTTTTCGGGTATAGAAATAACTGATGTGATATCAGAATTGTTTGGTAAATCATTTCGAACGGTTCGTTTGATGGGCTGCTTATTTTCGTCAAAATACCGACTGGGCCAGATCTCAGCAGGGGTTACACCAATTTCCTGAGCGATCAACAATTCCCCTTTGGGCCAGGGCCGCGTTAAAGCATTTGCTAATGTTGAAGAGCTTAAGCCGTGCTCTCTGGACAATGATGCCAGCATTTTATTCTTCTTACGTATCGCAGCGATAATATCGGCGGTATGCCAGTCTTTTTTCATATTCCTGCTTACCATCTTTGATGGTGGCGGTTCAAACAGGGTTCGCAGTACCAGAGAACATCCAATCCGGCGAGGCATAGCCTCCCCTGCCTGAACCGCCATAGAAAGAGCGATAACAGGCACACTGGTAAGAAAATAACCTTACCAGTGGGATGTTCATTCAAGGCTGCGACCCCCTGACCATCGGATTTTGCCGATGGCGACACTACCTTAACTGATTGTATTATCTGGCTCAAGAATCAGATGTCTTGCCCTATTACGCTTATGACACGAAATAAACGAACTTATGACGAAAACGGCACTACACCGCACCCGCCTGCATGTTTTGGATCAAAAGAGGATCACGGAAAAAACCCAATGCATTGATATTAAATAAAAAATTATATTTTACGTAAAAAATAAAATCACGAAGGAAAGCCGTGCTTTATCATAGAAATCAGATAGAGCGCGGCTTTACAGGATATACAGAACTGAAATTATTTTCTCCTTTTGCATTACGACAAGGAGAAAGTGAAAGTATTAAAGTGTGCTTAATTCATTAATAAGCGCAGGATTACGTTCAAGCATCTTAAGTAGTTTCAGTGATGAACCAGAAGGAATGCGGCGGTGCTGTTCCCAGCTTTGAATTAGAGATGCAGAAACGCCAACAGCTTCGGCAAATTCACTTTGTTTTAAGCCAAAGGTTTCACGTAAGTTTTTTACATCAGGCAGGCGATGGTAATGGATATTTTCATCAGAAACAGAAAGTTCGCCTTTTTCAATTGCTACCATCTGATTCATGCTTTCAACCAGATCGTTAAAAAGTTTTTTGTCCATAGTCTCTCCTGTTGTATGAACATTGCCGCGTATCTGCGCGGTGCTGATTACTGTAATTTGCTACTGATGGCTTTAAGTATCTCTTTTTCTTTTGGAGTTAAGTCATCTTTTTTATTTTTAGGGTAAATCAAAAGGAGATAGAGCCTTCCAGTTTTGGTTATGGCATAGTAGATAATTCTTACTCCGCCACGTTTTCCCATTCTTTCTCGCTGCCAACGAATCTTTTTACATCCTCCAGTAGCGCTGATGGTACTACCCTGTTCGTGATTCTTTAGTAAGTACTCCTGTAATAGCCTAAATTCATCATCGGTTAACAGTTCTGCTCGTTCCCTACTAAATACGGGAGTTTCGATAAAAACCAGATATTCCATAAAAAACATCCTTGCCTATATATGGAAACATAATACTCGTACATGGTACGACAGTCAAGATCAAATCGTACTGGAGACTAGATCTTAATGCATATGGAAAATTGTAGTTGACCTTCTGAAAACCGTTTTATGCATGAGGACTCAAAACCTCTTACAAGCGGATACAGCCAACCCCGTCAGTGTTGGGTTTTTTATGCCTAAATTTTAATGGTAGCTATTTGGCTATCATCTTGCCCCGATTCAATGTCGGGAGGGCGACTAATATAACACCCGTAAGGGGAATACGTCTGCGGTGCTTGTAGCCGTTTTGGGCCTCCCGACGCCATATACTTACATGGCGCGTCAAACTCTCAAAGAAAATACAAGGAGTCAGAAACCCGCCAATGTTCTAAGTACAGAAAAATTGAATAGACACAGAATTGAGGTCTTAGCAATTTGCAATTCTATTCGGTGTCTAGAATAAGCTTTTAAAATTGAGATATATTTCTCACATTATCTTCAAGAGGAAGCAGGGATAAGAGTAGGAAGAGTGATGATGTTAAGAGGTTGATAAATAGCCTAACTCCCGTTCAGAAATTGAAGCTGGCTAGTGTGTTTTCATCCAGGCAATAGCTTTATGAAAAAATCTCTGTCGCCACTGACTAAAAGACATAAAAAAACCACTCTTACTTGAGTGGCCTATCTATCTGTTTTTACAGCTAAAATCTGGTGGCCCCTACTGGACTTGAACCAGTGACCAAGCGATTATGAGAACCATGATAGGGGTTTTAAAATCAATAAGTTACAATAAAATCAAAAAGTTATGTAGCGATAGTTGCTATTGGTTATTGATGGTTTGAGTTCTCAGGGGACACAAAAGGGGCAAGACACCCCTTATATCATGCAGCTAAGGGATTAAGTCTAACTGCATCATCAAGATGGTCTGGGGCAAAGTGAGCATAGCGCATAGTCATCTTAATATCTGTATGGCCTAGTATTCGTTGTAATACCAAAATGTTTCCCCCTTTCATCATGAAATGGCTAGCAAATGTATGCCTTAACACATGGGATAACTGACCGTCAGGAAGCTCTATACCTGTCCTTCTTATAGCTGTTCTAAACGCTGAATAGCATGATGAAAATAAACTACCGCGTTTTTTAGGAAAAGTATTATACAACTCTTCACTGATTGGTACTGTTCGGTTTCGATTACCTTTGGTTTTGGTAAAGGTGATGCGATATTGGCTAACCTGAGAAGCCCTTAATTTTTCAGCTTCCGACCAACGCGCACCAGTAGAAAGGCAAATTTTAACTACGGTTAGTAAATGCTTGGATCTACTTTTTTCACATTCTTCTAATAGTTTTTTAGTCTCCTCGTTAGTCAGAAAAGCCATTTCGCTTTCTTCGGTTTTAAACGGGCGGATATTTTTTAAGGGATTATCATATGTCCAGATACCAAGCCTATTAAGTTCATTGAACATAGCACGGAAATAAGAAAGTTCAAGGTTTACCGTTCTTGGTGCGACCTTAGAAACACGAGATGTTCTGGCTAGTTTTCCAGAAAGACGTTTTTCTCGATAGGATGAAAATAACTGTGCAGTGAATTCAACAGCTTTAGGATCGCCCATACATTCACAAGCATATAGCATTGCGTTCTGGCGCTTCTCTCCATCATCCAAAGTGATGCCGTGTGACTCATACCAAGTCACAACTAATTCAGAAACTTTACGGCGGTCTTCTTTACTGTCTAGCCAAGGTTGATTATCAACCGACTCTAAAATATAACGCTCATAGGCTAATGCTTCACCTTTAGTCGTAAAGCTTTTTCTAATCCGTTTCCCAATACCGTTTTTTTTACCCTCTGGGTAAAAATCTAAGCGCCATTTTCCATCAGCTTGTTTGGTCAGTGCCATTTTTCGAGATTCCGACTATTTAGTTAACCGATCATGAAAATAATATTTTTTATGATCCTTTGATGAAATCATTGTTTGTATTTTTCCAACAGAAAAGGTTTTATATTCATTTCTTAAATGGCAGTAACCAGAGATTGTGAATATTCCAAATAGCTTGTTAGTTTTTCCCAAAATCCTTAGTGGTTAGGGCTCATTAATATCTTCCCAGATGAGCGCTTTACCTTCTGACATTTCGCTGTGGTTCTACCGGCTACAGGGTTATTACTTTCTCCTTCTGATTTTTTACGGGATAGCAAAATCCAGTGATAAGATAAGGGGGAGAAAGCAATTTTTAGTAAAGGTAGATAAATAACAACTGCAAGAGTTGACACACCATGATCAACGTTTGTAGAAATAATAACAAAGATCACTAGCAAAAAAGCAAGAGTGGCTATTTTTAAAGAAGTTAGCATTGTATTTGATATCTTCATGGTGCTACTGATGGCAAGCCATTACAACACGACCTAGTACTTTGATATCGTCTAGGTCACAATCAAACGCCATACTTACACCAGAAACGCGAACGCGCTTAACAGGAATTCGAATTAATTCACGAATGCTGATTTTTTCCTCAATTTCAACTAGCCACTTGCCGTCATAAACATCGGCAAATTTATGGTCAATGATGTAGTGAGTTTTGTTATCCAAAACGCAAAAAGAGTCAGAAGAGAGAGAAACGCCTGTAGTGAACATTATCTTGTCGAACATAACATAACCAGACTGATACAGTTTCCCGTCTACCAGCTTATGGTTCTGTAATTTTATGATGTTCAGCTCGTCACCAGCAAATTTTTTTCCTTGACCAGTTGCTAACCACTCAAGAGTTGCTCCTGTCTCTGCCATACAGCGGACGACCATATCAGAAGGAAAAATGTTCCGCTTGTACCTTCCAGCTAAACTACTTGATGCCATATCAAAGTGATGGGCGAGCATAAGCTTAGAAGTAAATCCATAAGCTTCGATTATGCGATCTAGTACTGGAGTGCTTTCTCCAGCCATATCAATGTTTAGTACTGTCATAGTAAATTAACGATTTGACGTAAAAAGCGATAGCGTCTGTTGACGTGTAGCTAAATACGATACAATCTTAGCCTTAATTTGTAGTTTTTTACGATAGCTGACGAATGTAAACTGATAAAAACGAGATAAAAATATAGAGGATTTTGCCTTATGCGCCCTAACATTACAATCACCATAACTACTCCATACCTCCCATTAAAGGAATACTGCCGCATTCACAACATGCCAATGAGTACGGCTCGTGACATGATCCGTGATGGTCGCTTACCTATCCGTAAGAAAAATCGTGCAAATGAAAAAGTTGAAATTAATATGGCCGCATTGACTGTTGAGGCATTAACGGTTTGCAATGTTTCATTTTCTCTTAACGCGTAATACGAGCAAAGCATTTCGCTTTTGGAGAAAAACAGCAATGTTTGATTATCAAGTTTCCAAACATACACACTTTGATCATGCTTGCCGGGCATTTGCCAACACTCATAGGGGCAATTTAGCCCAGATTGCGGAAGCTATCGGAATGAATCCGCAAATGCTGCGCAACAAGCTGAACCCTGAACAGCCCCATATGCTGACTTGTGTTGACTTGATGAAGTTAACCGATGCAACGCAAGACGCATCTATTTTGGATGGATTACTGGAGCAATTGCAATGCCAACCATCAGTACCGGTGAATGAGATTTGTGATTCCAGCATGTCGAGTTATTTGTTAGGTGTAACGGCTGAAGTGGGAAAACTGGTAAGTGCCGTTGTTTCGGGAGATCATTTCAACCATACCCGTGTAGCTGAGTTTAAGAGGACGGTTAATAATGCGATCAGATTATTAACTTTAGCGGGTATCACCATTTCATCAAGATGGCATTCTAATCCTGCATCTAGTTCGGCTGTTGATGTTGTTGCAGGTATTGGTAGCATTGTTAGTATGAGGTCAGCATGAATGCATTAGAGCAGCAAGAACACCAATATAAATTGACTGGTGAGTCATTTAAACCCAAAAAAGATAGATTTATCTATCCAATCGTTTTATTTGCTTTTGCTTATTTTATTCTGTTCCTGATTCGATGAGGTTTACGTGAACACGGAATATCAATTTGAATCAAGCGAACAACGCGCGTTTTTAGTATCCTTTGAAGCGCGGGTTAATGGATTAAATAAAGTCGCTCAAGTCAGGGCACAATATTTCAAATCTGATAATAAAGAGTTAAGTGTCTTTATTAATGAGATGAGAGATAAACGTAGCGAAAATTATGTGGATAATAAACGCGTGTTAGCAGCCATTTTTTATATAGCACGGATACCAACTGATAGGCATGAACTGGCATTGAATGAATTAACCAGTGAAGAAATGACTAATTTGATACGAGCAATAAATCTTATCAAGGTAACGAGTGCATTATTACCGAATAATCTATCACTGCCTAATTAAATGATGAAATACTAGAACGTAGAATATTAAGGCATATAAATCGCCCTGTTAGTGTTTCTGCGTTTGAATGTGAAGATTATGGGGAATTAATCCCAGCAGAGCGACGGATGAAAGTTATGGGTGTTACCCGTTGTGTTTCCTGTCAGGAGGTTTTCGAGATGGAACAGAAACATTATCGGAGTGTATGGGATGACTAGATATCATGATCTAACAACTAGAAATTTTGATTGCATTGTGTCAAATCATCAACTTTGTATTGATATATCGGTATTTATGCCCGTGATTGAGGAAAACGATATTGTTATTTTGCGTGAATATAAAGGCGTTAGGGTTAGAACCTTTATCGTTAATTCTGTCATAAGAGATGATGTTAGCTGTGATTATTCATATGGAAATATCAGATATGAACTTACATCGCTATCACCGAATTTTTTCTTTCGTGAGGGTGAATAATCATGAAAGTGAAAAACAAAACTCATCATTTAAAAAAGAGTTTATTTTATAGCTATCGATAACGGAGAGAAAAAAGCAGAATTTAGAGTAAATGATCGAGAATATAAAACAGGTGATTTTCTTGCATTGAATAAAATTGATGATAATGGAAATTTCATAGGAAGATTGATTTCAGGAAAAATAACCCATGTAACGGTAATTAATAAAGATTTGTATCCGCAGATAGCGGAAGAATTTGTTTTGTTTTTATTTTAATTAATTCCCGTTAATTGTTTGTAACATGAATATTGAAAGAAAAGAAGAAAATAACGGCGATGCACTGCGTTCAATGTATCGCCAGAGTATAGAATTTCAGCCAGGGTTGCCGAATGACGCAACTCTGGCTGAACGTATTATGTGGGAGGCAAATCCCAACGATTATGCATGGCGGCATCAATATCTTGAGAATGTGCCGCATTCACTGGCGATCTACCTTGCAACACGTTATGCCAACATTTTCAATCAATCTGGTCGCCGCCGGGCTAATACGTTTTTACGTCAGTTCTGCGAGAACGTATTACCACGGTTAAAATTGGTCAATGAACAATACGAGTTCCAGCATATCGTATCTGGTGTTATGCCGTTCCCGTTTATCGAATCACTGGAACAATTGCCAACATTAGGACGTAAAGAGATAAAACAGCTTGCGCATGAGATTGCGCGGTTTATGGCTGAGAGTTACGACCAATATGTTGAACAGGCCCTACAGAATGAGCAGGACGCTTACCGTAGATTAATTCACGTCTATACCCGTTTGGCTAAATTGACACAGCAAGCGGGAACGATAGCCCCATATTGGCAGCAGTTTGTAAAAGGTCGAATTAAACCGACAGAAGACCAATTATGTGCCGGATTGCTGCGCATGATGTCAGATCAATGGTGGTACATCCGTTTAAAGCGGATACGTGATATTCGTGCCGAGCATATTGCAATTGCTGTCGGACAAGTGCAAAAAGCTGTTTCATCCTATGTTTCACGTCAGACTTTACATGAATGGACAGAGCAGAAGCGGCTAAATTGGGAGTTTCTGCAATCGTTCGATTTAGAGAATGAAGATGGAGAACGAGTTTCGTTAAGCGATAAGGTCTTGGGCAGCATTGCAAACCCTGCTGTCCGCCGTTGTGAACTCATGATCCGTATGCGCGGATTTGAGGACTTGGCTAACGAAATGGGCTGTGTAGGAGATTTTTATACTATTACAGCACCTTCTAAATATCACTCTGTACATAGTGGTGGCGGTTTTGTGAAAAACTGGAACGGTGCGACCCCAAGGGATACACAGCGGTATTTGTGTAAGGTTTGGGCGAAAATTCGCGCTGCTTATTCTCGTGCGGGGATTAGTGTTTTTGGTTTCCGTGTTGTTGAGCCACATCATGACGGTACACCGCATTGGCATCTGTTGTTATTTATGCTGCCTGAGCACGTCGAAGGAATGCGGGAAATTGTGCAGAAGTACGCAACCCAAGAAGATGCGCACGAGTTGAAAAGCGAAGAAGCACAGAACGCTCGATTTTTTGTTAAGCGGATAGATCCAGAAAAGGGCAGTGCAACGGGCTATATCGCCAAATATATTTCAAAGAACATCGACGGGTACGCACTCGACGGTGAAATTGACCGTGAGACAGGACACAACCTCAAGGATATGTCCCGCTCTGTTTCTGCCTGGGCGAGCCGTTGGCGCATCCGTCAGTTTCAGCAGATTGGCGGTGCTCCGGTTTCTGTCTGGCGCGAACTGCGTCGTCTGCGTGGTGATGAGCAAATTTTGCCTGATCAGGATATGGATAACGTGCGATTTGCCGCAGATGTTGGCAACTGGTCAGCCTATACCGAGTTTCAGGGCGGTGCACTGGTTGCACGGAAGGATTTAACCGTGCGTCTCTCGTATGAGATCACAGAACAAGGTAATGCCTACGGTGAGGATGTCCAGCGTATTTTAGGGGTTTACTCGCCCAGCTTGGGCGAGTCCTCTTCTTTTGTTACCCGTACTGTGAAATGGAAGATTGTCCCTAAATCCAGCCCGGTATCTGCGGGAGAGGGTTTGGTTTTTTCTTCCTCTTGGAGTTCTGTCAATAACTGTACGGAGGCACGAAGTATGGTCAGAAAAGGGAATGATCCGTGTTTAGAAAAGGTTCATCATAGTTGGTATCAGATGAGTGATGACGAAAAAATACGGCGGGTCTATGAATCAGCTAACTTGCACGGTTTAGAGATGAGCCATGCTCTGGCCCGTTCATTACTGAGGGGGAGTAGCATAGTCGTAGATGGCCAACGTTATTGTTTATCTATGTTCGGTCATCTACATAAAGTTAAAAAACGCATACTGAAATAACAAAAATGATAATGAGTAGGTTAAGTGAAAATTTGGGTATCAAGATTGATACTAATGAAATAGTTCGTGACCCCAAAGGCCATTATCTGAACATGTTGAAGAAAATGGAATCAGAAACGATAGAAATCACATAACACACTATTTCATAACAGAATTGCTTCACTTGTTAATTATATTTATATATGCTGTATAAAAAAACAGTATTATAGGGTTAAGAGGATAGTATGGTAGATTTTTTTGCTGAGTCAATTTCACTGGAACGCGTTGATTTGCTGTTACGCTTGGCTATTAATGGAGGTTGCAGTAATGATGAGCGTTATCAAGCTCTTATTTGGTGTTCAGAATTGACTACTCAATTAATTAAGCAATTTGATGAAAATGAAAAAAGCCACTAAATAGTGGCTTGGCTCAAAGTTTGAATTAGGCAGCTCTGGTTTGCAACAAATCCAATGCCATTTGACGCTGTTGCGGGTTGAGGTTGTTAATCACAGTCTGCAACAGTTTATCACCCGTTTTTGCGCTGGGACTCAGCGTGTGTGAAAACGTCAAATTCATCACAAATGTATAACCACATTCAACATTGGAACACGCGCAATACAGATCAGCAATTTCACGGTGTTTTCGATTCGTTTTGCGAATAACCGCCTTAGCGCCACATTCAGGGCAGATTATTTTTAATACGCGCATGTTCCTTATTCCCAAAGTATCCATTTTCGGTAATTTTACCTGTTTTTTGCACATTTTGCACCCGAACTTACGCGATCTTGTTTAAAACGGATATGTAATATTTCAGGTATATCATGCGTGTTTATCGCATTCATGAACATATTTTGGACGGGGATAACTTCATCCTGGCGATAGACCTCACGGGCTTTTTCAGGATCACCCAACCCGCCGACATTGGTCGGGATAATGCCAGCCAGTCCCGCCGGGAATCGGTGAGCGGTCAGCACATCTTGCGAGCTGATATTTTTGACGTTGGCAAATTCATCGTTGGCTGAAATATCACCCACCGGAATAAATTTAATGCCGTCAGGGTCGCCGTTGGGAATATTTACGAACAGAGTTTCAAAGTTGCCAATGCCTTTGCTTTGGTGAAGCTTGCGTATGATCTCCTCTTCGGTCTCATCAGAGATATTCGGGTCATTGGTGTAAATGATACCGCCAGTGTGGGCGCCATTGTGGTAATAACGACGACGGAAAATGGTGGCTTCAGCGTTGAGCAGGGCAGCATGAATACCGCCAATATAATCCGGCAATCCGTAAACTTGCTGTTGTGGGTCATATTGCTTGATGAAAATCGCTTCTTCCGGTGAGTAAACCAAGGGTTCATCCTCCTGTAATACCACAAAATCACCGTCCTTGCGGCGGCGCAGGTATAGCGAGGGCAAGACCTCCAGTGCGACCACATCACCCCAGAAGTTACGGACTTTCAGAATGGCTACATCACCGAAAATTAGGAAATTAATCACAGCGGACTTGAATTGTTCATGACTCACTCCGCCGCGAACGCCGAGATAGTCCGAGGCAATCATATTGTGGCGGGCATAGAGTACACCGCCATGTTGACCGTTCATGTTAGCCAGTTGTGCCAGGGCTAAACGATCAATCGGTAGTGTGTAGTGGTCATAATCATTGTTATACCAGATTTCTTGGTAATCCGTCCTGGTGGTGAGTATAGGCTCTGGTTTGCCCAGTGTGATTAAACTCATTTTCCGTTGACAGTCGTTTGTACGTGGGGAATGTGCGTGGATTTTCCTTAACGTTTTCTTCATTATGCAGCCTTGGCAAATGTGTATTTAGAGGTGCGTTTCTTGTCGTAATTTAACGGCTCATTCATTAGGGCATGAGCGATTGCCCAGAACACGTCAGCGTGTCCGGTTTCCCGCGAGCGGTCAGCGACAAAGGTCATGCTGCCGCCTTTTTTCGTCGTGGTGTGTCGAATAGCCAGAAATGAGGCCAGAATTTCTTTTTGTTCCACATCCCATTCGATACGTTCCTCACTGACCACATCAATCATTTTCATGACCAGTTGGTTTTTGCTTTGCGGATTGTAGTGGATAGCGTAGGTTTGTCGGGGGGCGAAGTCTTGCACCATTTCATAGACACCATGACCAATCCCCGTGGTATCAATGCCGATATGGGTGAATCTGTAGCGCTTGAAGAGATCTTCAATCAGTTTCGCCTGATGTTTCCAGTTCATGCCTTGCCAATAGAACGTTGCCAATACCCGAAAAACTTCGGGTGCCATCATGGGCGGGGCAATAATGACAAAGGTTGAAGTATCGCCAGAACGGGCCGGGTCGAAGCCGCCCCAGACTTCGCGATCCCCGAAGGGACGCAGTGCGTTGGGATCATGGTCTTCCCAGAGATGGATATCAGCACCGCATTTTTCCAGTTGGTGATATTTGAAAACAGCGGCGCCACTATCAACAAACACACACATATACAGCATGTTAAAGGTGTCTGGGTTATAGCGGTTGCGCAGTTTTTCAATGGATGCCAGGTTGAATCCGCCCTTAATGGCATCTTCTAGCGTGATGACGTAGCGCCATTGACCATCCGGGCAATCACGACCCCCGTCACGCAGTTCATTAAAAGAGGGAAATTCAATGTTCTTACGTTTGGGATCATTGCCGCGCCATTCGTCACCCATCCAAAATGGATAGGCGGGATGGGTTTTGGCGCTGGGGGTTGAAAAATAGGTGGTACGCCATTTGTCATGGGTTGCCATTGCTGACGCCACTTCATTGAGGCGTTTAAAATCAGGCACCCAAAAATATTCGTCACAATACAAATGACCGGAATAGGATTGTGCCGTGTTTTTATTGGTTGATAAAAAACGCAGTTCGGCGCCGTTGCTGAGTCGAATAGGGTTGCCTGTCAGCGTTACACCGAAGAAGTGTTCAGCGATATTGACGATATACGAGCGAAAAACTTCTGCTTGTGGTTTTGAGGCGGATAAGAATATTTGAGGATCGCCGGTTAACACGGCATTTTCGAATGCCTCAAAGGCGAAATACCAGGTCGCGCCAATTTGCCGACTCTTGAGGATATTTCTAATCTGTTTTGCCAGATTATTGCGCAAATGTTTTTGATAGCCGAAAAGCGTCTCATCGACAAATTTCTGGAAATCTTCTTTAGTCAGTGTCGAAATATCATTTTTACGATAGCGTTTCTTTTTCTTGGGTTCACCGTCACCGGATAGTATATATTCACCACTTGATTGTGTTTGCGCCTTAATTTCGGCCAGCTTTTCTTTATGCTTATTTTCCTGCGCCATCAATTTCACATGATGGGCTATTAGTCGATCAAGTTCGTCCAATTCCAACGTGGTTTTATTATTGCGTTCACTGAGCACGGCAATCCGACGGTTAATGGCTTCGACAACACTTTCATGGCTGAGCATATCCGCCCAATGCCATTTTTCCGCCCAATAATAAATGATCCGCCGATTCGGCAGATTTAATTCATGGGCAATTTCTGCCGGAGTATATCGCCGCAGGTATAAAGAACGGGCGACACTTATGAGTTCATCAGAGTATTTAGCCATAGTAATCATATTATGCAGGGCTAGATTTATCCTGACGCTAATTCAATTTCGACCTGAATCGGTTATGGCGTTATATCCGAATTCATCAGAATTAAACCATTCGCAGCATTTTATTGAATCCGCAATACTGTATTTGATTCAAATGGAAGGAATTAAATATGTCTCAGTTAATGACTAACTGGATATGTATTGCCACGGAGGGCGACACGGTCGATGGCCGAGTGATGGAACCTCAATGGATTTTAGATGCTGCCGAACTCTATAACCCGGCGTTGTACACCGCCCGCATTTGGCCGGAACATGAGCGTGGGTTCGGGGCAATGGGCGAAGTGTTAGCCGTTAAAGCCGAACGAGATGATGCTGGGGTTTTACGCTTATATGCGCAACTGCGACCCAATCATCATTTGTTACAGGCCAATCGAGAGGGACAATTACTGTTTACCTCTGTTGAACTTACGCCTGATGGTGATTTTCGCGGAACCGGCAAAACCTATCTGGAAGGACTGGCAGTGACTGACTCACCCGCCAGCGTGGGCACAACGCGTCTGCAATTTAAAAAAAGGAACAAACATCGTCGATTCAGTGCGTATAAGCCACGGGTTATTGATGAGGTTAAACACATTAAGGATAACGACATGACAAGGTCCAAAAAAGGATGGAAAAGCTTTTTTAACATTGAAGAACCAGAAGAAACTGAGCCAGCACCATCAAGCGATGATGCGTTGCAGGCGCTGGCCCAGGCTGTAGCAGATTTGGAAGCGCGAATTACCGCGCTTGAAGATAAACAGGAGTCCACTGAGCGAGAAGTCGCTGACGTTCAGGAAGATGTCGAGACAATGAAAGCGGTTGTCGATACCGAAGAATTTGCGCGTTTATGTGACAGTTTGCCCGATATTCTAAAAAAATTTAACAAATTGGAAGGTATTGCTACCCGCTTGCCCTCGCGTAACCCAAAAGGCGACAAAAACGAGCCTTTTAAATTTCTGTAATTCCATGATGGAAAAAGGCAAAGGGAAGAGCTATGCAACTGAATCATCGGGCACGGGCATTTTTGCAGAAATATGCGGCGGGATTAGCCCAAGCCTATGGAATAGAAGATATATCGCGTTACTTTGCGCTGACTGACCCAAAAGAAACCCTCTTGCGCAGTGCGTTGTTGGAATCCGTGGAATTTCTCAGCATGATCACCTGTGCGGATGTGGATCACCTTTCCGGCCAGGTAGTGCCAGTTGGCAATCCTGGGTTATTCACCGGGCGTAAAAAAGATGGCCGTTTTATGCGTAAAACCGGTGTTGACGGCAATAAATACCACTTGGTTGAAACTGATTCCGGCGCAGCCTTGCCTTGGGATTTGTTATCTGTCTGGGCGAACTCTGGTTCAGAAAATGAATTTTTCCAACGTATGCAGGAATTCACCCATGAATCCTTTGTACTGGACATGATCCGTGTTGGTTTTAACGGCCAGCGAGTGGCGGAGACCACTGACCCGGAAGCCAATCCTAATGGTGAAGATGTGAACATGGGTTGGCATCAAATCGCTAAAGAATGGAGTAACGGTAAGCAGGTGATTACGACACCGGTGAAACTGGATGAGCACGGTGATTTTACCTCACTGGATGCGATGGCGTCAGACCTGATTAACGCCTGTATTCCGCAACAATTCAGGAATGATCCGCGCTTAGTGGTGCTGGTCGGTGCTGACTTAGTGGCAGCGGAACAATATCGACTGTATCAGGCGGCAGATAAACCGACTGAAAAAATTGCGGCGCAAATGTTGGGGAGTTCCATCGCTGGCCGTCTGGCGATGATCCCGCCATTTATGCCGAGTAAACGTATGACAGTCACCATGTTGCCGAATCTGCAAATTCTGACACAGCGTAATACTCGCCAACGTAAGGCGGAATTTGTGGATGACCGTAAACAGTTTGAAAATAAATACCTGCGTAATGAAGGTTATGCGCTTGAAACACCGGAATTGTACGCAGCCTATGATGAAGACGCCGTCACTATCGGTACTGTGGCTGAACCTGCGGAAAAACTGGATACAGAATAATGCTGTCGCCTGCTCAACGACACCGGGCTGCGGTTGAACTTCGCCAGAAACTGGCGCGGCAACAAGCGGTTGCCATTGCAGAGGGGGCGAGTATGTACCTGCAAGCCCGCGCCATTGAGCAGGATATTAAGCGGTTACGCCAGTTGGCGTTAACGGCGGAGCGGGTAGAGATGAAAAAGCGGGAACTGTTGCCTAATTATCTGCCCACGGCGGAACGCTACATAGC
>NZ_NMQR01000079.1 GCF_003545805.1 Photorhabdus sp. CRCIA-P01 | reverse complement strand
GTGCTGGAACAGGTGCGCGATATCCGGGGACAGGCGGTGGGTTTCCCGTGGGAGAAGAGCGCCCAGTGGGGGGTGATAGCGCTGGCGGCATTGTGGGGCGTGGGCAGTGTGACTTCATTTTTTGCCAACCGTCATCAGATAGCGGTCAGTCGTGAACGAATCAGCGAGGCCGGTGACCCTCAGGAAGCTTTATCGGCCCGTCTGCTCAGTCAGCATGACTTGCAATTGCAGATTGACCGGTTGCAGCACCAGTCAGCGCATGGGACACCGTGGTACAGCCGTTTTGGGCTCAATCAGAATGATGCCCTACTGAAAGTGATGTGGCCGGTGTATCAACGCAATAATGCCGAGCTGATACGTGATGCCGCTGCCCGGTTGCTCCATCAGCGTCTGACCGAACTGGTGAATCTGCCGGCGGGCAGTGCACAGCGTCATCAGCGTATCAATTCGGCGTACAACCAGTTGAAAGTGTATCTGATGATGGCTCAGCCGGCAAAAGCCCAGGCGGCCTTTATGCGCCGGGTGTTGATGGAAAACTGGCCGCGGCGGGCCGGGGTGACGGATGGCCTGTGGCAAAACAGCGGTGAGGCATTAGTGACTTTTTATGCGGAGAATTTGCCGCGCCACCCGGAGTGGAAAATCAGCGTGGATAACGGGTTGGTCGGTGAAGTGCGTCAGATATTGCTCAATCAGCTTGGGCAGCGTCAGGCGGAAACGGTGCTGTACCAGAAAATATTGCAACAGGTGGCCCACGGTTACGGAGATTTAAGGCTGGCGCAGATGACCGGGGTTACTGATGCGAGCCGTCTGTTTAACACCGATAAGGTGGTGCCGGGGATGTTTACCCGTCAGGCGTGGGAGGGGCAGGTACAAAAAGCGATAGCGCAGGTGGTGGCTGCCCGGCAGGAGGAGATTGACTGGGTGCTCAGTGACGGTCGTCAGCCGGTATTGAAGGCGGTTTCACCGGCGGAGTTGAAAGCCCGATTGACGGAACGTTATTTCACCGATTTCGCCGGGGCGTGGCTGAACTTTCTCAACAGTTTGCGCTGGAATAAAGTGCATAACCTTGCCGACACCATTGACCAGTTAACCGTCATGGCGGATGTGCGTCAGTCGCCGTTGATTGCCCTGATGGACACGCTGGCTTATCAGGGCGAAACCGGCCGGCAGGGGACGGCGTTAGCGGATTCGCCGGTGAAATCGGCACAAAACCTGTTCCAGAAAAGTAAGCTGCCGGCGATTGACTCGCCCCGCATGCCATCGGGGCCACTGGATAACGCGTTTGGCCCGTTATTAGCGCTGATGGGCAAAAGCCCGGCGGAWAACGGGATGACGGCGGACCCGTCACTCAGTCTGCAAACCTTCCTGACGCGGGTAACCCGGGTGCGTCTGGTGCTGCAACAACTGGCGAATACCGATGACCCYCCGGCRGTGATGGAAGCCCTGGCACAGAGTGTGTTTCAGGGGAAAAGCGWGGAGCTRACCGACACGCGGACCTATGGCAGTTTGATAGCCGCCAGTCTGGGGGCGGAATGGAACGGGTTTGGTCAGACGGTGTTTGTACAACCGTTAACCGGGGCGTGGCAGACGGTGTTACAGCCGGCGGCGGCCAGTCTGAATGCGCAATGGCAGTCGGCGGTGGTGGCGGACTGGCAGGCTGCCTTTGATGGACGTTACCCGTTTGTYGAGGAACCAAAYGAAGCCTCGTTGCCGATGCTGGGGCAGTTTATTCRGGCGGATAGCGGACGAATAGAACAGTTTCTGCACAGTCAGTTRGGCGGGGTGCTGCATAAAGAAGGCCGGCACTGGGGGGTGGATGAAGTGAACAGTCAGGGGCTGCATATTAACCCGGCGTTTTTGACGGCGATAAATCAACTGAGTCAGTTATCGGATGTGCTGTTTGCTAACGGCAGCGAGGGAATACGGTTTGAACTGCGGGCGAAACCGGTGCGTGATGTGGCGGAAACGGACCTGACGATAGACGGGCAAAGGTTGCGTTACTTTAACCAGATGGAGAGCTGGCAGCGTTTACGTTGGCCGGGGGACAGTGATAACCCCGGCGTGGTGCTGACGTGGACGAGTGTGAACACCGGGGCGAGAGTGTTTGGCGATTATCCGGGGACGTGGGGATTAATGCGGTGGTTAGCGCAGGCGAAGGTGACCGCGCTGGACGGCAGTCGTTACCGGCTGACGTTGACTGCGCCGGACGGATTGCCGCTGACCTGGGTATTACGTACCGAAGTCGGGAAAGGTCCGCTGGCGTTGCTGGCCCTGAAAGGGTTCCGGTTGCCGACCCAGATATTCAGTGTGAAAGAGGAATAAACCATGCTGCAACAACTGATAACAAACTACTTTGCTGGGCGAGAGGTGCTGGCCGAAGCGCGAGAAAGTACGGCATTGTGGGAAAACTGGTTATTCCCCATCAGTCCAGAAGCGCCCACGGGTGATGATCTGGCCTATAACGACGATTTTCAACGTATGCGGGAGGAGGTCAATAAACTCAGCGGTATTGATACCGCCCTTATCTGTAAACTGGCGCAAAAACTGCTGACCACTGAATGTAAAGATGTCCGCGTGGCGACTTATTACGTGTGGGCGCGTCTGCATCAGGAGGGCGAACGTGGTTTGGCAGAAGGGCTGGCGTTGTTGGCTGCATTGGTCGAACGTTTTGGTGAAGCGTTGCTACCTTGTCGGGCCGGTAGTCGTAAAGTCGCGCTGGAATGGCTGATGGGAACCAAAATTCAGGACAGTCTGTCGCTTTATCCTGAAGTCAATCGGATTGATTTCGAACACATTCTGGCGTCGCTGGCGTTACTGGAACAGGTATTTGCTACCTGGGATGAGGATGCTCGTCCCTCGCTGACCGGATTGGCGGGCATATTGGAAACCCGGCTGGCGCAGTCGGGGGGGATGGCAGCGGTACCGCAAATGACCGCTCAGACACCGTTACCGTTGATGCAAGGCAACCCGTCCACCTCGACCCCGAGGGAATCGCCGGTATGGAATCCGGTGCAATCCGGGCGTGACTTGCTGGAACGGACGCGTGAACTAGCGCGCTATCTGCGTGAACAGCCTCAGGGCTGGCTCTCTTCCGCTCGGCTGATGCGCAGTGTGCGCTGGGATACCATGCATCAGTTACCGCCACGGGATGGCGATGGGCGTACCCGTCTGCTATCGCCCCGTAAGGAATACCGGGCCTTGTTAAAACGGCTCTACCGGCAACAAAGCTGGCATGAACTGTTGGAGCAGGCCGAGCGGATGTTTGCGGAAGGGGTTAATCATTTTTGGCTCGATTTACAGTGGTATCTCTGTCAGGCCTTGAATCAGCTAGGTGGCGACTATGAAGGTTGGGGAGAGATCATTAAACAGGACCTGAGAATATTGCTTGAACGGCTGTCGGGGTTGGAAAACCTGGCATATGACGATGGGAGCCCTTTTGCCGATGAAGTGACTTCCGGCTGGATAATTCAACAGATTCATGATGTTAAGGAGGACTGGTCGTTTGCTCATTCGCCGGCTCAATCTCGGCGCGATGATGACGTTTTAGCTTTGGAGCCGGAAGCGCTGCAACTGGCGGACAGTGAAGGCATTGATGCCGCGTTGTCGTGGTTGGGGCAACTGCCGGGCATCAATGGGGCACGTCACCGTTGGCTACGGCGTCTGTTGATGGCACGCGTGGCGGAGCAGTACGGCAAAAATGAAATCGCTCTGCATCTGTTGACCGAGCTGAATGCCGATGAGCCACTCCGTCTTGATGAATGGGAGCCGGAACTGATGTTTGAGGTGAAAGCGTGCCTGCTGAAGTTGCTGCGGATGAAAGCCCAGCGCAGTGAGCATGATAAGGTGCGGATGGCCCAACGCATGGAGACGCTGTTCGCGGGCTTGGTGGCGATTGATCCGGTCCGAGCGGTTGTGCTATGTGGCTGATTTTACGGGTATAGGTTCCCTTCCTCCGAATTTTTGTAACAATCAAGAGAACAATGCGATGGATGATTTAATTCTCCGCTATTACGAGGCGGAAATGCGCTATCTGCGTGAGGCAGGTAAAGAGTTTGCATCAGCGCATCCGGATCGGGCCGCAATGCTTAATCTGGATGACGAACGGGATCTCGATCCCTATGTGGAGCGGTTACTCGAAGGCTTCTCTTTCCTGATGGGCCGGATGCGTCAGAAACTCGACGACAGTTTGCCGGAGTTGACGGAAGGGCTGGTCAGCCTGTTGTGGCCGCATTATATGCGCACTATTCCCTCACTTTCCATTGTGGAACTGGCACCGGATTATCAGGATTTGCAAAGCAGTGAGAGTATCGCCAAAGGGTTTGAGGTGGTATCGCAGCCTGTGGGACCGAGTCAGACACGATGCTACTACCGTACTACCCGTGATATGTGCATCACGCCGCTGCACATCACTTCGGCCACGCTGCAAAATGAAATCGATGGACGTTCAGTGATCCGTTTGCGTTTTGACTGCGGTCAACTGGCGGATTGGAATAAAGTTGATTTGACGCGACTGCCCTTGTACCTCAAAGCGGGCAGTCCGGTGAGTTTTGCACTGCATCTGGCGCTGACCCGGCAAACTCAGCACATGTATGTACGTTTGTCCGGGATGGAGCGTCGCTATTTTGAGGGCTTTTTCTCACCGATGGGGTTTGATAACGACGATGTGCTATGGCCCAAAGGGGAAAATGCGTTCAGTGGTTATCAATTGTTGATGGAATATTTTACTTTCCGTGAAAAATTTATGTTTGTGGCCCTCAATGGACTAGAAACATTGCATATTCCTGCCGGTACCCCGTGGTTTGAACTGGATATCGTACTGAGTGAACTGTGGCCGTTTGAGTTGCCCTTTTCGGCGGAGAATATCCGGTTGCATTGTGTCCCGGTGATCAACCTGTTTAATGTCGAGGCCGATCCGATGTCCATTTCGCGGCTGCAACATGAGTATTTACTGCGTCCGATGCGCATTCAGGATGGTCACACCGAAATTTACTCAGTGGATGATGTGCTCTCTTCCGGGCGGGGTGAAGCCCAACGTTTTGTGCCGTTCAGTAGCTTTCGCCATCGGGGGGGTATCATGCGTAGCACAGCGCCGGAACGTTACTATCACACGCGTGTCAGTGCGAGTCCTTCTGGTTTGCATGATACCTGGCTGATCCTCGGCGGTGAATCGTTTGAAAATGACCCAGAGATTAATGATGAAACGTTATCGCTGCGTATCACGGGCACCAACGGCCAGTTACCCCGTCAGGCATTGCGTGATGCGCAACTCGAACAGACCTTGCGATCTACCGGTGGCAAACTGCGGGTGAGAAACCTCTGCTCACCCACGCTGCCTTGTTATCCCCCGGCGAATGACCGTTTCCACTGGCGGATACTCAGTCATCTCGGCTCCAACTTTCTTAGCATGATGGATAACCCGGAGGTGCTGCGCGGTACGCTGGGGCTTTATAACTGGACTCATGACGAGATGAACTGCCGTCGTCTGGATGCCATTGTCGGGGTGAAACACAGCGTGATCCAGCGTTTTGAGAAAGGCTTTTTGCTCCGGGGGGTTGATATTGAGATTGTCCTTAACCGTAGCGGTTTCTCCGGCGAGGGCGATATTTTTTTGTTCGGTGAGATGCTGAACCGTTTCTTTTCGCTGTATAGCGATATTCATCTGTTTAACCAGTTGACCCTGATCCTGCAACCTTCGGAGACATGTTTGCGATGGAAAGAAAATCACAATCCGCGTATTCCCGGTTAGTCCAACAACTGGCGCCAGACATTTCTGGTTTTAACTTTTATCGTTTTTGCCAGTTGCTGGAAAGTCGGCGGGATGAGCGTCCGCCTCTGGGCAGTACCCTTTCCCCTGATGATGATCCGATACGTTTCCGACCTCATCCCGGGACGGATTTTCCCGCCAGCGAACTGAGAAATGCAGAATGGGATGAGACACAACGGGAGCAGCCCCCGACAGTGCGTACTACGTTTCTGGGCCTGTACGGTGTGGATTCACCGCTCCCGACGGTTTATCTGGACGATATTGTCCTGCGGTGTGAAGGCTATGAAGGTGTGACAGACTTTTTGGATATTTTTAATCATCGGATGATGACCCAGTATTACCGCATCTGGCGTAAATATTCCTATCCGGCCACTTATCAGCCCGGGGGAAAAGATGAGACATCACAGTGCTTGCTTGGGCTGATTGGCTTAGGCATACCGGGGAGTCAGCAACAGGTTGCGACACCGGTTTCTCGCTTTCTTGCCCTGCTCGGCACCATGCGGTTGCCAACCCGGACCGCCGAAGGGGTGATTGAGTTGGTCAGGCTGTTGGCGCCGTTGACGCAGGCGAAAGTTACTCCGCATGATCGCCGGCGGGTGCGGCTGACGCAACCGGCTCGTTTGAACCGTCACCTTCCGGTTCAGCTCTCTCAACGTCCGGTGTTGGGGAAGATGGGGACGGATGTTAACAGTCAGATGGTACTGGCGCTTTATACTGATGATGCTGAAGAGGCTCAGGGTTGGTTACCGCAGAGAGAACTGCATACCGATCTGTTGGTGCTATTGCGGGTTTATCTGGGCTGGCGTTGCGGTGTGCGATTGCATCTTACGTTACCTAAACGGCTATTGCCGCCGGCTCAGTTGGGAAAACAGCGTGTTCGGTTAGGGCGCACGGGTGTACTGGGGTTAAAACCGGGCGGACAGGCTGTTTCAGGTTGGGTGACGATCAATCTGGGTCACTATCAAGGGTTATTGTCTGATTATCAATATCGGGAGGCCGAAAATGGCGGTTATCAATTTTAAATCGGTCCTGATGGGGAGCATGGTGTGGCTGGCGGCCGCAGGGTTAGCGGGGTGCGGTCTGACACAGACGATAACCGACGGCACGGTCGCCATGACTCAATCCATTTTCTATAAGCAGGTGAAGACACTGCATCTGGATTTTAATGCCCGCAGTGCGCTCAACACCAATGATGCGCAAACCCCGCTCAGTACAGTGGTGCGTGTCTATCAGCTGAAAGACAATAAAGCCTTTGAACACGCCAGTTACGCCGATCTGTTGAGTGGTGACAATGAGGCACTCAAGGCGGACAGACTGGCCCAGCGGGATATCCGAGTGGCGCCGGGGGGCAGTGTGGCGCTGGATATGCCGATGGAAAAAGCGGCGCGGTTTGTAGCAGTGGTGGGCATGTTCCATACACCGGATGTGACTAATAATGATTGGCGACGGGTGATCAGGCGTGATGAACTGGCGGCAGATAAACCGCGCACTATCGAATTGGGTAACGGCACATTGACACTGGATTCGATGAAGGAGTAACCGATGAAACAGTTGAGACCTTCACTTTACGAAATGTTGACACGTCACTTTAACGGGGGGCTGGATATCGATCAGATCAGCCCGCGGGATCAGGTGATTTTATCGGTGTTGAACAATATGCAACGCATCCTCAACAGCCGTGCGGGTTCGCTCGCCCATTTACCGGATTACGGCCTGCCTGATCTCAACACTATCCTGCAAGCGTTACCGGCATCATCACAGCGTTTGATCACGACTATCGAACATACGCTATTGACTTATGAACCGCGTTTGAAGCAGGTCCGGGTGACATTACTGCCGCAGCTTGAACCGGCACATCTGCGTTATGACATCAAGGCGGAATTGAAAGGCGTGGGACTGGTGCGTTTTAGCACGGAGTTTGTGCCGGAAGGGCAAGTCTTGATCCGCCATTTACGCCAGCAAGGGCGTATAGATTAATTTTTTGTTTCATCAGGCTATTTGGGTTTGCCTTTCTGGCCTGTATTAATCACGCAACAGAGGCTACATGTTATGGCCGCAATCTCATCCGGTTACACCGTACATACGGGGGATGACCCGCGTGCACTGCCTGAATTTAGTGCATTGAAAGAAGAAATGAGCAAACTGAGCCATCCGGCCCGGCCAGATGTTGACTGGGCCAGGGTTGAGCAGCTGTGTCTGACATTATTTCGCTTAAATGGCGTAGAGCTGCAAAGTGCGGCCTGGTACACATTGGCCCGCGCACAGCGTGCCGGATTAGCCGGTATTGATGAAGGATTGGCACTGATTGATGGGTTAGTGAGCCATCAGTGGTCACAATTCTGGCCTCAACCGACTCATGTGCGGGTTGAGATATTTGCCTGGTTGGTTGTCCGTCTGCAACAGGTATTGCGGACCTGTGTTTTCTCTTATATCGACCTGCCGCTAATTTATCGCACGGAAAAGGTGCTGGCGCATCTGTGCGAAGTCCTTCAACGTCTGGAACTGAAACATGTGAGCAAACTCGACAACCTCCGGGTACAGTTTCACAACAGTGCGCGGCGATTGGAGAGTCTGGAACAGGAAAAGGGGGCTGTATCCCTATCTCCTGCCTCTGTATCGTCTATTGAGGACACGACTATTTTGGTGTCCGCGGAACAATCTCAGCCACAACTGATGTATGTGGCACAGGAAACCATGTCGTCCGTACAACCGCAGATTAAAGTGGTCCGGGCTTTAACCTCCTCTCGTTGGAAAGTCGGGCACGGTTTTGTGGCGGGTGTCGTGTTATGCGCACTGACAGTGACCGGTATTGGGTGGGTAAAAGGTATGCGACAGGCGCCGCCGCTGGCACAGGCATTGCAAGTAACCACGCAGCCTTTGCCGCGGACCTTGCTCCCCGCACAACTTGCCGAGTTACGCCACCCGGACAACGCAGTGTTGTTGAATCAGTTGCAGGAGGAAACGCTGGCGGCCAGTCGGGCGCAACTGGCAAGTTTGGATGGCTTGCCTGTGTTGTGGCGATTGACGTATGGGGCGCAGCTATTACACCAACTGCGAACATTATGGCCGGCCAGCCAAACGGTGCAGGAGATGGACAATGGGTGGTTACATCAGCGTGAAGCCAATGCATTACCGATGCAGGCGCTGGAAAATTACCATCTGGCGAAATTACGTCTGCAACAACTGGCTGAACGACTCGACGCTTTGGATGAAAAACGTGGTCGTTATCTCACCGGTTCTGAACTGAAATCGATGGTGTTTGGCATCCGGCAGCCGTTGCTCAGTACACCGCCCTTGGAAGAGTTGCTGCGCCAACTGGCCGAACAACAAAAAAGTGGTACGGTCTCCCCGGCATTGTGTCAGCAAATTGACACCCGTTTTAATCAATTACTCAATCGTTATGCACTGCTCACCCATCCTCTTGTTAATTTTAGTCACCCCAATGAACTATAAGGATTTTTTTATCTATGAACAATGTTGTTGACGTTTTGTCGTTGCCTGACTGGTATCCGCGCGCTTTCTCTCATCTGGATGCAAAGGAATATGCCCTGGTATGTCAAATCTGGCAGCGTGAGCCGGTGTTGCGTGAACGGGTCGCGGAACTCGATAAATATCATCTCAGAGGCAGCCAGGAAAAGCAGGCCGTAAAACCGACGAAACATACACATCAGGTGTACTATTGTCATTCCTGCCAGTGTGACCACGCTGACTATTTCGATACGCCATTTCATCTGATCGATCATCACCTGCATGTTCGTCTATATGCAGTCCTGGTCACGCTATGGGGCTGCTGGTGTATTGAAAACGCTATACGCATAAGCCACTGTCATAAAAAGTCTACGTGGGAACGTTATCGCCAACGATTGGCACCGGTTCTGGTGTTGACGAGTGGCCGTCCGGTGACACCGTATCCCCGTTATCTGCTGGGATTTTCGCCGGGTCAACAAGGGATACACTGTCCGGCGTGTCAATCATCGCGGCTGAACTACGTCGAGGAAATGCCGGCGGGCAATCCCATGGTTCACTGTGAGGCGTGCCAGCATCAGTTTGTAATGTATCCTGATATACCTAAGGGGGTTGATCCGTTTGCCGAGAAAACACCGAACGACCAGGTGTCTGAGCCGGACTGGTTCCGGCGCTTGTTTGCGCATACCACGCAAGCGCAATACCAGCATTTGAGATGTGTCTGGCAAAGAGAGCCGGTACTCCGGGCATTAGCTGATCGTCTGGATGAGCAAAATCCGACGTTGGGTGGGGTGTATGAATGTCCCCGGTGCGGGAACCGGCATGTGACAACCGCTCATCGGGATGAATATTACTGTCAGTTCTGCGATAAGACGTTCGCTGCCAGCGTGGGCTCATTATTTTATAATTTGCAAAGGCGATATTATTATCGGTTGTATGCCACGCTGGTTTTATTGTGGGTACAGTGGCGGCCTACACATGCTTCGGCGATCGGTAAGCTCAGAAAGATAGAGGTATTTAATTTCTACCGTAAACGGCTGCAACCGCTGTTGGATGAACTCGGTGATCAGCCTATTACGCCGTACCCACGGTATATGGCTGGATTTACCCTTGGAAGACAGGGGGTTCATTGTCTTTGCTGTCAGTCTTCGAATGTGGATGCCGTGGGATTTATCGTCGTCTGCCCGGATAATCCGAAAATTCGTTGTCAGGACTGCGGGTATGAGTTTCGGCTGCAAGCTTGGCGGGAAATTTAAACCCTCCCAAATGCTTTAGTGGACCCCCGCACGTGACGTATGTCCGTTAGCGAAGACGTTTGCCTATCGGTTCAGCCCTTCGTTAGCCGAGGTTGAATGCCATATGACGATGTCTTTATTCACTCTGGCCCCCATCGAGATGACCATCACGGCAGATACTGCCTCTGAGCGCACTTACCTGCCCGCCTCAGAAACTTTACGTGACCATTTACTCTTGGCGGAGGCGGGTTATATCGCTTTTCAGTATTTTCAACAGGTCTCACAGTATGGTGGTTCGTTTGTTGTTCGGGGAAGTCAATCGCTCAATCCTTTGATTATTAAAGCAAAAAATGGCCTGAAAAAACCGCTACAGAGTCAGTGTTAATGCTCGTTTGGGAATCGTGGATAAAAAAGAATAAATAATCAATCGAATAAGTGATTATTATAATCAGTAAAGATAAAAAGCAGGTATGATTAAACGCGGGTTAAACGCAAAATACGATATTCCATGATAATTAAATTTAACAGAAATCAGAGGTTAAAAGTGGTAAAAAAGAGTGTTAAAACTTTATACCAGTGAGAACCAATAATTAAAATAATGATTTTAATAATAGCCTGAAACTTGCCCATCATAAAGCTATTTGTAGAAGATGATAAATAAGAATGTGAATAGATTAATCAGACAATCTATTTACCCAAGTAACTGGCTTTAATAACGTTTTTAACCTGGTAATAAACTCTGTTGTAAACCAATTAAATTATCGATTATAGAAAATTGGCATGACAAAATTCTTAAATAAATGATTTAACCGAATACGAGTCGGATTATTTTAAGCGTTATTATTTTGCATTTATCATGCAAAATAGTGGTATTTTAAATACATTCGTTTAAACTTGCTTTGATTTAAGCCATGCCTCTTTTTATGTCTTTAATGCTAAAATTAATTGACATTGTTGTTTTTACAATCTATTTTAGCTCTCCGTTAATATTTGAATGTTTTTCACCATAGATGATCTAATAATATATTATTAGCCATTAGAGAAATTCAATTAACCGACAATATGCTATCTGGGATTTTATAAGGTGCGAAAAAATAGCTTTTTTTTAAATAAAGGGTTGTCATCATAGCTATTAAGCTATTAAGCTATTAAGCTATTAAGCTATTAAGCTATTAAGCTATTAAGCTATTAAGCTATTAAGCTATTAAGCTATTAAGCTATTAAGCTATTAAGCTATTAAGCTATTAAGCTATTAAGCTATTAAGCTATTAAGCTATTAAGCTATTAAGCTATTAAGCTATTAAGCTATTAAGCTATTAAGCTATTAAG
>NZ_NMQR01000078.1 GCF_003545805.1 Photorhabdus sp. CRCIA-P01 | reverse complement strand
CAACATGTATAGTATATGGCTTATAACATTTTTATTGATTTATTCTTGTGAGATTTTATTTGTATCTAATTGATATGGGATGATATTTTTAACTTTATTTTTTGTTTGGTAAATGTATTTATATGGTCAAATGTAGAAAATAAATCCATACACTATTTATAAGCGGTAATTTATAATGAGTTAATGATTTCTTAATTGTTTAAATATAGGTAAAGATAGCCTAAAATTATCATGTTGTTTGTCATTTACTGGATGAATATATATGGCTGTTATCACTTAATAATCATTAGTAAATGATGTTATCTTTACTTTCTATTTTGTTGAAATCTTTTCATGTTTATTACTGATTTTAATAGTTCCTCAATCTTCAATTGAAACATATGATATTAAAAACATTTATTCTGGATAAAAACGAAAGAGTTTTACTAATAGTTGATTGAATCCAACACATAAACAAGTGTTAAATCGTATGATGGCTTATTTATCTTATTATCAATATTAACGAATGATTAAAATCATTGCCATTAATAGTTATTTTTTCCTATTCATAAAGGGTTTAATTAGTTTTTTTAACTATTACGTTTACTTTAATTTTGATCTCTTCATTAAAATTGTACGGAAATAATTGTACGGAAATTATCCGCACAATTTGATATTGTATTGGGTAATGTGAATTTATGTGTCAAATTAGCCAATTAATTGTGACTAATTTGGCGATTATTATACCTAATAGATTTCGAGTTGCAGCGCGGCGGCAAGTGAATGAATCCCCAGGAGCATAGATAACGATGTGACTGGGGTGAGTGAAAGCAGCCAACAAAGCAGCAGCTTGAAAGATGAAGGGGATATCATTATTAATCATCGTTAATACTTGCCAGTACATTTCCTGCCTGTTGATAACCGCCTTCTTCTGCATAGAGGGTAATTTTCCCAGAACGATGTGCGGTAAGTTGCGTTTCCATTTTCATTGCTTCCATGACAGCGATGGCATCACCTTGTTTAATTTCATCACCTTCCTGCACATACCAGGATTGTAAAACGCCAGATATTGGTGCTGAGACAGGATTAGGTGCTGTTATTGTCCTCTCTATTTCACTATTTTTGTTTTCAGTGATGGAATTTTGCCCAGAATCAGGCAATGAAAGCCCTTTTAATAATTCGGCAGGTAGCCCCAGTTCATGCCGACGGCCATTAATTTCAATAAAAGTGCGTGTTACCTTTTCTTGATGATGGATTTTCTGGCGCGGAGATATTTTTATATCATTGATAAAGTCAGTTTCGATCCAACGTGTATGGACGTTAAATGTGTCATCGGAAATAAAATCAGGATGTTCCATCACTGCCCGATGAAAAGGCAATACTGATGCAACGCCTTCAATGCTGAATTCCTGTAATGCACGTTGCGCCCGGGCAATAGCTTGTTGGCGGGTTGCTCCGGTGACAATCAGCTTAGCCATCAGCGAATCAAAGGTGTCAGGAATGGTGGAACCTGCTGTAACACCAGAATCCAATCTTATGCCTGGGCCGGAAGGGGGAGAAAAGACTGTCACGGTTCCGGGCGTCGGTAAAAATCCTTTACCGGCATCCTCTGCGTTAATACGGAACTCAAAAGAATGGCCGAAGGGAATGGGTGTTGAGGTCAATGATAAAGGTTTACCTTCAGCAATGCGGAATTGTTCTATCACAATGTCGATCCCCGTGGTTTCTTCAGTGACGGGATGTTCGACCTGCAAGCGAGTATTCACTTCTAGAAAAGAAATCGTGCCGTCTGCACTGAGGAGAAATTCCACGGTACCGGCTCCGATATAATGGGCTGCGACGCAAATATCCCGTGCCGCTTGATGAATACGTTGGCGCTGATATTCGGTCAAAAATGGGGCCGGTGCTTCTTCCACCAATTTTTGGTTACGCCGTTGCAGTGAACAATCACGTGTGCCAAGGACCACTACATTGCCATGTTTATCAGCCAGAATTTGCGCTTCAATATGACGAGGTTTATCCAGGAACTGTTCAATGAAACATTCTCCACGACCAAAGGCCGCTGTTGCTTCACGAACAGCCGAATTGTAGAGTTCAGTGACTTCATCGAGCCGCCATGCCACCTTCATGCCACGCCCACCACCGCCATATGCTGCTTTAATTGCAATTGGCAGGCCATATTGTTCGGCAAACGTCAGAGCTTCCTCCGCGTTTTTCACCGGTTCTTCCGTACCTGAAACCTGCGGTGCACCTACGTGTTGGGCAATTTTGCGTGCTTTAACTTTGTCACCCAAAATATCAATTGTCTCTGATTCAGGACCAACCCAGATCAACCCTGCATTAATAACTGCACGGGCAAATTCTGCCCGTTCAGCCAGAAATCCGTATCCGGGATGTACCATGTCGGCACCTGAACGTTTCGCAATATCCAATAATTGGGGAATATTAAGATAGGTATCAGCGGGGCTGTTTCCGCCTAAACTATAAGCCTCATCAGCCAATTGTACATGTTGTGCATGGATGTCCGAATCAGCGTAGACGGCGATAGATTGTAAACCATAATCCCGGCAGGCACGGATGATACGGACGGCGATTTCACCACGGTTAGCGATCAAAACTTTTTTCATGGGATGGTTTTTATTATTCATGGTCATTACGGTACTCATGAGCGGCAATCACTCTCTTTTATTTCGTGAAATTCAGTGATTGGGTTGAAGCGGATACGAGCATTGACAGGAATTTGTCCCGCAAGATCGAGATGATAGTTGGCAACGGAACCAATGACTGGATAGCCACCGGTCAAAGGGTGATCTGCTAAAAACAGCACCGGTTGACCACTGGCGGGAACCTGAATTGCGCCAGTGGTCGTTCCCTCACTCGGTAACTCTTTATGATTAAGACGCGATAATGGTGTGTCGCCATACAGGCGAATACCGACTCGATTAGATTGTGGTGTGACTTGCCAAAGTTGGCTTTTTAGCAGGGATAGCGCTTCTGTGGTGAACCAGTCAGTGCGTGGTCCCAGAATGATATCCAATGTAACGATATCGTCAGAGGTAGGCATATTAAAAGCCGGGCTTTCATCCATTGATACAGCGGAACCCTGCGTGACAGTAAGAATATCCAAAGTATCGCCTATAGCGATTGGCATAGGACCAATGTGTGCCAACGTATCGTAAGAGAGGCTGGAGAGAATCGGTTGCTTGGCAAAACCGCCACGCACTGCCAAATAAGAACGCACTCCCGCTTTGGGTGTTCCTAGCGTCACTTTATCACCTTCACTCAGATCGACAGGCTGATAGCCATCAGTCTGAAACTTGCGGCCAGATGCTGTTTGAACAGTGATTGGGCAGTTAGCACCCGTGACCGCGATAATGACATTGCCATGAGAGATAAAGCTTAATCCTCCTTGTACAATTTCCAGACATGCATTATCCGAAGGATTACCGACGATACGGTTTGCACCTCTCAGCGCGGTTTTATCCAGCGCACCGGCAGCGGAAATACCTAAACTAGCCTGCCCTGAACGCCCTAAATCCTGAAAAAGTGTTTGTATTCCAGTGGTTAGGATTTCCAGTGAGGAGTGTTTATCAACCTGTGAAGATAGAACGTCCTCTATGGGCGCAACCGGGGTTTCGGGTTTAGTGATAGTAATTGTTGCGCCTTTGCGTTGATCTCTGAAACGTACCCGGAAACCGGGTTGTAACAGGGAAGGGGGAGAACGAGAGAGATCCCACATGCGCTCTGGCGTGGTGCCGATGATTTGCCATCCTCCCGGACTGGCTTGAGGATATATCCCACTGAATTCTCCGGCCAGCCCGACGGAACCCGCAGGAATGCGGGTTCTTGGCGCCATCCGGCGAGGAACATGTAAACGATCTGAATCTGTGACTAAATAGGCAAATCCGGGGGCAAATCCGGTAAAAGCAACGGTGTACTCACTTTCTGTATGTCGCTGAATAACTTCCTGAGTGGTGATGCCGAGGATTTCTGCCACTTCCGCCAGATCTTCACCATGGTAATGCACCGGGATTTCAACGAGTTTTCCTGTTGTCCTATCCAGTGTATTCAGGTTGCGACCATTGATTTCTCTGGCAAGTTTGTCGGTGGAAACAACGTTGGGACGAAATTGAATTAACAGTGTTCTGGCCGCCGGAATAATTTCTTCTATGCCTGCAATGGGGCAGGCATTAAGTGAATCAAATAGCGCCAGTGTTTCATTCAGATCATGAAGCTCGACAATAATGGCATCTAAATTAACAGGTAAAAAACGCACTAGGTACTCCTGGGCATGATAAGCGCTTAAATACTACTTTGCTTAAATAAATACTACTTTGCTTAAATATTACTTTGCTTAAATAAAGGAGCATACGGTGATCCCGGCTTGTTGCAGGGTTAGTTTCACCTGACGTGCCATTTCTACCGCGTCTGGGCTATCGCCATGAACACAAATGGAATCCGCCTGAATACGGGTAAAACTGCCATCAATGGCTTCAACTCCCCCTTCTGTCACCAATTGCAGCATGCGCCGGGCAACGACATTAGCGTCATGAAGTACCGCCCCTTTTTCCCGGCGAGAAACTAGCGTGCCTTGTGGAGTGTAAGCTCTGTCAGCAAAGGCTTCCGCGACAGTTCGTAACCCTTTTTCCCTCGCTAAATCCAATATTTTCGAACCGGCTAATCCAACCAGCGCTAAATTATCATCCACTTCGCGAATTGCGGTAATGACGGCAAGGGCTTGGTATTCATCATGGGCAATGGTGTTATACAGTGCACCATGCGGTTTAACATAACTTACGGTGGTTCCTGCCGCCGCAGCCAGACCTTTCAACGCGCCAATCTGGTAAATAACATCCGCGATCAGCTCATTACTGGAGATATCCATATTGCGGCGACCAAATCCGACAAGATCTGGATAAGACACATGAGCACCAATCACTACCTGATTTTTATGGGCGGATTTTAAGGTTTGCAGGATCCCGGCGGGATCACCAGCATGAAATCCACACGCTACATTGGCGCTGGTGACAATGCTCAGCATGGCGTTATCGTCGCCCATTTTCCATTGACCAAAGCTTTCGCCAAGATCGCTGTTTAAATCAATAATGTTCATAGTCATGACCCCAATAAAGTGATATTCAAAAAAGGAGTAAAAAATTCAGGATGCTTATCAGTGCTACAGATAGGCAATTTCCGCTACGCCGATGGATGCTGAATCAATGAGTCGTTCCTCCGCTAGTAACAATGTCCTCACTGTTTTCTAATGCTTGATGAATAGCGATTTTCAGTGCTGTTGTTATTGTTTCCAGAGCCATGCTGGGTGTCCCCGGGTGTTTTACCGCCTGTTCAGGTAAGTAGGGAATATGGATAAATCCACCGCGTACTTTGGGATAAGTCAGTGCCAGATGGTGAAGTAGGCCATACATGACATGGTTGCAGACATAGGTACCGGCACTCTGTGAAATCGAAGCGGGGATTCCCGCAGTTTGCAGGCCACTGACGATCGCTTTAATCGGCAAGGTGGCGAAATAGGCAGCCGGTCCGGTTGTTACGATAGGGGTATCAATGGGCTGATTGCCTTGATTATCGGGAATACGTGCATCGTTGATGTTAATCGCTATGCGTTCCACCGTGATATCCGGCCTGCCTCCTGCCTGCCCCACAGCAATGACCAGTTCAGGTTGTATCTCATCAATGGCGGCGTACAGGCAAGTGAGAGAAGTATTGAATACACATGGGAGCTGGCGTGTTTCAATATGCGCTCCAGATAGCTGTTGGTTTTGCAATTGCCTGACTGCCTCCCACGATGGATTGATGGTTTCACCATCAAAAGGTTCAAAAGCGGTAATTAGAACGGTTTTCATGGGATCTCCTTATAAAAACATCAAAAAATAGAGCAGAAAAACATTGACAATCAGCAGCGCTATTCCAGTGGGGATTTGTGCTTTAATGACCGCATTACGGTTTGGTAATTCCAGCAGTGCGGCAGGAACGATATTGAAGTTTGCGGCCATTGGGGTCATCAGTGTACCGCAATAGCCTGAGAACATGCCGATGGCGGCCATAACCGCTGGATTGCCGCCATGTTGCAGTACCAGAATAGGAATGCCGATCCCTGCGGTAACAATCGGGAACGCGGCGAAAGCATTGCCCATTATCATGGTTAATAACGCCATTCCGAGTACATATGTCGCCACCGCGATCAATCGGTTATCCACCGCTAAATAATACTCAGTCAGGTGAGAAATTGCAGTACCGACACCGGCTACGGTAAATAATAGCCCTAGCGTCGCTAATATCTGTGGCAGGATAAACGCCCAGCCGATAGCGTCCAGCAGGCGACGCGCTTCTTGGGTTGATTGAGCTACGCCTTCTCGCGTCATTCTCAATGCAACGCCATATCCGACTAAGCAGCCTACTGTCATGGAAAACAGCGTTACCAGCGTGGCATGATTGCCGGTACCGAACAGTGCTTGTTGTAACCCAGGGACGTGGTTAAACAGTAATACGCCTATCACGGTGACGATAGGGATTGCCAGTGCGGGAAGAAATAGACGATTACCCAAACGGGAGGCACTTTCTTGCCGTTGCTGAGGTGTGCGTTGGTGGTAGCTACCCAATCGCACACCGCCAAAACCTGCCGTCAGTGCCATCAATACGACGATCAGCCCTACACTGATATGCAGCATTTTTTGGGCCTCGGCTTCGTTGTCTGCCCATAGTGCTATTACGCGATAGCTCCAGTTGCCTACCAGAAACACGATGCCATATAGCGCCCAGAACAAGCTGGTGGTCAGGCGGCGAGGGTTGGCGTGATCACGCCAGGACATCACCGCTACGGCCAGCAGAACTACGCCTGCCAGCCAATAAAGATACTGTTGCTGAAACATTACCCCACCTTCCTTCGATTTTTGTCCATACCATTCAGTGCTGCCAATTTGGTAGCGATCTGGTGGTCAAGACGAGACAAGCGGAAAGCGTGGATTAGGAAGGCACAGATGGCGGTAGGGATCCCCCACATAGCGATATGTAGCGGTTCCGTTTGGATGCCGCCAGACTCTAGCATAAAGTTATGCATAAAGATGATTGCACCAAAGGCGACGAAAATATCCTCACCGAAGAACAGGCCAACATTGTCGGTTGCCGCCGACATGGCCCGCAGGCGGTAGCGTACATCGTCAGGTAGGTCATGATGACGGTTTTCCGTGGCCCCTTCTACCATTGGTGCCAGCAATGGACGCACCATTTGCGGGTGTCCTCCTAAACTGGTCAACCCGAGCGCAGCGGTTATTTCACGAATGAACAGATAGATGATCAGCAAACGCCCGGCAGTTGCTGTTTTAATATTACTAATCCAGGTTTGAGCTCGCTCTTTTAAACCGTGCCGTTCCAAAAGGCCGATAGTTGCCAGTGGTAACAGCAAAATGAGTGGCAAATTTCGGGTATTAAGGAAGCCGGAACCTAGCTTTTCCAGAATCGCCGTGATCGGCATATGTGCTGCTAGCCCAGTGATGATCCCTGCGACAATCACCACCAATACCGGGTTAAACCTGAGTAAAAAACCCACGACAATAACCGCGATGCCAATCAACGGCCATAGATTCACAATCTGTTGCATGTTGTGTCACCTCGGTAGATAAAAATCGCGGTTGCTTGCTGTGTTGTCATAGGCTGAATTCCTGTGTGGTGGATAAATTTATATCTAAGCAATATGCGTACCATCGTTGGATAATTTGCATTTATTGTTAAAGTATTGTTTTTATATTGTTGAACAATAAATAAAATGAGGCGAAAGAATAGGCAAATAAAATTATTTTTTAATCATAAAAATGAAACGTAGATCACTTTTTACGATAGTTATGCTCTATGGCGGTGCGCTGAATGCACCATCATGAGGCAATAATCCTTCTGGCGTGTAAAACGGTAAGTGGGTCAGATCCCTATGCTTGCTGGCAGTAGGTGAATGTGTGAAGATGCCTGCCATCCTTATTTCTTTACGACCGGGAACTTGTGGTCGGGTTTACTACATTTGATCTGCCTTTCAACTAATCATTATGAAAAAAGATAATTCCGCTCCTAAGACGTTAAGTGAAAAAATTACAGATATTATCCGGCAGAAACTGATTATTGGAGAGCTATCACCTGGTCAACGACTATCAGAAGCGGCTCTGAGCGAACAACTTGAGATATCGCGTAATACATTACGTGAGGTTTTCCGGGTACTGACTCAGGAAGGGTTACTGCAATATGAACCTAACCGTGGTGTTTTTGTCTCCACACCGAGTATCGCCTCTATTATCGATATTTATCGGGTCCGGCGGCTTATTGAATGTCAAGCATTGGAGCAATCTTATCCTATGCATCCTGCGGTTGAACACATGCGTAGTGCTATCGAAGTGGCTAAACAGTGTCGTGATACTCAGGACTGGATCGGCGTTGGAACCGCAAATATGGCATTTCATTCCGCTATTGTTGAACTGACTGACAGTGAACGGCTGATAACATTCTATGGGTATATTTCTGCGGAATTGCGTCTGGCTTTTGGTTATCTGAATGATCCTGAACTTTTTTATGCCCCCTATATTGATCAGAATGCCCATATTTTGGCGCTACTTGAGAAAGGTGAGCCAGAGAGTGCGGCCACTGTGTTAAAAAGCTATCTGGAGCAGTCAGAACGTACTGTATT
The DNA here is from genome assembly GCF_003545805.1 of Photorhabdus sp. CRCIA-P01. Taxonomy (GTDB): domain Bacteria; phylum Pseudomonadota; class Gammaproteobacteria; order Enterobacterales; family Enterobacteriaceae; genus Photorhabdus; species Photorhabdus antumapuensis. The sequence continues at coordinate 3,486 of NZ_NMQR01000078.1, read as the reverse complement.
GGCGGCTTATATGCGTAAAAGTCGTGTTTAATAAATGAAGGTTAAGAAAAGAAATATCTGCGACCAGATTGGCAAATTTATTGATAAAATAAATTAATTTAATTAATATTTTTAAAAATTTTTCATATTTTTAGTTTGTAACGTTATGTTTGTTTGGTGCCTCTCCAGACAAAGGCGATAGTGTTTATAGAGATCAAGGAAGTCAATGATAAGAGAAGCTATATATGCCTTTTGTGCCATGATGTTGAACTTTTTAATCCTCCCAGTTATTGATCACGTGGTTATTAAAAACATCATTCATCGTATTTTTGCGGTAAGTCATATTAGTAACATGAGTTACAGGAAAACGTGACTTATAGTCCGTGGTTTGATAAGTAACATCGTTCGATACTTATCGAATGAAAAAACCTAATACTATAAAATCCATTTTTGGACAAAGAGTTAGATATATCAGAATAGCATCTGGTATGTCCCAGGAAGCTTTTGCCGATAAATGTGGGCTTGATCGCACTTATATCAGTGGCATTGAACGCGGCGTCAGGAATCCCACGCTTGAAGTTATCAATGTTATTGCCAGCGGTTTACAGATTGAATTAAAAGATCTGTTTGATTTTAATGTAGAGAAAAAGAGTTGGTTGACTTTAATTGGTGCATTGCATTTTGTTTAATAAATTGGGCAACCTCTTCCATTCCTTTGCGATTATCTGCTTTCCAACTTTCAGCTTTGATTAGTTGAGTTTCTCTGGTCATGGCTTCATTAACAAAACCTGAAATATTTACACCGGCTGAACTCAGGATCAGATAATTTTCTTTATCAACGGTTACGTTAACTCTATGCTTCATAGCACACCTCAAAAACATCCTTTAAGTATAAAGTAGATCGGAGCAGCTTATCTTATTGATAAACTACTCCGTTTTGCTCTACAGCCACTTACTTTGTGTACCTCGAAGGCCATATTTCAGCGGGATCGCAATCTAAAGCTTCGGCAATAAGCTGTTGACCTTTAGGCCAGCGGCGTTGCAGGGTATTAGCAAGGGTAGATGATGCTAACCCCGCCTCCCTTGAAACGGCTGCTAACGATGTGCCCCGTTTTTTCAGCTCTGCTATGATGTCTGCTGGGTGCCAGTCCTGATTTTTCATTGTTAATCCTCTACATTACGGATGACTTTGATATGAAAAGGTAAATCGTTACATGGTAGACTATAAGTCACATATGATAACATAACTTACCGCAAAAAGTGACTCATAGTCCGTGGTCTGATAAGTAACATAATTCGATACTTATCGGATGAAAAAGCCAAACGCTGTAAAATTCCTTTTTGGACAAAGAGTTAGGTATCTCAGGCAATCGTCTGGCATGTCTCAGGAAGCTTTTGCCGATAAATGTGGCATTGATCGGACGTATATCAGTGGTATTGAGCGTGGGGTTAGAAATCCTACGCTGGAAATCATCAATATTATTGCGAGTGGTTTGCAGATTGAGCTGACAGATCTATTTGATTTCAGTACAAAGCCAAAAGGTTAACAGCCGCTTTCCCCTTTATTTCTTAAACATATCTTGCTTGTATACCTAATAGATTTCGAGTTGCAGCGAGGCGGCAAGTGAACGAATCCCCAGGAGCATAGATAACTATGTGACTGGGGTGAGTGAAAGCAGCCAACAAAGCAGCAGCTTGAAAGATGAAGGGTATAAACAGAATAAATACCAAATTGAAGAATAAGTTTATAGAGGGAGATAAAGGTTCTCCCTCTATAAATGGCCTTATTAAATGGTAATGATTTTCTGGGTGTGATTTCGTTCAATTTTTATGGTTAATTTACCCGATGGTGTTTCTGACAACTGATTACGAAGATAGGTGATATCCTTAGGAAGAGCTTGTTGGCCATTAACTTCCAGTACAATATCACCGTTCTTTAACCCAAATTTTTCAATATCTTTGGGATCGTTGTAAAATATTTCTACTTTGTTATTAAAATAGCGGATTGCAATCGTGCGAAGTAGTGGGTTGTCATAACGGGTGAAATTTTTGGCGTTAAAACAGAGCAGCATTTTGTTTGGGATAAACAGATAATCATCAAAACGCGAGAAGAAACTCATACCAAGATTGTATTGATCATTTTTATTTTCGCCAATTCTCAGACGACCCACTGGCAGTTGCTGTAAATAAAAGCCATCAATTAGATACTCTTTACTACTATCAAGACCACTGGCGGAGGCGTATTTGACACTGGTTCCTTCAGAAATTTTATCTTTATGCTCTTTTTTCAGATATGCAATAAATTCCTGAGAAACATAGCTGTAATCGGCCCCGGTATCTATATTAAAAACGACATTAGAAACTTGGATTGCGGGAGATTTGCCGTAGCTATCACTGTAAGGTTCACATTGTTGATAATTTAGGATTGAAGGTGCATGGCGCCATACTGTCAATGTGTGATTCAGGTTATTTATTTCCCAGTTTAACTGACGAAAAGTGTCAATTCCGAGAATACCATCCAGCTCCTGACCAATGGACTGATTAAAGAGACTCATGTCAATGCCAATCCAGGGATCGGAGCCCGGTACCGTATGATTACCGAGAGTAATCGCCAGGGGTTGCCATAATGCTAGGTCAGCTTTGTGTAAGCGTTTTTCACTGGTTGTAAGTAGTCCATCGGACAACATACGGTGGAATGTAACCGGTATTTTTGATTCTGGTGTGGTTTGTGTCAGCGTTTTTGCCAGTTTATTATCGATGAAGGTATAACTGGCGCCAGTATCCAGCAAGAATTGATATTCTTTACCGGAGATAGTGACAGGAACAATGATCGATGTAGGCTGATGGATGTTCAGCTTAGTAGAAAGGACGGGTTTATTTTCTTCTAGCATATGAATTTTTTCCATATGGCTACAGCCCGTTATCAGTGTCAACAAACTGGCGGCAATAATTGTCCGAGAGGCTATCTTTTCCTGTTTTTTCATAATATTAGATTCCTTTTCTAGGGAGTGAAAGATGAAAAGCTCGGGTCCGGTAAAACCCAACTTATTAAAACCAAAGATAAACAATAACATCATTATATTAGTTGATGTGAAATGTAGTGAGTAATTGTTTAACTGTGGTTGAACTATTATTAGTTTCAACGGTAATATTGGTGAAAATGTCGACTATTGATAAGTTTGAACGGTAGAAGTTATTAATGGCGATATTTATACCCAAGAAACTTCAAGATGCAGTTTTTAGCACCTGAAAATGGTCGTTAATTCTAGACGTCAGCGAGTCCGCTATATCAGGTAACGTTGTGGTGAAAAATTTGAAGACTTTGTCTCGAAATTCATGCTTATCAGCGAAATAACGGTTATTTCGAACCTGTTCATTCATGACCTTCCATAATCGCTCTATCGGGTTTAAATTTGGGCTGTATGGAGGAAGGTAATGTAACTCAATATTGCTAACATAAGCCCACTCCTTCACAAGATGAGCTTTGTTGTAACCCGCCCCATCCAC
>NZ_NMQR01000077.1 GCF_003545805.1 Photorhabdus sp. CRCIA-P01 | reverse complement strand
ACGACTGTCAGGGATAAGTATCGCCAAGAATATGATAAGGTTCAGGCGCGGATAGCAACGTGTTCAGGGGCTGACCAGTGTGTTGCGGTTGCCAAAGAGCTGCGGGCATTACAGGGTGATTACAGTGCCCGGATGAGCGAAATTCAGGAAAAAGCCAGAATGCAGGGACTAGATTCCCTCACGCCGGCAGAAGTGCGGGAATGGGCAGATTTACGGGGTGCGATGTCGAATATTGACTCATCCCGCAATTTAGTGCTCCATCGTGCCCAAGTCACCGGTGGCTCAGAAGAAACCACCCAAGAAATCGTGAAGATTATGGGGCAGACGGGAATTGCTGCGTCTGCCGGAGTGGCCGGAGGGATCAGTAAGGCTGGAGCAAAAGGCGGCGGGAATGTTGGAAAAGGTAAACAACCGTATCAACCGAATCAGGGGGCTGTAGGAAATATGAATGAATTTCTTACTCAACCCGGTTTTGGTGCTCAAATAAAAAACAGCACACAAAAAACCAGCCAAATATATCAGGGGCAGAGTGTTTACAAAGCCAATAACAATATTGGAAAAGTGATTAAAAAAGGTGATCAGCTATATCTTGATAGTCAACATAAGAACCATCTTGAGATTTTTGATAACAAAGGGAAATTTAAGGCTGTCTTAAACTTAGATGGTACGGTAAACCAGGCCAAAACTGATGCTGCTAAAGGAAGGAAATTATAAATGTCTATGCGTAGAATAGCGTTGAGCAATAAAAAACTGCGTGGTATACCACGTAGACTACGTTCATTGAAAATATGGTCCGAGTCATATAGAGCCTATTTTCCTGTTATCACTGGAAATGATTATTCTTACGGTTACTGGAATGTAAAAATCCCGGTGCATTCAGCATTGGTACAAGGAAAACAGACTAATAAAAATATTCAATCTATTTGTGCTCAAGATTTGATAGATGCAGCTTATAACATTTATAAGGCAAAGCCAGACAACGAAAATTATATAAGAATTACTTGTTCCATTGTATTGCCTGATATGTTTTCAAGTGAATTATGTATATTCACATCTGAGGAATATTTCAATGAACATACGCGTAATGAATATAGTCGGTTTGGTAAAATAACTTTATTGAGTGAACGAAGTTTATGCAAAGAATGGAACTTACGATTACCTGATGGTTTTTCAGAGCTAGGTGTTCTTAGAATAAGTGAAGATGACGAGGGAAAGCCTTATTATTCTGAATACTGGTATATTGGTGAAGTTAACTAAATCTAAGAATTTATATACCAGCTAATTATCCTTCATTAGCCAGCCGGATAATCAACTGTCCGGCCTCGCTTGGTGATTGGTTTCCCCGTGGTAAATCCCCGTGCAGCTAGCCAGCGGTGAGCTGCGGGTATGGGTTGGGCTTGCCCCGGTTAGTGTTGACCGCTACATGGAGGGAAAAACTGGCCTTTGGGGGCGAAAAGTGCGTCAGGGGATTTTGGGACGGGCGGTGAAGAAGCACCGGGAAAATCCGGTTATAACTGACTGAGTATACAGGGAAAGTCGGCGTTCAGTGGTCAACTTCGCAATAGAATGCGTTGTTACTGACAATAATGCTCTTGGTTATGGTCCCGGAACTTTTTGGGGACAGATAGCCAACTCAGTTAGTTCGGATGCTTCATTATCTTTTGATCTACAGAGGAAGGGTAAAAGTTCAGATGAAATTAGTAAGGCGATAAAACAATCTCACAAGGGACCATCTTGGGGAGTAACTTATAAAGTTAAGCCTTATGCGAAGGGCGAAGCTGCATTTGGTTTTGGAGCTGGATATTTTTATGATGCAAATGTTGATAATTCTCAATTTTCAATAAATGAAGGGGAAACTCTTGCTGTTGGCGGTCGTTTATCTGGACAGATAGGTATTCAGTTTGGTCCATATTTGCCAGGGATGATTGATACGAAAAGAAATAATTCATTAGGTTTTGGTCTTGGATTAGGGAATGTAGGTATTTCCTATGGAAAGGATGGTCTTGGTTTAAACTTAGGTGTTGGTCCTGCATGGGGATGGAGTGGAATTTCTAAGAAAACAGAGATAGAAAACATTGATATAAATGGCTCATCTGGAACAGAATTATATAATTATAAATTTAATAAAGGTGGCGATTAAATGAATGTAGATATAATTATAAGTTTAATATGCTTATTAGTTTTCTTTTTATCCTTTCTTGTTTTTTGTCGTAGGAATAAATTGAGTCTAACTTCTTCTATATCCATGAATGATTTTTTTAGTGGCGTTTTTTTTCTTAGAGATGAAAATGTTTCCCTATGGGGAGGAAGGATATCTTTATTTATTGGAGTTCCCATGATTTATTTTTTCAAATATTTTAATAATAAATCAGGAAGTGAATTTTTCCCTCTTATTATATGTACATGGGGAGTGGCTGTTTATTTCAGATTTTCTTACAATCACTCTCAGTACAATAAAAACCGTATAAATACTAGCTTATTTTATGAGTTTTTTATTACTCAGAAAAATGGATCTCAAGGATTGTTATTATGGATAATAAGAAGCTCATTTGTTGCTTCAATGTTATATGCTTTATTAGCTTAGCATTGAGAATAACTCTTTGGCGAATGTACTGGCAGCAACAGAGGCGAATAAAAAAGGCACGGTTGAGAAATGGTAACAGGACAAGCAGACCGAAATCGAGAAAGCCTGTAGTAGTAATACGCCACTCTCTTGCCAGATAATGGTTGCTGTGGAAGGGAGTGCACTGGACTGGAGCATTAACGGCCAATCCGGTCTGTGGGCACAATACTCTGGAATACAGCCAGTGGGACTGGCTTGAGCTATGTAAAATGTGAGGTTTAAAGAATGATCGAGTAAAGTTTTTCTTTATTAAAAACATCATATGGATATTAGTTATATTTTTATGAATCTAACTATTTCTTTATTATCAGATGGTTGCCTTAGTTTTTTATAGATGGAATATTTCTTTTTTCACTTGAAGATGTAAATAAGGCTATTAAAAATAGGGGTGTTTATCGGACTAATAAATTATTGGCTTGTATACTATCACCTTTATAATTTACGTAAATTAACAATCAATCTTTGGATTGAGATTATTATTTGGAGAAGTTTTATGAAGTGTATTAAATGTGAAAACCCAACATTACATGAGTCAGACTCATTGGCGGATTTCTCTATTTTTCAGCAATAAATATTATCTTTGCAATATTAAGTTCTTTATTTAGTTCATATAAAACAATGACAATTTTAATCTCTGGTTATGATTTTCTAGGTGGATTACGTATCCTTAGAGGAAAATGATGAAAGGTAAAGGCAGGTTGAATATGAAACGTAACGTGGAGAGACCATATCCAACCTGCTATCTGACTAATCGTACAGACTCGGATAGTGTATTTTACTCATTCTTATGACTCATTGAATAATTTACCCAAGAACGATAATACCCTTGCGAGATTAAGATGGCCCACCTATCCAGTGAGCCATTTTTACAGTTATTACTTATGTGTTATAGAAAATTAATCAGGCAAATTTTCCCTTGCCAATCGTGGTATCTGCCCAGGCCGTCGTAATCGCCACTTTCGCCTTGCTATCCAACCCTTCGATAAAACCATTATCACCGGCTGTTGGGGAAAAATTGCTCATTGCCTGAATCAAGGTGTCAACCGCATTGTCGGAAAGTGCCGTAAATTCACGCTCTCCTGATGCATCCTTACGCCCCATCCGCGTCACTAATTTGGCATGGTTACCATTAAAGTAATTATTAAAGGTGACTGAACCCACCGATTCAAATACACCCTGAGCAGTTTTATCCTGAGTACGGCGATTCACTGATAACACTAAATCGTATCCACTGCGTTGGAACCACAAGTCTTGCCAGTCAATACCATTAAAGGCAATCATATCTTCTGCATTAATATCATTAACCTGATTGTCAATCACCTTACTACTGACCACAAAGCTGTCTACTCCTGTGCCACCCTGGAAGTGGTTTTGATATCCCCCCAAAACCAGTAGATCTTGACCATCACCACCATCAAACTGGCTGAATTTCGAAATTGTGGCCGCTATCAGGTGGTCATCACCTTCTCCACCATTAATTACCGCATGATAGCCCATCAGTTTAATGACATCGTCACCCATGTTGCCATCAATTCGGTTGTCATTACCAAACACCCGGCCAAAGTCATTGCCTTCACCTAGCTCAACCCGGTTGTTATTACCGATGGTCACAGCATAATCCTGCCCTTCCCCGGTATCGACCCGGTTGTAGTTACCAGAGGTGATAACGTAGTCCTGCCCATTACCAGCATCAATAAAACCACCTTCGCCAAAAACAAAGGACTGATCATTACCTTCGCCCATAAAGACTTGGTTAATGCGCCCAGCGACTATTGCGGTATCATCCCCTTCACCACCAAACATCCAGTTTTCACGTCCCATCAGAACGCCCAAGTCATTACCTTCACCGCCTGCAAAGATGTTGGAGGTGCCAATCGAGTAATAAACATCATCACCACGCCCCCCCCAGAAGTTGTTGTTATCGCCCAAGTAAGCTCCGAGATCTTTACCATCACCGCCCCAGTTGAAGTTATAGTTCCCCAACGATACGTGGATATCGCTATCCCCTTGCAGATGACCGCTGTTACGCAAGAAATCAAAGGTTTTCTGCTCCATATTGAGCAGATCTGCGGTTAGATTCTCTTTCAGATGGGTCACTAACGATTTCATCTCTTCTTGTTTATCTTTGCTGAATATCGTTGCAAACAGGTTAGGTAAGTTCAGCGAATTAAAGCCCAATGCACGCTCTGATTTGTCATTAGCCTGAATATTCCCACTGTTGATGGCACCCGGTACACTCTTTTCCCGATCTTCATCAGGCGCTTTCTCTTTCAGCCCATGACTGACAAGAAATGATTCAATACCATCGGCACTCATATCGGCGTTCTGTTTCAAACCATCAATCAATTTATCCGGATCAGTGAAAGTACTTAGTTGATCACCACCAAACTGCTTAATAACTTCCAGCATCTCTCGCAAAATAGCCTTGCCATCAACCGGCTCACCAGTACGGGCAACAATCTGTCCCTCCGAAGTGTAATCCACACCAAAAATATCCGCTAAAGTGGTATCCGCATTCACACTGGCTAACCGACCAAGCAGTTTGTTTTTAAGCTGACGCGGTAAGTCCTGTAGATTGTAAGTAAATGTTGTCTTCACCAGGCCCGTCGTTGAAGATTGCTGCGTCATCAGACCAAACAGAGAACCCAGGTTGGTATCCAAAATCGATTGAATATGATCACCAAACATAAAGTTCCAGCTACCGGTTGTGACCTGAATGTCCGCGCCCTGACCACCTACCGCAAAATTGAAAGCCAGTTTTTCATTGGCTTGACGGAATTTATCCGCACGGCTCATTTTACTGGTATCTATATTGTTGCCGTGACCACCTAACCATTGGTGGTATTTTTTATTCAATGCCGCTTCTGTGTCACTTTTCAAACCACGGCTACTGCGCTCAAGCTGCGAATCCAGATCAACCAATGTCTTGTAATCCACACTACTGGTTTGGTCTAAACCAGACATGTCCCGCACAAATTTTTTCGCACCAGATAACGTCCACTGCCGATTTTGCGCCGCTAACCAGTTCCACTCTTCGCCGGAATGAGCAATAGATTTCAGTACACCGGTAATACGCGCAGCGCCATCAAATGGATTAACCAACGGTGGCGTAGGGATGGATTTATCCATCATGACAATCAAGTCATTACTGCGCCCTTTGTTGAAGCTAACGTTACGGTTACCGATAAACATCTGCGCGCCTTCAAATGCTTGATAACCACCAAGATTAACGCTGTGCTTACTGTCACCATCCCCAATGTGAACCATCACATTGTTGTCACCAAAGGCCAGTGATTTAAACCCACCCGTACCCACTTTGATACCTACGTTCGATGTTCCCCAGTTGATCGCGGTAAATTCACCGTCGCCCACATTTACCTGTATATTCCCAGAGTAACTCAGCGATTTATCCGATTGAGGATTTGAACCGAGCTCTATCCTATTTTTACGCTTCCCTGGCGCGGTGAAAACATCATGGTTATCCGCAATTGCCCCTTTGGTTACTGAATCAGCTTCTGTGTACCCCACCCTGGCAAGGTTGATATCGCTTTCAGCCACACCACGACGCAATCTTTCTGTTGTAGTCGTTAGTTCACCCTGTTCATTCCAGCGTAACACCAGTTTGTTATTGTCCAATTTGTTAACCCACTGATTATTTTTATCGCGGGTAAATTTACGACCTGTTGCATCAACAGCCACTTCACTACGACGCGCTGAAACATCACTACGGATGCCCTGTTTATCCAAGGCGATAATAAAACGATAGGCAAAACCATTGCGCTTATCATCACTAATCAGTGAACAACCCACGATGCTGATACGATCAGGTTTACCTGCCTGGTTAAAGTTCTGGCTGAACTGTTTTAGTTTTATTGCCAATTCATCAGCACTGTAACCACTCAAGCGTGTGTTATTTTGTGCCGATCCGTCACGGCCATGACCAACAATCTGCCAACGTAATTTGCCTGACAATCTGGCAGGATCACCATAAATGAGATGATATTTGCCATTAGAATCAAGTTTAACCACCACGCTGGATTCTGGGTGTTTACTCGCCAGATTGATCGCGGCTTTCGCGACAATCGGGTCATTCTCCATTTGAATAATGATCTGACCACCAAAACGCGTCCCACGATCATCACTCTTTTGCAACGCGGTCTTCACCATATCCTGATTTTTATTTTGAAAACCGGAGAGCGTCGAGACAATCCGATCAGCATATTGGTTCATTAAAGCACCGCTCTCGACATGACCATAAAAGGTTTGCTCACCCGATACGCGATAACCAGCAGCGGTCAATCTTGCACGCAGCTTTTCCCCCTCATGCCCTAAACCTTGATTGTCAGTTAACAGCATGATCGGCGTATCAATTGGCAAGCCTTTGAGGTTTTTTTCTACTGAAAATTGTCCATTCATCGCTTTTGCCAATGCCCCAATCATGCCGCCAGGGTTTGGTACGTCATGCGCGGTTATGGTTTTGGTCATACTCGATATTGGCCTGTCGAGCAGCAGACCTGACACGGCTTGATTATTTTGCGCCGCATATCGGGCAAGATCAGCCGCCACCGGCCCACCGACGGAATAACCATGAATGATAATATTACCCGGTTTAATCCCGCGATCTTGCACCAAATAGCGAAGCATCGTCCTGGCATCCTGATAGAACCCTTGCTCACCTGGACTACCATCACTACCACCATAGCCCCGCATGTTGACAGCAAGTATATCAATGCCCTGCTTTTGATAGTGGCTTTGGACATCATGAGCTTGCTCTTCTGCGGATAAACCTGAACCATGAAGGAACAGCACGACTTTTTTCTCTGCTGCCGTCGAGATATCACCTGGTTTTATATCACCTTGATGATAATATCCAGTTAAACGTCCCCCTTCGCCTTTTAGGGTGATTTTGCTTGAACTGCCATTAGCAACCGCATCATTAAGAATGGTCTGCGTCTCATCACTGATATGGCGGCGCTCTTCTTTAAAACCATACAGTTCGTTGTTAAAGAATCGGGTCACTGGGTTTAAAGAGTCTTTATCCTGTGGCGAAGTACCATCATCCTCAATTAATATCGACTCTGACGCTCCATTTTTGCCCGCTAACGCCTGCAATGCTCCCACCGGAGAGTTCTCTCTCTCTGGAGTATTTTCTCGATAAAGGTGTTGGGTTTTTTCAAATGCACTATTTACTGCCTGATTTATCCATAATTTTCCTTTATCTCCAGCGATATCCATCAGATCCATATAACTGGCGGTGTAGTTTTGCAGTACTTGCCGGCGTTCATCACCAGTCGTCTGCAATGCTTTGTAGACCACCAAACTTTCATTAACCGAATGACCGCCATCAAACACCAGGAACGCCAAAGTATTAAGATATGCCTGCTCTTGCGAGAAAGTAGGATCTTGACTGGCAATAGAGTTATTGAGATGAACCATGATATTGGTCGAACCAGATGCCCCCGTCACCACGGAATGCCCCTGCGCCAAGGCATTACGCTCAAGTGACGTTTCCTGTCCTGGCGTTAGCACTTTGCCTGCCGCCACCTTTCTGCCATACAGGAAATCTTCATACTGATCACCGGATGGCTGGTAGGGTAACGCAATACCATAATCATTGGTTTGCTGTTCAGTTAACTTCACTTTGTAGGTAACATCAGCCCGATTAGTTAACCTACTGCTGGTGGAACGGGTCTTACAGATCTCTTCCCGATAGAAAATATTCGCATCTACCTTCCATTGAGATATATGTAAACCCATACCATCAATGTTTGACATTTTTACCGCCAGAAACGGAATCTTGATCATTTCAAAACCATTATCCACCTTGGTCATCATGATTTTAAAGTTATCAAAGGTGGGTTTTTGCAGGAATGTGGTCAGTTCTGGCACCCGACTGAACCAAGGGCGAATATCCTTTTTAATCACATCGGCGAAAGCTTGCATTTTGATAGCAATCTGTCCGTCACGCGCGGTTGAGCCCTGACTTTGCATATACGACTCAAACTCCCGCACCAGGAATTGCCCTATCCGTCTGGAGGTCGCTATCGCATCCGGTGACGCGGTTTTCACCAACGTATGGGCCAACTCAGAATCAAAACGACGGCCAAATAAGTTGTCAATATATTGGGTAGTTGACTTTTCTCTGTGAGCGTCAGCCTGTAATGACAGAGCCAAAGCATGTAACTCAGGATATGCCTGTAACTGGCTGGCCGCATCATCAAATAACTTGATAGTTTCCTTCGATGTGACTTGTCCAGTGAGCCAGAGTCTTCTAGCTCGCCCAATCAAAGGCATCGTTTCCGGGATATTAGCGGTTTCCAATCGACTCATAAAAGCAACCAGACTTTCGCTTTCGGTCTTAGGCGCTTCCCGTTCAGCGGTTGAATTCGTTCGGGTCAACGGGGTAATCCGCCACTCAATAAGACGATTAATTTCGTTTTGTGTTATACCGCCTTTCAAACCGATAATACGTCCGGTTCCATCAAATATGACTCGCTGCTTAAGATGTTCAGCATGTTGAGGCGCCACGGCGATCCCAAGGACGCCAGCGGATTCAGCTCGCTGGGCCTGCAAGTGCTCAATCATTCGGCCCATTCTAAAACGTATTAAGTTCACTTGACTGACACGCAGAGCAAATTCTTTTGGGTTACGCTGTTGCCAATCAGCTATCGCCTGTTCAAGCAGCAATACATGCTCTTCATCGAAATGGCTCATCGTTTTATAGAAAGTATCTCGTACCTCAGCCAGAGCCTTGCTAAGTTGCCTTTTCCGCCCCAATGTTCGTACATTAGGGTTGATAAATAGCTTATTTCCCTCTTTCAATAAATTAAATTTTGCACTTTCAAAGATAGCGGAATTTTTCTGCTCTACTTTGACATCATTCCCCAACGATTCCAGATTAATACCTGAAATCCTCGGCACTCTTCTGACACGCTCACCTAAACTGTTCGACGTTGGCATCACCATATCGTCAGATTGTACTTTGGTAAACTTTGCAGTAGTTAAAACGCCAGTATTTTCCGCGCGGATACCGGCATTTATCTGTAGACGATCAACCGCTTGTTTAGCACCATCCAGTGCTTGTAGCTCTTCTTCGGTCAATCCCTTGTAGAATCTTTTTTCAGCTTCCGGTATTAATTCGGGATCAATATAGCTGCCTGTTTCCCCTGCTCCTGTCGATTCGTAGGCATTGCCAGACAAACCACTACCACCGGCACCAGTACGATCAGGTTTGGAATCGTTCTGCTTTGCCCCTCTAGCATCTGCTTGCACTTGGGCAATCTTATTTTCAGCCGCGGCAATATCACGTTTACCCCGATATTCCGCCCCCTGATAGGCGATATTTGCGTCATTTTCCGCTTCTTTGGCCTGCTGTTGCTGCAATAATGCCTCTTCTTTTCTTAACGCTGCTTTTTTCTGAGCTTCTGCAATATCTTGTTTTGCACTGGCATGATGCTGCTCACTTTGTGCTACACCGGCCTCGGATTTCTTAACCGCTTCTTTTACTTGTTGTTGGTTATCCGTAATAGACCGTTGAGCATTAGCTAATCTTTTCTGGGTAATAAATTTGGTGTAATTCAGCTCATCCTGGGCACGGCTCAAAAATTGGGAAGCAAACTGATTGCGCCACTGGTCACCTGATTGGCCGCTGTAATCGGCATAGTCACCAAGCACATCCAAACCTTGCGTCATGGAAACCAGTTTGTCAGTCTCCGCCTGCGCTTCTGCTTCTATCGCATTACGTTGTGCCAGCCCATTTCGGCTAAGTGCTTCCTGATCCGTTAATTCCAATTGGGATTGCGATTTCACAATTTCTGCCAATTGTTTCTCTTTTTCCTGCTCCAACAGTTGGCGATCTTTTTCTGCTGTTTCTTTATCGCTTAACGCATTTTGCGCTGCTTTATCCTGTTTCACATGTTCAGTAATAATATTGGCTTGTCGTGAGCTCTTGGATTTTGCAACAACGTTATCCAGAATATAGCCTACACCATCATTCAAACCCGTTCCTTTAAACTCAATTCGATTACTGCCCGCTTTTGCTGTCAGCTCTAGTGTTTTATTTTGCCATTTCGCTGCGTCTCCAAAAGTCGAGAATATAAGTTTGCCGTTCCAGAAAACATCCATACCATTGTCGGCTGAATAAGCATCGGGACGATTGGCAAAATCAAAGCTCAGCGAAATCACTTCTCCCTCAGAACGATTTTGCAGATCCTGGTAAATAGTGGTGTTTTTATCAACATCAAGTTCACTGACTCGTTCGCCATAACGAGTATTATTAGGTTCATGAGCACTCTCTGCGCTATAGGCCGCAATATCATTGGTTGATTGCCAAGCCAATTTACCTTGCTCAAGGTCACTATTGACAATCAGTGATGTCTCAGATTTCACCGCGATATTGTCTAGGATATAGCTAAATCCATCATCCTGACCGGTACCTTTAAATTCAATCCGGTTAGTACCCGCTTTTGCCATTAAATCGAGTTTTTGAGTGCGCCATATCGCTCGCGGTCCAGAAGATGAAAATACAGACTTACCATTCCACAACACCATTATTCCGCTGTTACTCAGATCACGGTCCACCATCTCTAAATGACTCATAAAATCAAAAGTCAGTGAAACCACTTCGCCTTCAGACAAATTTCGTAATTCCTGCCAAATTACGGTGTTTTTATCAACATCAAATTTACCGATTCGTTCACCATAACCGGTATTATCAAGACCATAAGCACTCGCGGGGCTATACGCCTCGATATCATTGGTTGACTGCCAACCCAATTTACCTTGTTCAAAGCCACCATTGACGATCAGATTTTCATTCTGATCCGACACCGATCGCGTTTCTAGACTCAAAGCACCTTCTATTGAACTCATATCAGGCGTCTCCACGGCTGTCACGGCACCATTGAGACGATGGTTTAAACCTGAACTTACCGGCGCAATTTCATCCATCTGAAAGCCATCAATGGAGGAAACTTCCGCTAAATTAATCGCACCTCTGCCTTTATGAGTGCCCGACGTGTTAGCCTCATCCCCCTGAACCAGGTAGTTGATCGCCTGACTGCCTCCCACACCTAATGTTGTCTGTTTGATATGTTCAAAGAGAGAAGAGAGTTTGTTGCTTTCTGTAGCAGAGAAGCTGTAGAAATCCCCATTACCAATCTTAACCACCACATTATTACGTGCATAACAAGCGTTGATACCCAGACCATCACCCACATGGATATTGGCATTGCCTTTACCCTTCATGACCGCAATATTAAGGCCATCCCCAACTTTGGTATTCACATTGTATTGACCCCATGCCACGTTAACCGAAACACCATTACCTACCTGGCTGTTTATGTTAGCGTCACCATGAGCAGCAGTTACATTTAAGCCATTGCCTACTGTTGTAGTGACGTTAGCTTTCCCTTTTGCCACCGTAACCTGCATACCGTCACCCACCTTGGTAACCACATTGCCTTCACTCCATAAGGCATTAAAGCTGTCTCCCTTACCCACCTGAGTGATCATGTTAGCCTTACCTTTAGCAAGCACCACATTACGCCCGTCACCGACTTTAGTGATAACGTTGGCTTGCCCCCAGGCACCGGTGTAATCATCACCGTGACCCACATGGGTAATAATATTGGCA
>NZ_NMQR01000076.1 GCF_003545805.1 Photorhabdus sp. CRCIA-P01 | reverse complement strand
TGGTAATAACCAAGGTATGATCCCCAATTATGGGGAACGGCATCGCTATGGTGAACCCATTTCAAGGGCATTTGTGGAATCAACAGTGAATGAAGTTATTGCAAAAAGAATGGCAAAAAAGCAGCAAATGCAGTGGAGCCAAGAAGGTGCTCATTACCTTTTACAAACTCGAGTGGCCGTTTTGAATGATGAATTAGAAAGTCTCTTTCACCGTTGGTACCCTAAACTGAATAACACGAATTTAGATGCAATTTAGATGCAATGGCGGCGTAAATACCCCACTCTTTTTTATGCTCTCCTTTTTTACTATCAATTATAGGGATGCATGAGCGTAACTGATGATTACTCAAAGCGATTCTGTGAGCGATGCACGTTACGGAGCACCCAGCGTGTCGGATTGGTTACCTAAACGGCAAGCTTATCTTCGCATTGCCATATATGTCCTTGGAGGGCAGCCTACCATATTTTTAAAAAAGGTGGCAAAAGCGCTATCGCTGGAAAAAGCCAGTTGGCTGGCGACGTCAGATTGAGCGTATCCCTCTGCTAATAACTCAATTGCTTTGATTAGCCGCCATTGTTGCCGCCACTGTTGATAGTTCAGCCCCGTTTCACGCTGAAAAATGCGGCTAATGGTTTTTTCTGATGCGCCGATATAACTAGCCAGCTCGTACAGAGGCGGAACTGTGATCATATCGGCTAAATTTCTCAGGCGGCGGTCACTGGGCAGGGGCAACAGGGTTAATTCGCGTGGTGCCAGTTGTATCTCATCTAGGCATACCGCTAGAATATTGGCGGTCGCACCGTGCTGCCAGTTGGTATCGAACTCGGCGATGGCAATGCGTTCCAGCACTTCACGTAGCAAAGGTGAAGCTGTCAGGACTTCTAAGCATTCAGGCAGACTAGGGTAATGGGAGCGATCGAGATACACCGATCGATAACCTACCACACCACTAACTTGCACCCGATGCTCTAGCTGTGGTGGAATCCAAGCGATACGACCCGGCGGGAGCATACAGATGCTCTCATTGAGCGTAATTCGCATGCAACCTCGCTGACTAAACAGTAGTTGCCCCATCCTATGCCAGTGTGGACCAGAGTCATGCTGAGCCAATTCGGCTGCGATGCCCAATACGCTGTTGCCGAGCAAATCTGGATCAAAGGTATCCTGAGCGTTAAGCCATGTCATATACTGTTGCTGTCCGATTATGTAAATTATTTGTCTTTTATATTGTAGCAGACGATAGAGTGAAGATGATACCTTGATATCCCTAATTTTACCTTTAGACACAGGACTTGCTATGCAACGCAAACTTACCCTTACACTAGCAACATCTATGATGATGTTTCCCCAAGTGGTGGAAACGATCTACAGCCCAGCGCTTACTCATATTGCTGAAGGGTTTCATGTCAGCGCGGAAATGGCCGCGCAAACCTTGTCCTGTTATTTCTTTGCTTTTGCCCTCGGCGTTGTGGTATGGGGACGAATGTGTGATGTTATTGGACGGCGTCCTACTATCCTTGCCGGACTAGCGTTATATATGTTGGCATCTATCTTAGCTGTCTTCTGCGATAGTTTTACCATATTATTGGGGGCGAGGGTGTTGGCAGCCTTTGGTGCGGCGGTGGGATCAGTGGGTACTCAGACCGCCATTCGTGATCAGTTCAGCGACTACGAATTGGCGCGGGTGTTTTCGGTGATGGGGATAGCTATAGCGGTTAGTCCGGCGATTGGTGTGCTGAGCGGTACGTTACTGACCCATTATTGGGGCTATCAGGGCGTATTTAGCGGCCTGGCGATATTAGCGGCGGTGTTGTTGGCTTATGCTGCATGGCAACTGCCAGAAACGCGCCCACAAAAGGTCGTAAAAAGCTCCTTTTTCGGTACCTTGGGTCGTATGACTAAAGATGGTGACATTTGGCACAGTGCATTGTTGGTCGCTTTATTCAATATCTGTATGTTCAGTTATTACCAGTTAGCACCGTTCCGTTTTGAAACACTGGGTCTTCCTGCGCAATGGTTTGGCTATACAGGACTGGTGTTGGCGGTCGGTGTGGGTCTTGGCGCAGCCATTAACAAGCTTTTGATCGCCAAGCACTGGTTATTTACTGCGTTGCTGACACTGGCGTGTGTTCTGCTGCTTTCCGGCGGTATCTTCGTACTTTTGCTGGAAGAAACGGTATGGTTTGTCTTGCCAATGATGCTGGTTGTGATGGCATATGGTATTGCCATTCCCAATATTCTGGCGCGTGCCCTGCGGCATTATAAAGATTGTATGGGAACGGCAGGGGCGATCCTTGGTTTGATGTATTACCTGATGTTAGGGGGCGGCCTAGTTCTGGCAGGGTTGGCGCAACACCTTGGCATGGTACTGACAATCAGCAGCATTTGTGCACTGATGCTGGCAGGGAGTATCGTACGTAGAGAACGGAAACTCACCTTGCCAGAAGGTGAAAACGAGCGCTCCTGAGTATTTAAACGTTGGTCGGTGCTAAATGACCGGCCAACAACCGATGGAGCCTTGCGACTACGGAATCATATTCCTCTGCCAGATACATATGCCCACCGCTGTTGAAACTCTCCGCTTGCGATCTGGCGCCAATCCGCTAAATCTTGCTCATCAATCCAGTTATCACGGTTCCCCTGAAAAACAGCCAACGGTGCCTGATAGCTGGTGCTTTGTGGAAATAGCAATTGGGCTGAAAGTAACAAATCTGCGCGGATTATCGGTAGGTAAAAATCGAGTAATATACTCTCGTTACGCAGCGTGTCGCTTATACCTCCATTAACTAATAAAGCATTAAGCAAAGCGTTACGTGACATCCTCAATAGATGTCCATGACGTGCTCTAAAAGGTGAAGAACAGGAAGAAATAATCAACTGTAACGGTGGCTGTGGAAGCATAAGCGCTGCGGCAAGTGCCAACCTGCCGCCAAGGCTATGGCCAAACATGATCAAGGGTTTTTCTTGTAGAGTGACCAACGCCTGTTGTAACTCGTTGAGCAACGTTTGATGTTGGCAGAGCGGTGTTTCATCTGCTCGTTCTTCTCGGCCTGGATACTGTACGGCAAATAACTCAATGTTCTGAGACAGCAGTTTTCCCCAATGTTGAAATGCCATGGCACTACCGCCCGCATGTGGGAAAACGATCATCCGTAGTTTTCCTTGACGTTCTGGAGTCAGTTTTTTCAGGCAACGCAGTGGTGAAGGGAAGTGTACGATGTGCATAAGGTTTACCTACCATTATAATAATGGTGATCTTGGAAAAGGGATCTTGCGATCCCATTGTACATTTACTTTCGTTTTACGATCAGTTAATTGCATCCCACAGTTCATCAAATACCGGGTTAAAAAGCGTGGACTTCAGATAGTCTGAGCCCGCAGAACCACCTGTACCTTTACGTCGACCAATCGTACGTTCGACCAGTTTTACATGCCGATAACGCCACTCCTGTAACAACGAATCCAGATCCAGCAACTGATTGAGTAATAGTGACTCGCAGGAAGGGCGTTCTAACATACCCTTGATAACCTCTTTCTCACTTTGCGCTGGGTCGCCCATCTGCATTAGTTGGGCTCGCACAGCTTCCCAGAGTGAAATAGGACGTACAATCACCGCCAGACTTTGCTGGATATCATCATCTAGGTATTGCTGAAGTTTTTTGCTGTTTGCTTTACCCAGAAGTGCCTCAATACCGGCAAATTGATAAGATTGAAAACCGCTAGCGGTTCCCAAATAACCTCGAAAACGTTGGAACTCATGAAATTTCAATGTGCAGATGACTGTAATCTGGTTTACCACTGTTTGTGTAATGGCATTAACACGGATCATGACTTCGATGGCTGCGGGTATTTCACCGGCACCAATCAGGTCAATTGCCTGGTGGATTTCATCGATCAACTGTTTAAACCACAATTCATACGTTTGGTGCGTAATAATGAACAGATTTTCATTGCGGTGCTCACTACAAGGTGAGGCAGGTTGCTGGAGTGCTAACAGTTGGTTCAATTGCAAATAACTTGAGTAGTTCATGACGCGTTTTTACCTTATGAAAACGGGAATAGGACTGGCTGGCTGGGAAGGGCATCCCCTGAGAGATCCGGTAACTGTATGGAAAGAAAATAGTGACCAAGGGAAATATGCGGTGGTACGCGGATCAATTCAGTCACAGAGGCACACTGACGTTCGGCAATGGGCGAAGCGAGATCGGTTATCCCCCAAAAGCAGCGATGGTTATCCATTCGTCCACCGTCATTTAGCCTGTCAATGGAAGGTATATCCACCAATAGGTGCTGAACACCCAGCTCTGTTATGCGTGCTATCGCCTGATGGCTAAAGTAGGGGGCTCCTCTGCCACTAGGGAGCCAAGGGAGTTCATCGGTCGCAATAACCAATGCTTGTAGATAATCTGAAGTCAACAATGCTAGCTCACTATCGACAGCTTCTCTAGTGATCACCCAATCATCATCTTCAGCGCTGGAGTTATAACTATCCTTCATTGCTGAGGCTCGTTGTAACGGCACTCGGATCAGCGTAGCAGCAATAAAAGGGGAAAAATTGAGATCGGCCACATTGTGTACATCGGGTAAAATGTGCCCAATGCACTCTGTATGAGTCCCATGACAGTGTGGTACCAGACTAATGCGGGAGGCATTGCATGCCCCCCCAAACTGCACACTGGCTACGGCGTTACCATAGCGGAGGGGATCATCACTGGCTGGCGTGACACCATAAAGGCTTACGGAGTTATCCGCAAAACATAGCCGGGTGGAGAGCCGAATTGGCTCTCTGTGATGGATATGGTGCGTACGCCCTTGGTAGTGTATTTCAATGCGTTCCATGGGCGGTTTCTCCGGATTTGCTCTGCACCAATACGGTCAGTTCGCGAATCTGGCTGTGCAGAATAAACTCCCTGATCGTTAAGGTGATCCCCAGCTCCAGACGGATCGCATGCAGCAATTGCGGGATTTGTAATGAATTACCGCCAAGAGTGAAGAAACTGTCCGTGACACTGACCTGTGCTAACGCCAGCACCTGTTGCCAGACCTGCTGCATCTTGTGTTCTGCTTCGTTGGCTGGAGGGATATAATCGACCTCTGAAGCTGAGTAGTTCATTTCCGGTGCAGGTAGTTTGCGTATATCGATCTTGTTGTTATTGGTTAATGGGAATGTCTCCAATACCACAAAACCGGAAGGGATCATAATATTCGGCAATTTGGCCTTCAATGTTGTACGTACCATTTTTTCATTCAGCGTAACTCCTGGAACCAACTGCAGATAGCTGACAATCCGGGCATGTTGACCTTCACCAACAATCAGACTCATCGCCCGCTCAATGATTCCGATAGCAGACAAACATAGATCGATTTCTGTCAGTTCAATACGGTGACCGCGGATTTTCACCTGATGATCATTACGGCCCAGATACTCCAACTGCCCCTGTCGGGTAAACCGAACAATATCGCCAGTGCGGTACAAATAACGTCTGCTACCGAGCACCTTACGCTGTAAGAATACCTTGTCAGTTAACGTCTGGTTGTTCCAATAACCTGGTGAAACACCCGCTCCCCCAAGATAAAGTTCGCCGAAAGCACCACTCGGCATCAGGTTGCCAGCTTCATCCATAACAAAAGCATCCGTCATATTAATTGGCATACCAATACATGCACTATCACCGTGGTGCGTCAGATCGGCACAGGTAGACCAAATAGTGGTTTCCGTTGGGCCATAAACTTGCAGTATCTGGGTAGCGATACGCCGCAGCTGTGCTAATAGGACAGCAGGCATTTTCTCGCCACCACACAACACCGTCAGTGGACGCTCTGTGGCTGGAGAAAGATGGTTAACAATGGTGCTCCATACGGTAGGCGTTGCCTGAATAACGCGGGGTTGCTGTTGCTCAATAAAATGGTACAGCCTTACGGGATCCATCGCTGTCTCACGTGGGCATAACACCACATGCGCACCACTAACCAATGAGCAAAACAGCTCTAGGCCAAAGATGTCAAAACTGATACTGGTCAGACTGAGTACTTTATCTTGGCTCGCTAATGCCAGGCGTTCGACAAAATCATTAGTGAAGTTATTCAGGTTACCCTGAGTGATCATCACTCCTTTAGGGTTTCCTGTCGAGCCTGAGGTATACATGATATAGGCTAACATCTCGTCAGAAAGCATTGGCAGCGGTCTGTCTGTTACAAGGCGTGTAGCTACTAGTGTCTCAAAGCTGAGAGTTGCAATATGATTTAATGCGCAATCGGAATTATCATCCGTGACCAATATCCGGGTTTGTGCGTTTTCAACCATGTAACTTACGCGATCTGCCGGATAATTAACGTCAATTGGAACATAATGTTTGCCTGCCTTAAGCACGCCAAGTATCAGGGCTGCAACGCGGCAACTTTTCTCCATCATGATGCCAACAGAGAACGTTTGGTTATCAATGGACTGTAATGCGTGGGCGATACGTTCAGATATATCCCATAGCTGACCATAGTTGTATTGTTGTTGTTCACAACTGACGGCGATATTATACGGTTGTGTTTGCGCCATTCTGTGTATTTGTTCAATCAACGAACCGCGTCGGTTTGTCACCGGATTGCAGGCCAGTTGTAATAACCAGTTCTGTTCAGAGGCGCAGAGCGGATTAACAGTAGAAAGAGGCGCAGAGCTGGGCAGCGTAAGCAGTTGATCCAAAACCTGTTCATAGTTATCCAGCATCATCTGCATGGTTGCAGGATAGAAAAGCTCACTGGCGTAATCGAGTTCTATAACGATGGCTCCCTCAGTCAGATTGAAGTTCCACGTCATATCGAACATTGAGAAACCAGATGCTACAGGGAGTCTCTGCAACGTACAGCCATGCAGACCCGTTTGACACACGTCGCCAGCGTTTTGCAAGATTGCCATAATCTGGAATAGTGGATTTTTATTCGACACCCGTTCATATTCGATCTGATGCAGAATACGGTCGAAAGATAGCTGCTGGTGCTGATAGGCACCGATACAGGTTTCCATCATTTTGTCGATCAGATTGGCGATAGTGTCTTGTGGGCACAAGATGGTGCGTAATGGAACAGTATTAACGTGGAACCCACTGACCTGTGCCAGAGACAAGTTATCGCGCGCAGAAATAGCAGTGCCGATCATGATATCTTGCTGCTGAGTATATTTTCCCAATAAATAAGTTAATGCGGCTGTAAGCAGGACAAAAGGTGTAGCACCCAATGTCTTAGCCTGTTGTTCCAACAGCATGGCAATGTCGGCTTGTAGTGAATGGCGTATGCGATCGCCTGCGTGTGTCGGCATCAACGGGCGTGGCTTATCCAAGGGAAAATCGAGTTCACGGCAGCCTTCCAGACGTTGCTGCCAGTAAGTGATCTCGTTCTGAGTACAAAAATTCACACTATTGTTGACGATGTCAATGGTCTGAATCTGCGACAATAGTGGTGCAGGTTGTACGCCAAGGCACAAATCGTTGTAGTGTTGCCACAGATCGTTGAGGATAAGTTGTTCGCTCCAGGCGTCGGTCAAAATATTGTGTTTCACCCAGACCAATACATGGTGTTGGTCATGGTAATGCAGCAAGCGTAGTGTGACCGGAGGTCGTTGCGTAATATCGAAAGGCGTCTCACACAATAATTTCACCAGCTTTTCAAGCGGCATTTGTTGCCCGTCTACACTATGATCAGCCAGATTTATTGGAATATGCGGCTGTGCATATTGATAGGCTAAGCCGTTCACCTCGGTAAATTGGGTTCGCAAGCTTTCATGTTTTTCATAGATTGAGTTGACCGCCCGTTCAAAATTTGTGAGGTCTAATTGGCCGAGAATCTCTATGGCGAGCGGAAGGTTGTAACTACAATCATCGGGGTTAAGCGCACTCAGGTACCACAGCAGGTTCTGTTGCGGACTCAGCGATGTGCGCCGCTCCTCAGCAATTGTAATGGTGCGATCTGCCACGACTGCCTTGTTCTCAATATATTCAGCCAGTTTACGAATTGTATTGTGCTGGAAAAGATCGGCGATATTCAGGCGGCAACAGAGATCACGAGCGATGAGAGCCACAATTTTGCTCATCGTCAGGGAATGAGCGCCAAGATTGATAAATTCATGGTTAACATCAGTATGTGAGCACCCAATAGCATTTGCCACAATCCGTTCTAGAATGGCTTCCGTTTCGGTTTCAGGTTGGGTAATACGATGAGTCTGATCGTCAAGCGGCCAGCTCTCTAACTGTTGACGGGCAACTTTGCCGTTGATTGTCAGTGGTAGCGAAGATAAGAAAACAAAGGAGGCAGGAATAGCCGCGGGGTGCAGTAATGGCACCATTGCATGACGAAGAGTATCTGACGTTAATTCTGGCGAAGTCGGTTGCACGAAGGCGACCAAAATCTTATCGGCAGATTGCGTTCTGGCCACAACACAAACGCTTTCTACCTGAGGATGGCTGCGTAGGGCACTTTCCACCTCACCGATTTCAATACGCACACCACGAATTTTAACCTGATGATCCCGGCGACCGATGAAAATGATATTACCTTGTTCATCCCACTTGGCGATATCCCCTGTTTTGTAAAAGCGTTCTTCATTTGGCATATATGGCAAACACATAGTGACAAATTTTTCAGCACTCAGCATGGGCTGATGTAAATAACCTCGAGCCAAACCGTTACCAGCGATGCATAGCTCACCTTCAAAGCCTACTGGCATTGGGTTATGGTATGCATCCAAAATATGACAACGGTAGTTTTTCAACGGCGCACCAATACAATTCCATGCAACGCCAGGACGGTATTCACACAACGAGGTGGCAATAGTGGCTTCTGTTGGTCCGTAGCCGTTGCACAGACGTGTATGATCACTCCACCAGGCGACCACGTCTGATGGGGGAGCATCTCCCATGACGATTATGCTCTGTAAACCTTGCCAGACGTCACGTGGTAGAAGTTCTAGTATGGCAGGGGTAATGGTGACATGCCCAACCTCATGCTGAGCCAAATAATGATGCAGCGCACCGACATCGGTATGCAGTTCTGCCGGAGCTAAATACAGTGTGGCACCACTGACGAGTGCACCATAAATATCCCAACCGAATGCATCGAAACCGAGTGATGCAATGGCTAACACACGACTGCCTATGCCTAATTGAATAAAGTCCCGGTGGTTTTGTGCAACATTGCTTAGCCCCTCTCGGGTGACCATCACGCCTTTCGGTTTGCCGGTCGTGCCAGAGGTGTAACAAACATAAGCCAGTGATTCTTTATTTGCTGAGGGAAGGTCTCTAGCAGAAACATGTAACGTTTGGTAATTGATAGTAGATGATAAGATGCAAGGGGCATTACCTGCTTTTAGTGGTGAATCTGCCAAAATAAGCGTTGGCTGTACATCATCTAGAATACTCTGATTACGCGTTTCCGGCGCTTGAGGATCGAGCAGGATGTAAGTTTTATTGCTTTTCAGAATACCCAATAGGACTATCAGTAATAGCGCTGATTTCTGCATCGCAACCGCAATCAACGACCCATTGTTACCATTCTGCTTGAGTAGCCAACACGCCATCTGATCTGATGCTTGATTGAGCTCACCGTAACTGTAGTCGCGATTGTCTGCATGTAGCGCGATAAGCTCTGGATGTATCTCAGCATGATGATGAAACAGCGTGGTAATATCGTGGGACAAGAGGCTTGGATCACCGGTTTCGTTAAATCTTCTTAGCTGGTATAGTTCATCAGGTTGTGTTATGAAAGGGGCACGAGTGGGGTCAATGGTGGCTGACACTAATGCATCCAAATAATCCGTAAAACGACTGAAACGCATATCGTCACCACAAATGCTAACCTGAGTTCCATCCCCATTTTCCACGACACGTATCATCACTCTGGATTTAGCATACTTATTATGTTTAAGTGCGCCAGTTTCGTTAAAGAAAAAGTGCGTCAGATACCCATTGTCGGATGTGGCCACTGTTGCCAGGACCGTATGAAAATCAGCATTGGGATACCAAGTCATGTGACTGAGATCGCTCGCACACATTCCTTGCATCTGGTCCCCCAATCGCTGCAATAAGAGGGTTATCAGGCTACGAATACAGTCTGGCTCTTCAGCATAGAATTTTCGGTCGAGGTGATGGGGTGTATCTTGGATTGTGGGATGCTCACCGCGAGATAGCCCTACAACAATATCAGTAATTTTGTTACTAAGATGCTCAAGGTAGTTATCCTCTGCACCATGGTCTTCGCGAGAAATATAACCGCACAGATAACCGGATTTACTCGGTGATGTAAAGTACAGAGATAAGCGTTCTTGAGCTTGTAGGGTATCAAGATCCTTAACTATTTCTTTATTTGAGGTTATGAACAACAGGTTTTCTGTTTTTTTTTCCAGCGCCTGTATTACGGATGCATGGTTTTCTGTTGTGATGATTAAATTTAATTTTTTTTCAAGTTTGTTTATTGAGGTAAGTAGAATGACCTCATGACCCAACTCGCGAATTTCTTCGGTAATTATTTTTCCACTAGCGTTATCGCCAATATATCCAATATTCAGCAATTCCATCTCTGCTTCCTATGAACAATAAATTCCCGTGGGGGCATAAAGATGACCCTCAATTTTATGTGTTAAGATTGCGCGTGCGTTGCTTTAGCTATTGGTAGGTCTGCAAGGATACCTGATTTTTCCAATGCCAATAACATTTGTTCTGTGACGATATTATTTGTTTCCCAAGGCTTGACTGTGGTTTCAGGATAAGTATCGTCAATAACTGCGGCAATGACTGCTTCTTCCATGTTTAAATGTCGCAATATTTGCGCACCAAAATCCTTAGCGATGACATCTGTCGTATAGCCTTCAATAAATGTCATAATTGGCGTTTTCATCGCTTGTTTCATTTGCGCATCGCTGTGACACCAGATATGGCCTAGCACCTGTTGAGAAAATCGTGCATGACGGCCCTCATCAGCAACATGATCTTTCATCACCAAATAGAATGATGGGAAAATATCTTCATTATTGATAACATCGATCAGGTCGGTCGTTAGCGCTTGTTCAGAGAGAGACACACATACCAGCCGCAGCAATTCACGTAGCTCATCACTTGATTGTTCAAGCGCCATCCCAAGCGCGTATGAAGCTTCCGTATCTTTGGGCATAGGCAGCGGTGTAATGCCTGTCATTTGTTCGACCTGATTAATCAGATCCAGAGCAACAAGCGCGTGATATGATTCATCCACTACCACAGTTAGAGCATCCAGACGCATCTCAGTGGGGAAATCAACACCAACGGTGTTTTTGTAAAGCTTGTAACTGGAATCGTTAATAATATCCAGTTCAATGCTAGCTATTCCGTTCAGGTAGTGATAAAGCATTTGTACTTGGATATAGCATAGCGCTTCATCACCTAATACGTTGACTTGCGGGTGCGTACACAGCGGAAGGCGTTCAAGAGGAAAGAAAAGGGAAGAATGATGGTCTTGTTCGTTAAGTAATCGGCGAGGACGGGAGCGGACAATAGCAGAGCGATCCCATTTCTTTAATGTGGTTTCAATAAGACTCATAAAATAGTCCTTATTTAATAAAGTTCGATTTCGATATCTGATTCTGAATAGGCACAGCAAGCCAGAATTATATTCTCTTCTAGTTCATCTTCGCTTAATGCACTCTGTTTCCCATGACGCACCTGGCCTTTTATTAACACCATTTTGCAACAGCCACATTTTCCTGCTCGACATAAACAGGGAATATCGATGTTATATTTATCAAAATTTTCCAGTAACGAGGTTTTCGAGCAAAAGTTACCAACATCCGTGCCATCAAGAATAACTCGATGCCCATCGGACTTTGCTTTAAAAGACATGGTTAGTATCTTCCTTTAATGGATTGAGAGTTTTTATGATTTCCTTTTACAGCAGTGACTATATTAAATATTTTTATCTATCTAACCTCGAAACACACAGTAGCTTTAGTGTCATTTATTGTCAATGCAACTTGTTAAAAGTATTAACATTTAATTTCAATGCGATTGGTTTGATCATTGTCCGGATGGAATTGGAGAGCATAAAAAAGAGTGGGGTATTTACGCCGCCATTGCATCTAAATTGCATCTAAATTCGTGTTATTCAGTTTAGGGTACCAACGGTGAAAGAGACTTTCTAATTCATCATTCAAAACGGCCACTCGAGTTTGTAAAAGGTAATGAGCACCTTCTTGGCTCCACTGCATTTGCTGCTTTTTTGCCATTCTTTTTGCAATAACTTCATTCACTGTTGATTCCACAAATGCCCTTGAAATGGGTTCACCATAGCGATGCCGTTCCCCATAATTGGGGATCATACCTTGGTTATTACCA
>NZ_NMQR01000075.1 GCF_003545805.1 Photorhabdus sp. CRCIA-P01 | reverse complement strand
TACTCCATTGATCCCCGGTTTTATTGCCGTTGGTCTACTTCTCGGCTTTGCCACTTTACTTGAACAGATAGCCATTCAGGGTGTTGAGCACCCTAATGCTGTTTTGGTTGAAATCATCGGCTATATGAAAGTTTTCAGTAAAGGCATGTTCAGCTTTCTGAGTATTCTGATTGGTTATAACGCGCAAAAAGCCTTTGGTGGATCAGGAATAAATGGCGCCATTATCGCCTCTCTGTTTGTACTCAGTTATAACCCAGACGCCACCAGCGGTTTTTATTCCGGTATTTCTACTTTCTTTGTTTAGGGAGGTGGTCTTTTACTTTATTTGATATGAGTTTCGCCAGCATACAATATTGCTCGTTTTTCCAAGAAACCCCAAGATGATGGGGTTCAGTATAACTATTTGCTGACATCCGTGCTATTTGCAATAGTGCCAGCAAAGGTCTTTCTTTCTCGTTGCAACCACTCAGGCCAAGGTATGTCTCGCCCAGGATAAGCAGGGTGTGATATACACCAATGTTCTCGCACCCACTTACGAATGAAAGTTTCTATTTCATAAGCTAGTGCTGAATTCAGGATATTAATATGTAACCAGTAGTAAATAGCTACATCATATCCCTCAAAAAGTGAGGGGAATATATATACACACCCAAGGCAACGAAATTCCGAAGGATCAAGAACAATATAAGAGAAGCCAATTCGCTGTTGGAAATCGTTATAATCTTCTTCGATATGACGCAAGTTATCTTCCCAGCTTTTGATATCATCTGGCCAGTCGTCAGAAAAGATGTCTTTTAAAATCGATCGGCTCGCCATCACGGCTTCATAGTCGATATCTGCATATTTCGGACTTAATGGCCGTAAAATAAAACCATTTCCATATGCCAATAATGGCACATCAAATTCGTCTGGTACTATTTTATTATATACGTTCATTATCTTTTTCTTTTGAATATCACATGGTGAAACTGGGTACCTTGTTTTGGTGAAAATATTTCAATGTTGGAGTTAACGTAATTGCTAAATACGCTAACAAAGCACACTTTGCAGATAGATATGTTTAATTGCTTATCACCCTCGATGTATACGCAAACAAATGCAGAACCATCATCAGGAGGATAAGTGCCGAAACCCAACGTTTTACCACATTTATCACATAGCCAGATCTTACTATACATAACTTGCCCTCCTAAGTATTAGTCACATCCAGTCCAGTCAATCCAAAAGCTGCCCCCTGATGAGCATTAATTACTCCTGGATTAGAAATCCCTATAGCGGCACGCGTTAATGTACCTATCATTTTGCCCCTTAAAGTAATAAAGCCATGTACAACAGAAGCATTCCCTTGCTTAATCTGAGCATTCCTATCAATGGACTGCATAGGTAACATCTCACCGTACACCCGCTTTTGTACAATCCAACATTTACCTGAATCTAATGCTTGTTGCAGTGACCTGTACCACTCCGCAGGTTCACAGAGCCAACTACAGACTATACCCGCCCCACCATAACCTTCCGCAGGTTTCAACACATAATCCCCCTGCCAGAAAACCTCGCAATTTTGTCTCGTCAATATGTTTGTTAGTGGAAAAAGGGAGTTGAAGTAGTCTCTTGCTTCCGGTTGTGTTATGTAACCAATATTTTTAGTTAACCAAGCAATGAAACCTTTATTTGAAAACAGTACTTCTCGGAATCCTAATGCTGAAGTAAGTCTCTTAGTAAGCAGCGCCTGACGGAATGACGCCATCAACGAGGTATCTCCAGCAACTTCATATAGATTAAACATCGGTATAAAGACATTCACTGGATAACCTTTGAATGTTGCCTGCGAGTCAGTGAAATCAAAATCACATAGGGTACCAGCAACAAACTGAGTGTTGCCTTTTTGGTTCATTAACTTAACAAAATTCTTCAAGTAAAAACCATATTTTCCATAACCTTCAGGCGTTTCAACGATTGGGACAATTTCATGTCTTTTCACAATCGTAGATAAGTTTCGCCTCATTTCTCTGAACGGATTTTGTATAGGCGTTATCGGGTTATCTGGACAGGTTAGCTCGTAAAAATTGGAACGAATAGAATTGATTGCATATCCATTCAACCCTCCTAAGCAGTAGCCTGTATTTACCTCAATGATCTGCCAAGTGTCACCAGTACAAATCACATCCCAGCGCAGGGGAAACGGTACATCGCTGTTATCAAGCAGTATGAAATCATACATCCATGTGGGAATCCCCAATTCAAGCATTATTTCTCTTATCGACGGACGGTAATGTAAGAACAAACTCTCCATGAAAGCCTCTATACGTGCCAAGCGATCTTGTAAATCAGCCAATATGTTGGGGTCGTATTCAAGAGGTGTCAGCAACCATTCCCAAGAGGGATCGATTATACCCAATGTAACAGCCTTCTGCCGGAATCCAGAAAAATGTATAGGCTCGAAGCGTAATGGTTGTGAATGATAAAACTTTTTATTCATCGTTTAACCATTCCTTTACCTGTTCCCATGCCCCGTGTTTTTTTTGCCGATATATCTCATTTTCCATCATAATTTCATGTGCCCGTTCATGGTTTTCAACACATATCCAGGGAAATAGGTGGTGTACAAGGTGATAACCATCATAACGGGGCAACAACATTGCACTTAGTATTTTATTCTTAATGATAAAATTTCGCGTTTTGCTCATTGGGTCAACGTTATTAAGTAGGCCGCCATGATCTATAACGTCTGTCATATGTTTCTGTATTTGATAAAAATAACAGTAAGGCAAAAGCAAGAACATGAAAGTATACAACGGGTATAAGAACAAAATGATTGCAAGCGAAAAAATATACATTATACGTAGGGTATTAGCCCATTTAGGTGCATCGTTATCATATATTACGAAGAAAAACGTATTTTTAAGTTGCTTCAAAAGGAATGTTTGTTTTAAGTGTTTCATTAATCTCTTGCGACAAAGTTTTTTATGCAATCCATAATTTCTTATGCCAATAAAATCAAGATCTTTATCCATATCACCTAAAAATTTATGGTGACTAAGATGTTCCTTCCTTATTGATTTAAATTTTGAAAACTCAATTATGGAAAATAACTCCCCAAAAATGTCATTCACCTTTTTTGAACGACAAAATGAATAATGAAAACACTCATGCGACATGTTATTCACTGCTCTGAACCTAGTGCCAATAAAAAAAGATAGTAAAGGAAAAGTAATAAAGAACCAAATGCTAATGGAAACTAACCAAGTAAAGATAAAAACTAAAATCCATGGAAAAACAATATTATTAAAAAAAACCAATAAAGCCCTAAGAAAACCTTTCCGACTGTTTTCTTCCTTGATTTTAGAAATCAAATAAGTGTTCATGTTACCCTCCTAATCCATTGAACTTTCTAATTCCCCATCGATAAAAAAACAAAGTTCCCAACATAAAAAAAACTGTACTAATAATTAAATAACCTATATTCCAGTCGTTCCTTCCCAAGAAGAATGACACCGGCAATGAAGCAGAGAATGCCATCGGCAATGCAAAAAGGAAGTATTTAACTAAACCATGAGGAAAAAAATTGACAGGAACAATGGAAAGTTCATATATCATCTCATGAAAATAATCCACTGGCATTTTCCTATGACTTATGAATGTAAAAAAATTAAAAATAATGAAAAAGGATAAGTTAATGATGAACATGCATATAATAGAGACAATGAACTCTGCCCATTGAATAGCATCTTTTGTTACCATAGGTAAGGAAGAGAAAGATAATGCAAAAAATGCCAAGAAAATAAACATTATTATATTTAAGGGTTTTGACCAACCAAACAATATCAATACCCAGATAGATATAGGTTTAACTAAATAAGGCTCTATTCTTCCACTGGCTACCTTGTTGAAAAATTCCTCAATAGAATGAGTAAATATACTTATCGCAACTGCAAGTAGGATAAAAACCAAGAATATGAGATGAAAATCTTCTTTTTTATAGCCTCCAATACCTTCAGATAGAGAGGAAACTTGATCAATAAATATGAATTGGATTAAGTAATATGATGATGAAAGTATAAATTCTCCAAAAAGGTTTTTTTTATAGGCAAGTTGCCGCTTGATATTCATTTTAATAAAAAGAGAAATAGTTTTCATATTATCCTCCTGCTCCGTTATAATTCTTTATACCTTTTTTCCACATTGAATGAATAAACGCATAAAAAAATAAAAGGTAGCATGTTCCACCAATGATTATCTCTTTGAAAAGGGAAGAATTCATTTTCACAAAAAACTCTGCTGGGGCAGATATAATAAAGCGAAATGGATTATATTTCATAAGTGGTAGTATCCAATCAGGCCAAAATGAGGGGGGTAAAAGAACTCCGCCAAACAATGATGAGCTAAGAATGATAAATGAAAGCAGGATATTATATTCAATAACCCAAAAACTCATAATTGCAATACTGAATGAAAGAAAAAAACATAGCAATTGAGAAAGAACAATAACTGATATGATCATCAACACAGATGTAATAAATACGGACAGACCTTTTTCAACCGGGTAATCTGTTATAAATTTAATTAAGAAAACAATAAACAATGGAAGAAGATATAAAATACTCTCGCCGAAAAATGTAAATAATCTTTGTGAAAGATAGCCATAAGGTTTTGTTATATATACTTCAAGCTCACCATTTTGTACATGTCGTGAAAAAGTTTGGATTAAATCATATCCATTATTAAGCCTTGAAATAACTAGCGCAAAACCGTAGTAATACATCATGTCGTTTAAAGTAAACCCATTAATACTTTCAGATTGTTGCGAAAAAATATTACTCCATAAAAGATATTGAATAATAAATGGCGACAGAGTTCCCATTACAAAATCAGTAAAAAACATCGATCTATCATTAATTATAGTTAGCATACCATTCTTAGAAAATGGGATCATCGCCAAAAGATAATTATGAAAATTCTTTAAATCGTGCACGTAGTATCTCCTCCAATGATGGGGTTGAAACCGAAAAAGCACACTGAACATCTACAACTAATGCTTTAATAAATATGGTATATTGATCTTGCGAAACTGAGATCTCAACATTTTCTGCTTCTTCATTGAATCGGATGTGCTCAATTAAAACTCCTGATCTTATAGAGAGTGATGTTACTTTTTCA
Source organism: Photorhabdus sp. CRCIA-P01 (assembly GCF_003545805.1). GTDB lineage: Bacteria > Pseudomonadota > Gammaproteobacteria > Enterobacterales > Enterobacteriaceae > Photorhabdus > Photorhabdus antumapuensis. Next base: position 7,282 of record NZ_NMQR01000075.1, on the reverse strand, counting down.
ATCAGAGCTTTAGCCTGTGTTTTACTATCACAGTTAATATTCACTTTTATTAATGGAGTAGAAATTGTTTTAAGTGAAGCAAGATCCCCGTAAAATTTTTGTTTTCCTCGGTGTAACAAGGAGATGTTATCCACATATCCCTCAATATCTCCCATATCATGGCTAGTGATAATAAAGCCTATATTATCTTCACTTTTGAGTGTGCTCAACAATTCGCGGATCTCATGTTTAGCATTGATATCTAACCCAATGGTTGGCTCATCAAGAAAGAGAACACGAGGTTTAAAAAGCAGATTAAAAGCCAACTCACCCTTAACTCTTTCCCCCAAACTTAAAAGACGAACAGGCTTATTAATGATATGGTGGATGTTTAGCAACTCAAAAATCTTGGCTTGTTCTTTTTTGAATGAAGAACTTTCAATACGGTAAATTTTACTAACCATATCTAAGCTATTTATTAATGGTAAATCCCACCACAAACAATTCTTATGACCAAAGACAACACCCAGTTGCCTAAATAATTTTCCTTTTACTTTATAAGGATCCACTCCCAATACGCTAACTTTTCCTTGATCAGGAGCCTGCACTCCGGCAAGAATTTTTATCAAGCTTGATTTACCAGCACCATTTGGACCAAGTATAGCCAACGATTTCCCCGCTAATAGGGTAAAGCTAATGTCGCTTAATGCTTGATAATCACTAAAAGTTGGTTTAAAAATCCCAATTAATTTCTCCTTTACACCATAGCCACTTTCTTTTGACCGATATATTTTCGAAACGTTATTAACTTCGATAAGAAGGCTATTCATTCATTTAAATCCTGTTTGGACTGTATAATTATTAATCACACATTGAAAATCTTGATAGACCATTTCCCGATCCCCACTAAAAATGAACATACCTAGACAATCTTTGTGACAATAGAATTCTCCTGTGGCAACATCGCCCACTGAGGGGATCATATATTTAATCAAAGTCGGTAAACTTTCCAAGTTGGGCAAAATGAGGTCAGTCACAAACTTAGTCTCTACAGCTGTGTGTTCTTTAGGGAAAATAAGGTATGCAAACGCATCTGCTCTTGACTGGTAATTTATCCCGCTAATAATCCCAAGTTGAGCAGCTAAATGAATCAGACAAAGATCCAATCCATAAACTTTCTGAATAATGTCAACAATCCCTGCTCCTCCGGGCCTATATGCTATTTCAAGCAATTCAGGGACATTACCTGAATTGCCAAAAGCCTCAATGTGATAAACTCCATCTGGAGCAACAAATGCTGAAAGCACTCTCTCTGTAAAAGGGTGCCAATATTTCTCTATGTAACTTTCTTCTACCGAGAAACTTCCTAGTGGTTGTCCTTGTAGAAAGTCAATAGGTTTGCCTTGATATTCGCTTACCGAAATGAAGTTAATGCAGCCGGATAAAACTATACAATCAATATGGAAAATATCCTGTGGGTTGTATTTCTCAATAATAAACTGCCCCGCATCCATATCATGGTAGCTGTCATTCCAAGGGTGTGTTAAGTTGACAAGGCATTCAGCAGTAGCAATAATTTCAACACCAACCGACCCCGCCAGAGAGCGCGGTTTTATCACTATAGGGAAAATCGTGCTGTCATCCCTGATATTATCAAGAGTAAACTCCTTTGGGGTAGCAATTCCTCCCTGTTCAGCCACTTGCTTCATCATTTTTTTATCACGAAATCTCCTGGCTTGAGTACATGTCATTCCAGGTATTTTCATCTTCTCCCTAGCACTGGCGGCAACAAAAACGGAGAATTCATCGCTGGAAATTACGGCTGATACTTCATGACGAATAATAATCTTATCAATAGCATCCATAACATCAGAATGTACGGAAAAATCACGCACTATATAGTGTTCTTCACTTCGATAATTATGTGTAGTTTGAGTAAAATCCTCTATAAGAAAAATAAAACGGATATCTGACAGCACAAATTGTTCTGCCAACTCGGTAGTTTTCTCCGTTATGTCCGGTTCACAGGAAACAATCAGGATTGTATTTAACTTTACGTCTTGCATTTGTTGATAACCGTCCTTCTTTTATAGCTTTTTTCCCTAGGGATCTGCTTCATTCGGATCGGATGAACATAAACTTTATGGGAAAATAAATTGCTCAAATGATGCTGAAATGCGTCAAAAACTCCGACATCATGCTGTACGGCGTCGTTTTTGATCACATAAAGTACATTTATACGATCTGGAGCTAGCTGTACTACGCGAAACTCAGCAATGTTAGCCTCATCCCGACAGAAAAAACGCTCTACTGCGTCCAGAATACTTCCGGGAGATATTGTATTCCCATATAAGGTGGTTAACCCCTGATCAGCACGGCCATGTAGCTTTCTGATTTTCCTAAAATGACTGCCGCATGAACATACTTCTCGACTATCATCAAGCTCACATAAGTCACCTTGCTGATAACGGATCATCGGCATAGCATCGTTCCACAAATCGGTACCTATAATATCGCCGACACCTTGAGCATCGCGGTTAATCACCTCAAGGTGCACGTCGTCCTCAACGAGATGATAATGCTTATCCACACATTGCATCGCCATAATGTCAAGCTCTTCAGAAGAATACTCGTCGCGTACTGGTACTTTGAAGATCGCCTCATAGCGATAGCGCTCTTCCTGAGTAGTTGTTTCTGAATTTGTCGAAATTAGTTCTACACCATATATATCTAATCGTTCACCCAGTGCTGCCAATTTCCCAAGATAGCTGCCAATGGATGATATAATCTGAGGACGCATAGCTTTTATATGATTCAAAGCATAAAATTCCGGACAGTCTTGACTTAAAGTAAAAACACGGTATTCGCCAAGAACCGAGCTATGCCACCACATGCAATAATGAATATTATAAATCCAGCGAGCTGGATCAATTTTCTTACCAGACATAAACTCAAACATACGGTACTTGAATAATATGTCCAAATTCGCGCGCTTTTGCGGCAAGATGATTTGCACCTGTTTTCCTGACGAGCCAGAACTGCTCATCCAGCGGCATTTTTTCGGATCATACCGCTGAGAAGGCATACCCAGCGGAAAATTATTAATCACATCGTCTTTGGTTATCACTGGTAGATGTTCAAAATCCTTAAAAGAACGAATAGCCCCAAGTTCGTAGCCATGTTTTTGATATCTGTCACGATAATAAGGTGAGGTAGTAAAAGCCCAGTCAACCAAAGACCGTAGTTTTTTTAACTTCCATTGTTCCAAAACCTCCCAATCAAGGGTCAAACGCTGGGAAAACATAGAATATTCTCTTTCCCATAGCGCTCTCATCCCAGTTTGCCTCTCAATGCTCTCTACGCCAAGTGGTTCAACTTGAGAATAGTTTATAATAGATTGGATGTTACAATGAGCTTGCTTCACGTCATAAACATTAGACATAACTTTTCAAACTCCCACTACGTTTGACATCCAGAGTTGCACAATGAAATGAGCCACCAAAAGTTTGGAAATGTTTAAATGGACAAAGAATGGTTTTGAACCCCCACTTGCGGAATGCTGCCTTCAGGAATTCTTCATCCTGCTCAACAATAACTGTCTTTTCATCCAGCATCAGAACATTTGTATGTATCCATTTTGATGTCATAAAGAGTGGATGAGCATCATTAAGAGTAGAAGGAGGAGGTGTCAGGATTTCCCAATCTCGGAAGATATCAGGAATCTTTGAAACCCATGCTTTATTCATCAGCACACGGCCTGGAGCCAAAGGTAAAATCGTCGTATCAATGTGCATAGGTGAAGAGTCATCAAACTCATAAATATGAATTTGGTAATCTTTTCCCAATGCTCTTCTCAACCATTCTATGCCTTTATTGTTAGTTACGTGACTACGCTGCCCTATGATATCACGCCCTATTTTCATAAAGTCGGCCGCATCAAATATTGGTTCAAGCTCATTTATAACAGACTCAAAGCGAACTTCTTGTTCACAGTCATGGTTAGGGTGCCACAGACTATCTTTAAGCATTGGCTTCGGCGCAGCAAACCACTCAGTTCCTTTGCTGAAATAGTCATTAAGTATTTCTCTAAAGGCAAAAGTTTCAAAATAACGACTACGCCATGCCATAGGAACTTCAATAATTTTCTTCCCAATAGCAAAAAGGCAGTCTCTTGGCATAGCTGAATAAAACCCGCCCCCAGTAGTAAAATGAGGTGTCATTATTGGCTGATGGTGATTAACTTTATTAGGCCTCCTTACCCGTACACCCTCACTTCGTAGAATATCAGCAAGTGTATCCACTTCCTTTTTAGCTAGTGAAAGTAACTCTTTTGGAAAGCGCTTTCCAGCATTTTGCTTAAAAAAACTTTTGGATTCTTTCGGAATCACTGCATCCAAACCAGGATCCCATTCAGGAATACGAATGTCGTCAATAATTCCTACGATTACTTCTTCTAAAGGATCCCATTCTGTATAGACTTCTACTGGACTGTTTTGATGAGAATAATAGAGAGACTCTTCCTGTTGAAATTGCATACTTCACTCCTGACTATTACGCAGGGAAACCGGCATGATTGTAGATTTCAGTATTGACATCTTATCAATAAACTTGGGCTGATAAGATAATTTTTCGAGTTTTTTAGACATTCTCCCTGATATGTCATCACAGGGAAAATTTGCACCAATTAACCATACCCAATTTTGTTCTTCCATTTCAAAGAAAACAGTAGTTTTGAAGCTAGAGTTGAATCTTTCAACTGATTTTTTTAGAGTTTCATTTCTCCAATAAGTTGAGCACCCTGCTTGTGAAATAAATACACCTTCTGGCGTTAGTATTTTAGCAATCTTTTTGTTAAACTTAATACTATATAGTCGATTTTGTTGTGCCATTTCATATTGTTCGTCAGGCAAGTCCAGCACAACAATATCGTATTTCTCATTTCTTTCTATGGCATCATCTATATATTGGTAACCGTCTCCAATGATTAGTTCGATAGGACCATCTTTTTCTAATGCTGTTTTTACATCGTTCGGACTATAACCATAAGGAAGATATTTGGCACAGGCTGCAACGCACTCCTCGTCAATATCTACATGTACTACTTTTTTCGCCCCCAGTTCAACGGCCATTTGGCTGATAACACCTTCACTGGATCCTACAATTAGCACCTTATCTATTTTTCCACAAAACAAAGCTGCTGGGATAATTTGTCCTTCATGATAAATAATTTGAGATTCCTCAACACTTTGCCTTTCATTATTACAAAAAAGACTTATGCCTTGCGCAGTCTTAGCAATTATCATTTCTTGGAAAGGCGTATGTTTGTGATAAATTACTTTTTCCAAATCCCAAACTCGTTGAACACCGTTACCAATTGGCTCAAAAATTTTATTAAGCATACTCATTGTTTCCTCTAACAATACATCTGTAAGTTAATCCATCTGGATTCATCAATTTTTTTAGCTCAGAAACTGACGTCTCAGGATCACAATTACCACAGGTAAATATATCTATGAATGCAGCAGAACGATCTGGATAAGTATGGATTGACGCATGAGATTCAGAAAGTAAAAGCAATGCAGTCATTCCTTCAGGATCAAACTTATGGGAAATAACATTTAATATTGTAGCCCCAGAAGCTTCTACTGCCTGACACATAATTGTTATCAGTTCATTTTCATTATCTAGTAAACACTTATCAACGCCGTAGAACTCAGCAAAAACATGTGTTCCAAGAAAAGAATACTCAGCAAAACCAACACTGAAAGAAGGTAGCATCTTAATTCCTTTTTGGTTTGGTTAATGAATAATTTTTTATTTATAAACTACATTTAACAATATTTCTAACAGCCTATTAATTTTCCGTCAAGTAAATTTTATGAAGTAAGTAAAAGCCACTACCCCAGGAAGTAATGTTATTCAGTTAAGATTTCTTGTAACGGGAAGAATATTTTTCTGGTATATAAACGTAACTTCGATGCTTTTCCTCCCTCCGCAGAATAGACATCTTTAATATTTTCTCTCATTTTTTTAAATCTGAATGATAAGATCCCTGTCACATTTAATTTTCAATAACTAAATTGTGACTTAATCAGGTTTAGCTCTGCAATAAAAATTATCTTTTTTTGTAATACTTCCACTTACCTAAATAACTTATATGCACACCGACTTAATTCAAGTGGGTGAGTAAATTTTTCTGACAACGTAGCCGCAAACATATATTCGGCTTCAACGAGCCCTGATGAAAATCCGCACTCTCTGTCCTCATTATTTCAACAGTCTCGGTAGACTGAGTTATTTACCAGGTTCACAGAAAGTGGGTTCTACCTGTTAGTACATCAATTTATGGACTTCTATTGCATAGTTACGTCATACTGCTAATTCACCGTGCTTCGTAAAACGATTATTGATTGACTATGCCCACGCAATTCGGGTATTAGCATGTCACTGTTCAACAAATGTCCTAAATTATTGAATACCTGCTGTTTGTCATTAGCTGATTTCTTGCCTATACGCTCAAGTTTTGTTAACCATGATACTCCGTCGTTGCTGTGTACGGTCATTGTTGCCCTCTCACGTTCGATCTGTCTGCCAGCCCTTCGCTCCGCGATCATTACTCGTTTCATCACTACTATGACTGGCTCCAACTTCCTGATACCCATTTCTCAGACCTTGTGTTTTGGCACTTGTGCCCGAAATACTCATTTCCTTGAGAAGCATCAGGATCTCCTGGGTTCCACACTGTTCTCTACAAGCTCGCCGACACCTGCGGCTCCGGTGTGTGCTTCTGGCTGGGAAATTCACCAGTATGACCATTCAGAAGCTGTTGCCTGCTAGCTGGACAAAACTATCGGCACACACGACTTAATGAATTTCGGCGCTATCACGTTCACCTATTGGTTTCGGCTCGAATGTTTCGCTGTCTACGCTTCATCTCCTTTGTTACCGCCGGAAATGCAAGACTCGCTACATAGTGATGTGATGGACGTCCCCTTTTCCAGTTGCAGCCAGTGCCAACATTGATACTTTGCCAACCCTTGAAATGCTAAAACTGATTAACGATGAAGATAAAAAAGTCGCACTGGCGGTAGAGCAAACTTTGCCAAAAATTGCAGAAACGGTAGATAAAATTGCCGAAGCATTTCGTCAGGGAGGTCGTTTAATTTATATCGGCGCTGGCACTTCAGGTCGATTAGGGATTCTGGATGCCAGTGAATGCCCTCCAACTTATGGCACTACACCTGAACAAGTGGTTGGATTAATTGCCGGAGGGCATCAGGCCATTCTACATGCGGTTGAGAAT
>NZ_NMQR01000074.1 GCF_003545805.1 Photorhabdus sp. CRCIA-P01 | reverse complement strand
TAAACTGTCAGACCCCCCATTACCCGATTTAAGTTTACCGTGATTAAGGTAATCACTGATATGGCGGTCAACCGTGGTCTGATGGAGTCGCAATGCCTGAGCTATCATCACAGAACTCCACCCTTCAGAAGCCAGAAGGATAGCTTTTATTCTGTCTCGTACTTGACCATCGCGAGTGGTGTCGTGAAGACGCTCAAGTTTGATTTTTTGTTCTGATGTAATAAATATTTTCATAGCGAGGATAATGATCTCCATTTCGGATAAAATCAAGCATCTTCAATGATTACGGGTATATATAAAAATGACAATGAGTGTGCTTAACATTTTTTCAAATTGTAGCTGGTGGGATAATACAAATAAGCTCACATGAACCTTATGTAATAAGAAATTATTACATTAATTATCGTGCGCGATATCACGAAAAGTATCTCCACCTGATCCCTCATCCCTATTTGTGTCAAAATGAGGAGGATGCTGACCTATCTGAGACATTATTTAATATTTCCGATTTAATTCATTCGCAATAATATCGTCGATAACTTCTTACTATTAAAAGGTCTGATTATGGTAGCTCACTTCTTGAAAAAGGCTTACTCGGCCATATTAAGCGGTTCATTCGTTTTGCTGGCAGGCTGTGATAACAATGGTTCTTCACCTCATCCCCCTAAAGAGCCAATAGCGCATCTCCCTATTAAAATACCGGGTGAAGCTGCTATTGCCGGCGAGTTTCAGGCAGTGATCCACTTGGTGGACATTGCCAAATTAAGTCAAAGCGATCCGACAACAAATCGTGACTACAGTACCAATAGCCTCTATTTATGGAATGATGAAAGTTGTGATGCTTTGGCTTCTCCTTCATTGAATTGGAACGACACCAGTGCCACTCCCGCTGGCAGCGATAGTTATGGCCCTTACTGGGTTGTGCCATTAACGAAGAACGAAGGCTGTATCAACTTTATTGTGCGTGATGGTAACAACAATAAATTGATCAACAGTGACCTGAGAATCTCCTTCTCCGATTTTAGTAACCGAACCGTTTCTATGATACCTGGCAGTCATCAAATCTATCGCAGTCGTGCGGAAGCCTTTAATTCTGTGTTTGGCGTTTCTCAGGCTTCGGCACATTGGGTTGATAATCAAACTCTGTTGTGGTCGGGTGGAGCGGATAAGCCCCATATCCGCTTATATTACAGCCGGAATGGTAAGGTGGAAGCTAATGATGAAGGAAACTTCACTGATAACTATCTGACGCTAACACCGACCACTCTAAGCCAGAAGACGGCTGAACGATTTCCGCACTTGAAGAAGTTAACTGCGTTCGGCCTGCCAGAGGATGCGGATGTTGAGACATTACTTACCGGTGATCTGGTGGCATTGGCTACCAATGAAGCGGGTTTGCTGTTGTCGGCGACTCAAGTACAAACGGCTGGCGTGTTGGACGACCACTTCGCCAATGCCGCTGACGCACTGGAATATGGTGCGCTAGTCGACGATACCGGTGTTACCTTTCGCTTGTGGGCACCTACTGCTCAACATGTTGGGTTGGTTATCTATGATGCAAATAAACAGGTCATCGCCAATCATGCAATGAACCGTGATCCTGCTAGTGGTTCTTGGTCGTGGCAAGGTGATAAAGAGCTGGTTGGTACTTACTACCGCTATGCTTTAACGGTGTACCATCCATTTCCCCGTAATGTGGAGCACTACGAGGTTACTGATCCCTATTCCCACAGTCTGTCCACCAATTCGGAATACAGTCAAGTCATCAAGTTGGATGACGAGGCGCTAAAACCGCAAAACTGGGAAAGTTTGATCATGCCACGCTCGCAAAATACACCCGCGGACATTGCGCGCATGACCATATATGAAGCTCATGTCCGTGATCTCTCTGTTGCAGACAATACAATGCCGGAAGCTTGGCGAGGTAAATATCTGGCTCTGACTGCTAACAACAGCGATATGTTCAAACATCTTAAAGCACTGAGTCAGGCTGGAGTCACTCATATAGAGCTGTTGCCAGTATTTGATGTGGCTTCCATTAATGAATTTAGTAACCAAGTCGCTGATCTCAACCATCCATTCAGTCGTTTGTGCCAAGTCAACCCAAAGGTGAAGAGCAGCCGTTTCGCTGATTATTGCAATAGTTCACAGACCGTGGGTGAAGTATTGCAGGAGCTAAAGAGCGGTGACAGCGCTAATAGCCCACAGGTACAAGAGTTGAATGCAATGATTGCAGAGACTGATTCTTACAATTGGGGCTATGATCCATTCCATTACTCGGTGCCGGAAGGTTCTTATGCCACAGATGCGGAAGGTTCGGTACGTATAAAAGAGTTTCGCTCCATGATTCAGGCCATCAAACAGCAATTGGGAATGAATGTGATTATGGACGTAGCGTATAACCACACCAACGCGGCTGGTCCAACACGCCCATCTTCAGTATTGGATAAGGTCGTGCCTTGGTACTATCATCGTTTGGATGAGATCACGGGCAATGTTGAATCTAACACTTGTTGTCACGATACGGCGCCAGAGCACCGCATGTTCGCTAAACTCATTGAAGACTCGTTGGTGACTTGGGTTAAGGACTATAAAATCGACGCGTTTCGATTTGACTTAATGGGCTATCATCCCAAGGCACAGATCTTATCAGCGCTGGCAAAAGTACGCGCGATTAACCCATCTGTCTATTTCTTCGGTGAAGGTTGGAACTCCGGGCAGGACGACCGTTTCGAAATCGCTTCACAGATTAACCTAAAAGGCACCGGGATTGGTACTTTCTCTGATCGACTGCGTGACGCGGTACAAGGTGGTGGGCCGTTTGATTCTGCTGATAGCATTCGCATTAACCAGGGGGTGGGCAATGGTGTTGGTACTTTACCTAACGAAATGGCTTGGTTAGACGCTAATGAGGCGCGTCATCTGGCGGATCTGGTACGTCTTGGCATGGCGGGCAACCTAGCTGATTTTGTCATGATTAATAAAGATGGGGCAGTGAAAACAGGTAGGGACATTAACTACAAAGGGGCTATAGCCGGTTATGCCGCTGATCCGATTGAGGTGATCAATTATGTCTCCAAACATGATAACCAAACACTGTGGGACATAATTAGCTATAAAGCGGCATGTGAGGCGGATCTGGCAACGCGGGTTCGTATGCAGGCAATATCCCTCGCTACGACGTTCCTTGGGCAGGGGTTGGCTTTCGCTCAACACGGATCGGAGCTACTGCGTTCAAAATCTTTTACCCGTGATTCCTATAACTCCGGCGATTGGTTTAATCGAGTTAGCTACACTTACCAGGATAACAACTATGATGTTGGTATGCCGGATCAGCGTGTTGATGGCGAAAATTACGCATTGATTGAAAAAGTGAAAAATGTGGTGGATAAACCGGGCAAAACTGAATTATTACAGATGACGGCTTTTTATCAGGAACTGGCGCGTTTGCGTCAATTTTCACCCCTGATGTCTCTCGGCGATGGTGCATCGGTTAAACAACGCGTTGATTTTCGTAATGTTGGGCCGCATCAGCAGCTTGGGCTGTTCGTAATGACTATAGATGACGGTTCCGCTACCAATGACGACCGTGATTTGAGGTTCGACGGCCTTGTCGTGATGATCAACGCTGCACCACATATTGCTACAGTGAGAGATCTTAACGTCAGAGGATTAAAGTTGAATGATATTCAGAGCGAGCTAGGTAGCGCTTCGCTAGCGGCGGGTATCAGAATAGCAAAAGATGGCACAGTCACGTTGCCCGCTTGGTCGGTAGCGGTGCTGGTTTTACCACAGGATGGCGTTCGCGGTACGGGTTTGCCTGTCCGCAGGAAGTAACGCGTAGGAATTTTCCACTGTTTGCATCGGGGCGGTCTGGACAGACCGCCCATCTTTAACGTCGAAGGGGTACCTTCCGCTGCTTCCCTTGCTGATGATAATTGAGACATTGTTTATCAGCTTAATTCTCTCTCTGATCACAGCACCTACTAATTACAATAGTTAATAACAGGCATTGACATAATAAAAAACATGATGATATGGTTTTTATTTGATTGTGAATTATACAAAATTCTTGGTGGTAGTTTTTTGGAAAGGGTGGTGATGGGCTAGTACTTATTTAATCGCTTTTTCCTCATAATTACACAGAGGGAGGCAAGTTGAACTTCCAAGGGCTACAGGCAAAGTACCGCCGTCTATTTCAGGAAAGTGCTGCCTGGAAACTGTTAAGAGCTGATAATTCCCCTTTAATTTTGGCATTTTTGGGGGAGTTGTTTTCGGAGGATAGTGAAGTTCCTTTTAGTCGTGCCCGCGTGTCACTTGATGCAGAGTTGGTACGCTGTCGTGAACTTGGTCTTTGGGAAACGGAAACGGGTGCCGGCACTTATCTCAATAAATGGATTCGGGAAGGCTGGTTGCGTGAGATGGATGACACATTAACTAAAACGGATGCCAGTGAAATTGCGCTCCGTTTTAGTCAGGGACTTGATGAGCGCCGATCAGGAACCACTGCGTCTCATCTTCGAATTGTTCAGGAAGCAGTCAGGGACTTTGCGGTGGCGATTAGCCCAAATGTCGATGAGCGTGTCACGCTTTTGGAAGATAGAAAATCCGAAATTCAGAGAGAGATTGATGCCCTGAAGGCAGGCATTGTAACCGAACTGACCGAGGTTGAGCAGCGGGAAAGAATTCGTGAGATCTACCAGTTGGCTTCTGTTTTAACGGGTGATTTCCGCCGTGTTGAAGATGAAATTCGTCGGTTGGATCAGGAAATTCGTATTCAAATTATTGAGGGAGACTCTACCAGAGGAGATGTCCTTCTTGCTGTTTTAGAAAAAGAAGCGTTGCTGGCTAAAACGGATGCCGGTAGTGCGTTTGAGAGTTTTTTTGATTTGTTATGTGATCAAAATAGAACTATGGAGCTGCGGGATCAGCTTCGAAGCATTTTAAATCGCCCGGTCGCAGAACACTTAAGTACCCCGCAACGGCAATTCTTAAGTCAGCTTATGCGAGAATTGAGCCGTGAGAGTGACCGAGTTTTTCAAATCAGACGAAGGACAGAAGAGAGCTTGCGTGCTTACATAGAGAGTGGCACTGCTCAAGAAAATCGTGCTGTTGATAGATTGCTGGGTCAATTGGAACGACTTGCTGTTGAATTGAAGAATGCTGATTGCAACTTGCAAACAACAACAGCTCTTTCATTGCCCGTTGGGGCGGCAAGTATTAGTTCTCCCGAAAGTATGCTCCTTAAATCACCCGATGAAAAGCTGGATACCTCAGGTGTTGAAGAGCAGTTTAACTCTCGAGAACCGAGTATACAGATGCTGGATTGCCTTGATACTGTTCAAATCCGGTTGATTGCTGAGAGGGCGTTAGAAACGTTAAAAGAGTTTGGTCCAATGACGATTGCATCTATTGCACATTATCACCCGCTTAATTCAGGGTTGGAAGAGTTAGTTGCCTATTTGCGGGTTGCGAAATCTGTCGGGGCGGCATTATTGGAAGAGAAGGAATCAATTGAAATGAGTGACAAACAGGGAGTTCGCTTGCGGGCGTCTATCCCCACTTTTCTGCTGAGTGCCGACCTGTTTCCAGACAGTTTGGATGAATTGGTCCTGTAATGGTGAATAGAAAGTGGCTGTAGATATCATTGTGTGAGGGTTGGAATGCATAAAGACAAAAAGTTGAATAAAGATAATGGTACCCCCGCAACCCTCGATAAGTCTGATTCAGATCCTCAGAAAGAGCAGCAAACAGGGTTCTTCGATCAGTTGATAAAACATCATACTCAATCAGGGTATAACCCGCTTACAGGCACATCCGCTGTTGAATCTGATGTCGCTGCCAATAAAAGCTCATCCGTTGAAGTTGATGATGTGTTAGCCAGTGATCACTCTGAAAGTTCAAGTAGTAGCATGCCACCTGATGCGCGCCGGGTGCTGGTTAGCTTGCTGCGTCAGGGCGTTATATTGTCTTCTCAGAAAGCCAAGTTGTTTGAATCGCTTTGTCGATACCAATGTGCTGTACGCAAACATCTGTCGGAAGTCTATTTGAAGCTGGTTTTAGATGAGAAAGCAGGTGTCGCCTTTATAGCCGGTTTTCAAAATGAGGAAGATACCGAATCATTGGGCATAGATGATGAAGAGGTTGTCTCTCTCATTAGCCGAAGGACGCTCTCTTTATACGATACGTTGTTGCTGTTAGTGCTGCGCAAACACTATCAGGATCGGGAAACGTCAGGTGAGCAAAGGATTATCATTGATATCGAGCGTATAGAATCCCATTTGACACCGTTTTTACCGCTGACAAACAGTACTAAATCTGACCGGAGAAAACTCAAGGGTGCTCTTGAGAAAATGGTGACGAAAAAAATATTGAGTTCAGTGCGGGGAAGTGAGGATCGCTTCGAGGTTACACCGGTGATCCGCTACGTCGTCAGCGCTGAATTTCTCGAAAATATGCTTAATGAATACCTGAAAATGGCGAGTGATAAGGGGATTGAGCTAAATAAAAATGGCAGCAACGCTGTTGATTATCAAGATGGAGAGGAGGAAACAGGAGATGAAAATGACTGATCAAACTCTTTCGGCTGATTCATTATTTCATGTTGGTCAAATCAGATTAGCCGAACTCTCAGTTTATAACTGGGGGTCATTTAACGGCTTGCATACTGCGTTGATCGATCCTATGGGAACTTTGGTTACTGGGGATAATGGCGCGGGAAAATCGACGTTTATTGATGGCCTTATGGCTTTGCTCCTTCCTGCCGGAAGGGCAACCTTTAATGTGGCTGCGGCGCAGGGTGATCGTTCTGACCGGACTTTACTTTCTTATATGCGGGGAAGTTTTGGATCTGCCCATGATGGAGCGGGTACGAGAGTCAGAAGTAAGCGTGAATCTGGCGTGGTGACTGGGCTTAGAGCTTTATATCAGGGTAATGATGGTTCAAAAATCACGCTTGCGGCCCTTTTCTGGATCACTAAATCGACGAATGTGCTTGCGGACGTGACACGAGTTTATATTGTCGCCAAAAGAGACCTGACTCTTAAGGAAATGCTTGATGCCTTTGGGGATGGTAATGCCCGATCATTCAAGCAATGGCTCCGTGATGATCCGGCAATGACATGCTGTGATGATAATTTTTCCGATTATCAGGAGCTGTACCGAAAGCTTCTGTATATGGACAATAAGAATGCGCCTGCATTGTTGTCGCGGGCGTTGGGCCTGAAAAAAATTGATGATTTAACCGGGTTGATTCGTGAATTGGTACTTGAACCGAGTACAGTCAAAGATGATGCCAAAAAGGTAGTGGAAGAGTTTGCTGATCTGGTGGCAATTCATAGTCAATTAGTGGATGCAAGAGCACAAAAAGAGCATTTATCCAGGTTACCTGAACTCAGCTCAATTATCGAAAAAAAGACGAAAGAATTTGAGGAATTCACGGCCGAAAAAAACAACCTCCCGGTCTACTTTGGGGAAATCTTCGCACAATTGTGGCGTGAGAAAATTGCTGATATTGAGGCTGAACTTGAAGCACTATCCCTCAAAATTAAGCAAGCTGAAGGGCAGAAAGTCGATGCGGATAAGCTGGTTGAACGAAGACATGAGGAATATCTTCAATTTGGCGGGGATAAAATAGAGTCGCTTCGAAAAGAAATGGGTCATACCCAAGATCAATTGAATCGGGTGGTTCGAATTTCATCGCAATATCAAACTCATGCCAAAGATCTGGCTCTCCCTGTTATATTAGAGGAAGCTGTATTTCTCAAAAATCAATCCGAAGCATCAGTCAGGCTTGCCAGTATTCAGCGTGACGAAGAAGAGTATCAGGATAGGTTTGCCACCATTAGTGCCAAATTCAGTGAGTTGCAAGCAAATATCCATGATATCTCTCAGGAAATTCGGGAAATCGAGGCAAGGCCGGATTCTAATATTGATGTGAAATATCAGCAACTGCGGGATGAACTGGTTAACTCCTTAGAATTAAGTAAAGACCAATGTGTATTTATCGGTGAGCTTATCGACGTCGAAGATCATGAAAAGATATGGCAAGGCGCGATAGAGAGGGCGTTAGGCGGGTTACGAACAACACTTGCTGTGCCACATCATTGTTATTCGATGGTGACTCGTTGGTTAAACGCTCGGCATACGGGTTTACATGTACGTGTTCAAGTTGTGAATGATGCTGCGACTAACCTAGGTCAATCGGCGGAGTTTAAGCCTGACGGTTATTTAAGGAAACTGGTATGGCGCACTCACCCTTATCGGGAGTGGCTCAAGCATCACTTGCAGCGATTTGACCTGCAATGTGTTTCGAATACGGAAGAATTGGATCAAACCCCGTTTTCGATGACACAGCAGGGATTAATGCACATGGATAAGGGTCGCTTTGAGAAAAAAGATCAGCACCGGATAGATGACAGGAGACGCTGGTGTCTGGGTTTTTCAAATAAATCACGTTTAGCCATTCTTAATAACGATAAAAAAGATTTAACTCTGCAACTGGCGGAAACCGGGAAAAATGTGAGCCAGGCCCGTCAAGATTTGAATTCTGTTTCTGATCGTAAAATACTTTGGGAGAAGATCCAAAGTTATCGCTGGGATGATATTAATGCTCCTTACTGGCACGAAAAACTTTCTGATTTGCAGGCTGACCTTAAGGTGTTGGAACAGTCAGGTGGTGATCTTGATAAGGCCAGAGAGCGTTGGGAATCGGCTAAAGATCAATTGGCTCAAATTCAATCGGCATTAAATCAGCTCAACTCTGATTCTGGTGGCGTTAAAAATACGCTGAAAAATGCGCAAGAAGAATGGAGCAAAGCGCAGGTAAAAGCGTCGAGGGGATTACCTGATTCAGCCAGGCAGTTACTTGCGATGCGGGTTGGTGTGCTTAATAAAAACGATTTAAGCCGGATGGCTGAATTGGTGTCGAAAGTTGAAGAAGATTTGGATCGTCTGTTAGATTCTAGCCGGAACAATAAAGACAGAGCGGAAAGATCAGCCATCAGCATTATGGTTTCGTTCAGGTCTAACGATAAATGGCAAGTTTTTACGGTTGACTGGCAAAGTGATATTGGCAGCTTACCTGATTATCTTAATCATTTACGGCAACTGGAAGAGGAAGGGCTTCCCAACCTGGTGGAACAGTTTATTGAACGTTTGAATAAGCATGCAACGCAGTCGCTGGCACGGATTAAAACTAAGCTTGAATCTGAACGGGAAGATATCCTTGAGCGGATTGACATCATTAACCGGGTCCTCAAGCGTACAGAGTTTCGATCAGAGACACATTTAAAACTGGGTTCAAAGAGAGAGAAATTTCCGCATGTTAATGAATTTGAACAGCATCTGCGTAAGGTGCTTAGTCAGGTAACCAGTGATGACCATGAAGCACGGTTTCGTCAGTTGGCTCAGGTAGTTGAGATCCTTGGGAAAGCAAGTGCGCCAGGCTCCTCAAATACACTGGAAAGTTTAAGGCTGCTTGATTCCCGTTATCAGATGTCATTTTATGCCGAAGAATTGGATATCAATACGGGGGAGATTCGTGATGTATTGGAGTCATCCAGTGGAAAGTCAGGTGGGGAGAAAGAGTCGTTTGCGGCCACTATTGTTGCGGCAAGTTTGGCCTATGTTTTGACGCCGAATGGCTATGATCGACCGGTTTACTGTACTGTTTTCCTGGATGAAGCATTCTCAAATACGGCTGAAACGGTAAGTCGGCGTGTGCTCCGAGTATTTAGGGAACTGCATATTCACGTTAATTTGATTACGCCTTATAAAAACCTGAATTTGGCGAGAGAATCGGCTCGCTCGTTGCTCATTGCAGAAAGAGACCAGGAAAACCACGATAGCCATTTATGTGAAGTCACTTGGGAAGAAATTGACCGGAGAATGGGGGAAGAGAAGGAGAAAAAGTTAGCTGCCGAGGCTTCTGGTTTAGGTATCGAACTTGAGAAACTGATATGAAAAGAGAGCAGAATGGGGTGCGCTGGGGGTTATTACCGGCGCAGGTTAAGAACCTCATTAGGCAACGTGAGTGGGATAATCTTTCCTCACTAAAGGCCCGGTTACTGGGCAGCAAAGCATTTCCTGTTCGTGTTGGCTTAAAACCCCCCAGAGGCAGTTCTGCCATATCAGATATGGTTCATTTTCAGCGGTTTGTTGATGAGTGGAAATCATTTCCCTACCAAGATCTTGTGGAGTGGTCTTCCAAAAATTTCCGGGAGTTGTCTGAGCAGCGAATTCCGACTTTTGTTGCTATTGAATCGATGCAACATTTGATCAAATTTTTAGGGAATGATGCCCTTTCCCGAAGTAAGGTATGGGAAAGAAATATGAAGCCATTCTTACGGGTTGATAAAGATCTCTATCCTGCATTGGTTAAGTGTATAGATATTGTGGAAAAACTCTCTTTGAGAGATGCGGAATTACTGGCAAAGCTTCTTCCACAATTAAAGCCAGGCTTGGGGGAAGGACAATATTTAAGAGCATTACCTCTCATTGGTATTGATACTAAGTTTCTTGAGAACCACCAAATCCTGATCGAAGAGCTGACCGATGTGATTCACAAAGGTGCGGTTTCTGCATTTGGAGGTCTTACTGCTTGGTTGGGTTGTTTAACAAATCCCAAGGGTTGGTTAACCATAAGACCGCTTTGTCATACTGCGATGGCTGCGCTTGGTGGAATTCCGATACTTCAAATACCTGGTGAATTACTTAAACAGCACGAACTTCCAGCATCGAATATATTAGTAGTCGAAAACTTACAGTCTGGTTTGGCATTACCCGACATGCTTGACACAGTAGCGGTGATAGGAGGAGGGAAAAACGTCGCCTGGATGGATGCGGCATGGTTGAGAGGTAAGCGTGTAGGGTATTGGGGAGATATTGATACTTGGGGCTTGTCTATTCTCAGTGACGCCAGAGACAAGTGTGTGGATATTGAATCCCTGATGATGGATGTTGAAACCGTTAAAGCTCATGAAGATAGAATGGTTCCTGAACCAAATCCAGTTGAATCCAGTCCTTCATCGCTAAATGAGGATGAAGCAAAGTTGTTTAATGATCTCATCTCTGGCCGGTTCCAGTCTTCACGTTTAGAGCAGGAGCGTCTTTCATCTGATTACATTAGAAACAAGCTTATGGGGTGGCTGTCCTAACTTGGAAGCCACCAAGCATACTGTGTTTTCTGTTTATCAGAAATTATCACTTTCTTGGTGTACATCGAAACGGTGCGTGATCAGATTGGCAAACGCCTGACTCGCAGCGCTTCGATACGCGCCGCTGCGCCACAACAGCACGGCATTGCGCTGCGGTAACGGAGGTTGAATGGCAATGGAATAGAGCCCGGCCTGCTCGTGGGCTATGACATCAGGTAACAAAGTCGCGAGCCGTCCCCGGCGGATAATCTCTACGATTGTGCTGATTGAGTTAGCCTCAATTGCAATGCGCGGCGTGATCCCCTGTCTCTGGAAGTACAAATCGATATGGCTTCGCGTTGCAAAGTCTTTGCTTAATAGCGCTAATCCTTCATGTTCCAGCATCTTCGCTGTCAATGATGTTTGTTGACCGATGAATCGATGCGATTGACCAACGATCAGACTGAGTGTTTCGATGAACAATGGTTCGCTGTCAATGTCGGGGGAGCGTACTTCTGAGAATGCGATGCCGAGATCGAGCTGGTTCTCCGCTAAAGCCACCTCTATCTGATCTTGCGTCATTTCCTTGATATTCAACGTAATTCCTGGATAAAGTGCGTTGAAACGTTCTACCCAATGGCCGATGAAGTAAGTGGTGAAGGTGGGTGTCATTGCTAGCCTGAGCAATCCACGGCTTAAATCCTGTACATCGTGAATCGCACGCTGCCCAGCATCCAGATCCTGCAATGCACGACGGGCGTAACTTGTGTATACCTCGCCAGCGTCGGTGAGTTGCACACTCCTTCCAGATCGGTCGAATAACTGCACATGCAGTGACTCCTCAAGTTGCCTGATTTGTTGCGATAAGGTCGGCTGCGAGACATGAAGTTCCTCGGCGGCGCGAGTGAAGCTCTGATGTTCGGCAACTGCCAGCAGATAACGAATATGTCGCAGTAGCATGTCAATTAATTATTTGAAAATAATATGGAAATAATGACAGCCCGATCTTTGAAACTATCGAAAAATTTGCTCATTCTTCACCTGTCAGCTGTCTTATCGGCCACGATGACAAAATCATTAGAGAAACAGATCTGGCCTTACGTTGAAGCGCTTGGAAAGCGCTTTAATATGCGCAATCGTTAATGAGCGTTTACCAGATAGAATCGAGAGCATAAAGAAGTGTGGGGTATTCCTTTAATCAATTAGTATGATCGTTCTCGTATTTATTGTGACAAAGGGGGGGAGCATGTCTGTCTATAAGGTCAAAGTGGCTATTCGCGATATTAGCCCGATGATTTGGCGACGTTTTCGTATTCATTGTGACATGTCACTTGGCGCTTTGCATTTTCTCCTACAGTTTGCATTTGGTTGGGATAACGGCCATCTTCACTCTTTTCATATTCATGGTAAAGACTATGGTATTAGCTATGAAGGTGGATTGGGGTTTTATGATAATCCCTGAGC
>NZ_NMQR01000073.1 GCF_003545805.1 Photorhabdus sp. CRCIA-P01 | reverse complement strand
TGCCAATATTATTACCCATGTGGGTCACGGTGATGATTACACCGGTGCCTGGGGGCAAGCCAACGTTATCACTAAAGTCGGTGACGGGCGTAATGTGGTGCTTGCTAAAGGTAAGGCTAACATGATCACTCAGGTGGGTAAGGGAGACAGCTTTAATGCCTTATGGAGTGAAGGCAATGTGGTTACCAAGGTGGGTGACGGTATGCAGGTTACGGTGGCAAAAGGGAAAGCTAACGTCACTACAACAGTAGGCAATGGCTTAAATGTAACTGCTGCTCATGGTGACGCTAACATAAACACCCATGTAGGTAATGGTGTTTCGGTTAACGTGGCATGGGGTCAATACAATGTGAATACCAAAGTTGGGGATGGCCTTAATATTGCGGTCATGAAAGGCCAAGGTAACGCTAATATCCAAGTTGGTCATGGTTTATATGTTAATGCCTCTTATGCACGCAATAACGTGGCGATTAAGATTGGTGATGGTGATTTTTACAGCTTGGCTATTGCATCGAGTAATACAGAAAGCAACAAACTCGCCTCTTTCTTCGACAATATCAAACAAACGGTGCTCGGTGTGGGAGGCAGCCAGGCGATCAACTACCTGGTTCAGGGGGATGAGGCTAACACGTCGGGCACCCATAAAGGCAGAGGCGCGATTAATTTAGCGGAAGTTTCTGCCATTGATGGTTTTAAGATGGATGAGATTGATCAAGTGGGTTCGGACTTAAGCAGTCGTCTGAGTAGTTCTGTAACAGCGGTAGAAGTACCTAATGTTGACTCAATAGAAAGTTCTTTAGCAGGTTCGTTGAATCGAAAAACGCGATCGGTATCAGATCGGAATGAAAATCTGATCGTCAATGGTAACTTTGAACAAGGTAATCAAGGTTGGCAGTCAACTCATGGTGTTGAGGCATATAATGCGGCGGGGGTTTACGGCCTTGATAACACGGGTCATGGCTCACGGGTTAGTGAACTTGATGTGGATGTCAGTACCACTATTTACCAGGATCTGAAAAACCGGTCTGAAGGTGAAGTTATTTCATTGAGCTTTGATTTTGCAAAACGTGCAAATATTGTTATGCCCAATGAAGGCATGGAAGTGATTTGGAATGGTGAAAGTAAATTTACCATTACTAATGGTGATACTGCATGGCGAAGTGAAACACTGGAATTAATCGCCAAAGCAGGTACTAACCGCATCGAAATTAAAGGCGTCGGTGATAATAATGGTATTGGCTATATTCTGGATAACGTTGTTGCAAAATCTGTGGGTACACTGCCAACCAATAGTGTTACTGAACATGCCAGGCAAGACCAAGCGGCCAAAAACGCGTTAAGTGATAAAGAAAAAGCCGAAAAGGATTGCCAGCGTCTAGAACAAGAAAAAGAGAAACAACTGGCCGCGATTGAAAAATCGAAATCTCAATTGGAATCAACGGATCAGGAAGCGCTTAACCGGAATGGGCAAGTGCAGAGTGAGGCGATAAAAGAAGAAGCTCAAGCAGTTACTGAAGAGCTGACTTTAATAGCTAACAAATTTAAACAACTTAAAGATGAAACTGATGATAGCCGTGAGTTAGATAGCAATTATCTCGACTATGCGGGGGGAATCTCTGGGGACATCCAGAAACGGCTGGATGACCTCAAGCCGACATTAGAAAAACGGCTGGCGGATATACATCGGGATACGATTGATACACAGCAAAAAGTAAAAGGTGCGATTGCTCAATCAGAGGTTGCCGAGACAAAAGGTAAACAAAATCGTGATAAGGCAATTCTTGACGGTGTAGACGCGCGATTCAAAGCAGATCAGAGAAAAGAAGAAGCACTTTCACAACAGCAGCAGGCGGAAAAGGCGAAGGATAACGCCAATATCGCGTATCAGAATGCAGAAAGTCGTGGTAAGCGTGATACCGCAGCGGCGGAAAATAAAGCGGCTCAGACTCAAGCTGATGCTAAAGGGGCGCAACTGAGTGCTTCCAAACCTGCTCGGATTGGTGCAAATGGCAGCGGCTTGTCAGGGGAAAAAGCCTATGAGTCAACGGAAGCGGGAGAAACCGGTAGCCATATTGATCCTGAATCAATGCCAGAAGTGAGAAACCGATATTATCAAGGGCTGACCGAAGAAGAACTGCAAGCGTTGGCGGATGCAAAACAAGCCGTTAATCGGTTGCAGATCAACGCGGGAATGCGGGCAAAAAATACCGGTGTTTCGCTTACTTCGCAGTTTGTTGAACCACAATCTGACCGCATGGTGGTACCTCCTCCGCATGAGACGCGTGAACTCATCAGAAAAGCAACGATAATTTCTGGTATTAATCTGGAAGGATTGGGCAGTAGCAGAAAGAGGGCGATAGATTCTTCCGTATTAAGTCGTGCACAAAAAATCGCTCACATCTACCGTTGGCTGGATAATGGTAATGCTAATACGCCGGACGGATATATTCCTGTTCCCGGATTTAAACGTGTTAATGCCGATATTTCCGATAAAACCAGACAACGGATAGTAACTTTTGTTGAAAGGCACCTCAGAAATACCAATGTCAAAAACAAAGTACCTGAGAATGAAGCTGCATCTTTAGCGAAACTGTTTGTTGACGCGACTCTGGATTATGACTGGGATAAACGAGTTGAGTTTATTACAAAACTAGACCGTTATGGCTATAACTTTGAACCTGCCCGCGATGACAAAAGTATTGTTTCATTCTGGTCTGGGAAGAGTTTTAGAAGGCATCGAGATGTTCTTGAGGCAGCACAACCGGATGGCAAAAAAATTGTTTACGATGTTGATGTGCAAGGAAACGCTTTTGCGATTCAACTCAATCAGCAACTCATGCGCTGGGGAATTATGTACCTCGCCGATCCTGAAAATAGTGAACATAAAGCGCTAAGATCGGCAATTGATGCTGCTACGTATAGCAACACCGGTTTCTGGAGTTCCGTCTATGCCGCAGGATCACGTGGTGATGTTTATTTGATCTCTGAGGGTGGCTTACGTCTTGGTAACTATTTCTGGAATGTTGAATTACCTGTATTGCGTAAACTGCAACGTGAAGGATTAGTGGGTAAAATTCGACTGCTGGATAAACCGGCAAGTGAATATAACGGATTGCCTACAGAATCGATTGGCCGCAAATTAACAGCGGCGGGTATTACTGTGCAGGCACGGTTTGATGCCTTGACTATTGAAGAGCAGAAAAAACGGCTGGCGGTTAACCCCGGTGGTTATAAAGCCGATACCGTTGTTGAGCTCGATATTAAGCTCAGTGCTATCGACACTATGCTAAATCAGGCATTGCCGTTTTATGGATTACGTACAGAACGTAACTTATTAGTGCAAAAGAGTGATGAAGGATTTGAGGTGCGTTCATGGCCAGGTAATGGCAATGAATTTAAGCGAATTATTGTAAAAAATACGACCAGTAATAATCTGCTTAAAGCGGTTGAACGTTTTATTCTTGCTAATTACGACAATTATGCACAGTTACCTGATGAGTTATATTTCATTGAAGATCGGATTATATCCCGTCATCAAGGACACACCCGAATTCTTACTGAGAAAGTGAATGGCATCTGGAAACCCGTGCCAAAATTGATGTCGGTGAGTGAGTTCCAGGCAACCGCATCTGTTGCAGGTAAAATTCGTGGTGACAGTTACCAAAAAGTGATTGATGCATTAGAGAGTTATCACAATGCCCGACAAGGAAGAAAAGACGATGAATTGGATGTGATTGGAAAATTATCCGATTTGCGCCAACAGGTTGAAGGTTATCTCTTAGGTCATCCTGACTCAGGTCGTGTACCCGCAATGAAGGACTTGTTGTCTCAAATTGACACGCGCTTTGAAGAGTCGATGGTGCTTGCTGAATCCACTGTGAGAATCTCAGAGCAAGGCGATTTCAGTAGTCTGTATGATAAGCTTGGCAGTGCCAATCTTAAGGATTCAAAACACTTTTATGTTGATGAAAATGGCGATTTTGTCACTCGGGGTAAGACAAATATTCATATTAACCAGAAAGCGGAAAATTTTGATAAAGCGGTTGAGCAAGTCAAAGCAGCGGTTATTAAAGAATATGGTCAAGATGTTTCAGATGCCGTTTTCTCGAATCTGAAAGTCAGCGATTTATCGAACGATGGTAAAGGTATTGATGTCTCTGGTTTAAGAAAGATCCATCAGGCGATTGAACAGCATTTATCTCCAATAAGTGCCACACTGTTTGTTTGGAAACCAAGCGATCATAGCCAGTTAGGGCACGTCGCTATGCAAATTGGTCAGGGACGAGCGCATATTAATGCGGACGACGCAGGCGCTATCAATGAGAAAAATTATGTCAGTTGGTGGCCTTCGTTGAACCATGGAACGCTTGAAGCAGATGTCGCCCTTGAAGAGCATGATAAGTTTGGTCTGGAAGATGGTGATCGTAAATTACAACGTTTCATTGAAAAGCTGCAATTCGCACAAGGGGTAGATATAACCTTCAAAGATGTTACTGAAGGCTTTGCTATGATGGCATTGGAAAATCCCGCGTTGCTGCAATCAGCCGGTATTCCTGAACAGATATACCAGCCATTTGTTGAAATGTGGAATGATCGCCAATATGAGATGGCGGATGTCGGTAGACTTTTTGCGGAAGAACTGCGATATCAAGCCGATAAAAATGTACAAGACCCTCAACTGGCGGAAAAACGTGTTGCTAATGTCATTCGTGAATTTAAAGATCGAGAGTTGAAGAATATTCGGGACTTTAAAATCAGCGAAGCCGATCAAGGGCGCGTATTCCGCATTAACCTTGAAGGTCTGGATGTGGCGGCAATGCAGGCGGAATGGCATAAAATCAGCAGCGATCCTAATGAACATTATCAATTGCTGACGAATAACTGTTCAAGCATCATTGCCAGAGTATTAAAAGCAGGGGGGGCAGAGAAACTTGTCGGTCATAAGTGGCTGCCAAAGTTTGGTACCTGGACGCCAACTGAGTTGTTTAATTATGCTCAGGTGCTTCAAGAAGCTCAGCTTGAAGTAATAGCGAAAAAACAAAGCCACTCTCCCGTGGAAGAGTTAGCCGCGTTATCGGGCAAAAATAAGGCATTGGAAACAGTCGTCATGGAGAATGATGGCACGCCATTATTGAATGAACTTATTACCAAGGATAGGATGCGAGATCCTTTGCTTAATAGCTTGCAAGCCACATCAGCGGCAGAGTTAGTTCACAAACCAGTCAATCGCTGGCAAACCGCGGAAGTGACACCACAAACCGATGGTCGAGAAACCCACTTTGATGGTCAAATCATTATCCAGATGGAGGATGACCCTGTAGCAGTTAAAGCAGCGGCTAATCTGGCGGGTAAACATCCAGATTCCAGCGTAGTTGTTCAACTTGATTCCGAGGGTCAATACCGTGTTGTTTATGGTGATCCGGCTAAATTATCAGGCAAATTGCGTTGGCAGCTTGTAGGGCATGGTCGTAGCGAATCAGAGCGGAACAACACTCGTCTGAGTGGTTACCGTGCCGATGAGCTGGCAATAAAACTCAAACAATTCACTCGGAGCTTTGGTCAGGTGGGTAAACCAGACCACATTAGTATCGTGGGCTGTTCGCTGATTGGGGATGACAAGCGAGATGGTTTTGCTCGTCACTTTATTACTGCCTTAAAGGAGCAAGACATTCAGACGACGGTTTCAGCTCGTCGTAGCGAAGTTGCCATTGATGTGACTGGTCGTAAATTTACCCGGGATGAAAATAATCAATGGATCAATAACTTGACTGATAACAAAGTCGTATTGAGTTGGAATGAAAAAGGCGAACTTGAAACTCGTTCAGAGCGAGTGCGTCGCAATATTGCTGAAAGCGATATCA
The DNA here is from genome assembly GCF_003545805.1 of Photorhabdus sp. CRCIA-P01. Classification (GTDB taxonomy): domain Bacteria; phylum Pseudomonadota; class Gammaproteobacteria; order Enterobacterales; family Enterobacteriaceae; genus Photorhabdus; species Photorhabdus antumapuensis. Next base: position 7,072 of record NZ_NMQR01000073.1, on the reverse strand, counting down.
ATCTTTCTCGTGTCGGTATAGCGGATGCTGATACGCCAGCTAAAGGTGCAATTGTGAATGATGCGGATATTTTCACGGCACCAGAGAAGCGCAAAAATAAAATTGAAACCGATTCAAGCCATGTATCGAATAACCAGCTAAGTTACTCGGGTAATATTCAGGTCGATGTAGGGAATGGTGAATTTACTGTGCTCAATTGGGGAACATCGAACGTTGGCATCAAAGTAGGTATTGGTGGCTTTAAGTCATTGGCCTTCGGAGATAATAATGTGATGGTGCACATCGGCAATGGTGACAGTCAACACAGCTTCGATATTGCAGGTTATCAAGCGCTTGAAGGGGCGCAAATGTTTATTGGTAATCGTAACGTCAGTTTTAATAAGGGTCGTAGTAATGACCTGATTGTGATGATGGATAAATCCCTGCCAACGCCACCATTGGTTAATCCATTTGATGGTGCGGCCCGTATTTCCGGTGTATTGCAAAGCATTGCCCATACTGGTGAAGGGCAGGACTGGCTAGCGACGCAAGATCAGCAATGGACAATCGCTGGCGCGAAAAAATTTGTTCAGGATATGTCTGGTTTGGATCAAACCAGCAGCGTTGACTATAAGACGCTAGTTGATTTGGGTTCTCAACATGAACGTAGTAGCCGTGGTCTAAGAAGTGATACGGAAGCAGCGCTGAATAAGCAATTCAACCAGTGGCTAGGCGGTCATGGCAACAGTGCTGATATGGGCAAAATGAGCCGTGCGGATAAATTCCGTCAGGCTAATGAGAAACTGGCATTCAACTTTGCAGTCGGGGGGCAAGGTGCGGATATTCAGGTGACCACGGGTAATTGGAACTTTATGTTCGGTGACAATATCCAGTCGATTCTCGACACTAACTTAGGTTCGTTGTTTAGTTTAACGACTCAGCAATACTCGACAACCGGTATAGCGCAGACGACTTTCACCTATAATCCGCAGGATTTGCCACGCCAGCTTAAGAACAAATTCCTTGGTCGGTTAGCCAGTGTGAATGCAGATACCACTTTAGCGGATATTTTTGCTGTGGATTACACTGCGGATGGTCGTATTGTCTCCCGTGGAGACCAGTCGGTGGATGGTGTGGCTATTCTAAAAGAGATGATTGAAGTCATTGGAAAATTCGGTGGCGAACAACTGAAAGTTTTCACTGATCCAGATAAATTGCTTGATGGCCTGAAATCTCACCTCAATATGGGGACGGATGGCATTAAATCCTTTGCTGAGAGTCATGGCCTGAAACAGAAAGAGCCTGATGAAAATGAAAAAGCGCAAAGCAGCACGTCAGCTACCATGGGGACGGAGAGCACCAAACCAGAGCGTGCATTGGGTTTTCATTCGCTGAATTTGCCTAACTTGTTTGCGACGATGTTCAGCGAAGATAAACAAGAACAGATGAAGTCATTAGTGACCAATCTGAAAGAAAATCTAACCGCGGATCTGCTCAATATGGAGCAGAAAACGTTTGATTTCTTGCGTAACAGCGGTCATCTGCAAGGGGATAGCGATATCCATGTATCGTTGGGGAACTACAACTTCAACTGGGGCGGTGATGGTAAAGATCTTGGTGCCTATCTGGGCGATAACAACAACTTCTGGGGTGGTCGCGGAGATGATGTTTATTATTCAATCGGTACTTCCAACATCTTTGCGGGCGGTGCAGGTAATGATCTGGGCGTCCTGATGGGACGTGAGAACTGGATGTTTGGCGGTAATGGCGATGATACTGCGGTGGTAGCCGGACGTATTAACCATGTATTCATGGGTGAAGGTAATGACCAGACGTTTGTCTTTGGCGAAGGGGGTTTGATTAATACTGATAAGGGGCTGGATTACGTTGTCACCTCCGGCAACTACAACCGGGTGGATACCGGAGAAGATCAGGATTATGCCGTGACCATTGGTAATAACAACCGGGTTGAATTGGGTGCAGGCCATGACTTTGCCAGAGTATTTGGTAATGACAATCAGATTGACGGCAACGCTGGTAACGATGTGATTAAACTATTGGGCTACCATGCGGTGATTAATGGTGGAGAAGGTGATGACCATCTGATAGCGGCCACTATTTCGAAGTTCAGCCAGTTTGATGGCGGTGATGGTCAGGATCTACTGGTGTTAGGCGGTTATCAGAACCGCTTCCAGGGTGGAACCGGTGTAGACAGCTTTGTGGTCAGTAGTAAGGTGATTGACGGTCAAATTGATGATATCAATGCAGAAGATATGATCGTCTTTGACGGCATTGACTGGCAAAACCTGTGGTTCCAGCGTAGCGGGTATGATCTGGTGTTATCAGTAAACCGCCATATTGAGGATAAAACCGCTCAGGGGGCATTTGAATCAATAGGTTCAGTCACTTTTAGCAATTACTTTAATGGTAATCGTGCCAAACTGGTGGCGCGGATGGGGGATAAGAATGCATCGAGTGAGCGTGAATTTACTGCTCTATCGGATAATGCGGTTGATACCTTGATCCAATCAATGAGCAGTTTTGCGCCGACAGCGGGTGATAATGGTTTTATTGAAAATCTGGACAGTAAGGCGAAAATTGCTATTACCACGGCGTGGTCAGATACCATTATTGGCAAGGCGCAGTTTGCATAATTAATTCTCTAGAATAAAAGTAGAACGAGTAATAAAAATGGCTCATGGAGTGGATGAGCCATTTTTTACTATTGACTGACTAATGGTTATTTTTACTAATGAATTTTATTTATCATTATTATTTCCTTACTAAAAAAGTAGGATATTATTATCTTATTTACTTATATTGTTTTAATCGTTATAATCTGTGTGGTTATTTATGGAAATGGAATAAAATAATTGATCGTGATTGATGAAATTTTATATCTTAGTTTATACCTAATAGATTTCGAGTTGCAGCGCGGCGGCAAGTGAACGAATCCCTAGGAGCATAGATAACTATGTGACTGGGGTGAGTGAAAGCAGCCAACAAAGCAGCAGCTTGAAAGATGAAGGGTATAGTTGTTACTTTATTATCTTCTCTGTATTTTCAATATTATCGCGAAAAAAAACATCTGCGTTAACGATCTTTTTGAGTTTTTTATTTATCTCATTCGATGGATTTGTTTTAAGGTGTTTGTAAATGTATCAAATTGAAACTTTGCTGAGCTTAATGTTTTCTTTGTTATATACGTGTTATTAATAAATTACTTTTGGGAAAAAGTATGTTTGATAAATTTGTGCAAACAATATCTGATATTAATTTTAATAGCGGTTTTTTTCTTTATTTAATTCTTTGCTATTAAAAAGTCAGAATATTTCACTGTCTCGTGAGAAATTGAATATTCAAAATAACTGCTCTATCCGTTAGGTGCAGTGGTTTTCTGCTTAACTTCAATAATAAATTAAAGGACTATTGATGGGGAAATCATCAAATAGAAGTACCGAGTACTTCTTTACTGGAAAATATTACGACGATAATGACGGTAACAGTATTACTGCTATTGGTATTGGTGGTGAGGTTTATGCTTATGGCGGAGATGATGATGTTACTGTTGGTTCATTAAAGGTCGATGTATACCATACGAATGGTGAACTTTCGGTAAAGGGAGCCTCAGGTTATACCGGTATTAGTAAAACGGGAAATGGTGGCTTGTCATTTGCCGGCGCAGCCGGTGCGGCTTTTATTGATCACACGGGTGAGACGGGAAATTTAAATTATTCGGGTGCTGCTGGCTATAACAAACTGGTTCGTAAAGGTTTATCTGGAGATACAAGTTTTAAAGGGGCTGGTGGATACAATGAATTGTGGCATGAAACTGATCAGGGAAATGCCTATTTTGCTGGCGCGGGAGCGGCTAATAAAATTGACCGTACTTGGTTTAATCAGTATGAGGGGACTCAAGGCGATGTGACATTTAACGGCGCAGGCGCTGCAAATAGTATCGATTCGCGGATAGAAAGCGGTGATATCATTTTGAATGGTGTTGGTGCTGATAATCATATTGTACGTAAAGGTAGAGAAGGTAACATTATCTTGCGTGGTGCGGGGGCCGCGAATCGCATTGAACGTATACGCCATAGTGAAGATGGATATGGACAGACACAGGGCGATATTACTCTTGAAGGTGCGGGTGGTTATAACAAACTCTATTCTGATGTTGCTCACGGCAATATTCATTTTACTGGTGCGGGAGCTTATAACGAAATTACCCGAGCAGGTGTGAAAAATGAAATAGAATTTGCTCAGGCTAAAGATATTGTTATGACATCAGCAACAATGGAGGGAGGATGGATTCAACAATCTCAGCAAGTTAAAGCAGTTAAATCCGATGTGGAGCCTGATACTTATCTCTTTGCCATTGCCAATAATGTTAATACTAAAGTTGTCGCTGTACGGCTGCAAAATAATCCTGATACCGGTAAACTCCGTTATTATGCCACTTCTTGGTATAAGGAGGGTAATCATCTTCAGGATATTGCTAAGGAAAATATCAATGTAAATAATGGTTTTATCCCCGTTAAAAGGGAAGGTGCTATTACACTTGCCGATATTAATTTTGTATATCGACAAGAAACCATAATACAGGGTATTGAGGAGGCATTATTAACCGATAAATGGGTGAATTATTCCGATGGTACTAACATTAAAGCGAAAAATGTCACACTGGGTAATGCCAAAATGGGAGGATACGCGATCTCTTCTAATGGGCTGAAAATCGATGTCTCTCCGGTTAAATCAAACGAGCAACCGGATACTTATGTATATGCAATATTTCTGGAACCTTATACTAAAGTTGTTGAGGTTAAGTTGGCGAATGATTATGAAACAGGAAAGCTGAAATATATTGCAAAATCTTGGTATAAAAAAGGTGACCATACTGGCCGTTTAGCGGAAGAAAGTTTTTCCTATCCTAGCGGTTATCAATCAATAGGTGCTGGTTATACGTTAAGTCAACTTCACTATGATTTAAATATAACAGATGATATTGCTGATTGTTTGACTGATATTGAAGGTTATTCTGAGCAAGATCTTATCAAATCATCAAAGAATGGCGGTGATAGTACCGGTAATATTTATTTTATCGGTGCGGGTGGTGGAAACGTTATTGCATCCAATGTGACGCACGGTAATATTAATTTCACAGGAGCGGGGGCGGCGAACGTTATTTTGCACGGCTCAAAATTCGGTGATACGAATTTTGATGGTGCCGGTGCAGCCAACGTCATTGTAAAAAGTGGCGAAAAGGGCGATTTGACATTTCATGGTGCGGGTTTAGCCAATGTCCTGGTTCACCAAGGCCAGAGTGGGAAAATGGATGTTTACGCTGGCGGTGCGGTCAATGTTCTGGTGCGTATCGGGGATGGACGATATCTGGCCCACCTTCTGTCCTATGGCAATATCTCGATCCACAAAGGCAACGGTGACAGCCGGGTGCTGATGCTGGGGGGATATAACACTCATACCCAAATAGGTCATGGCAATGGGAACTGGTCCGGCGCGGGCGGTTTTAATGTCATCACTCAGGCCGGCAAAGGGGATATCTTCTCAGTACTTTTCGGTGGCGCTAACGTGCTAACAAAGCTTGGCACCGGAGATCTGGTTGCCGGTATGTTTGGCGGCGCCAATATTATCACCCATCTCAGTGATGAGACTGAAACCGCCAACACCACTGCCATTGCGTTGGGTGGTGCCAATATTCTCACCAAAAAAGGGAAAGGCCATGCGCGGGCGGTAATGGGCGGTGGCGCGAACGTCCTCACGCATATAGGTGACGGCAATACCACGGGCGTTATGCTGGGTGGCGCGAATATCTTGACCAAAGTCGGAAAGGGTGACACGACCGGCCTCATGTTCGGCGTTGGCAACGTGTTGACCCAGGTTGGCGACGGTTGGACACTGGGCGTGATGGTTGCGGCGGGGAACATCTTCACTAAAGTCGGGGAGGGGACATCAATTGCGGCCCTGATTGGCGCGGGTAACCTGTTTACCCATGTCGGCAAGGGGGATGCATGGGCGTTAATGGGGGGGTTGGGTAATATTTTTACCAAAGTGGGTGACGGTGATGCGCTGGCCTTGATGGTGGCCGCAGGCAATGTGTTTACTCATATTGGGGAGGGCACAAGTGTTGCGCTGATGCTGGCAAAGGGCAATATCGCCACGAAAGTGGGTAATGGCATGACCCTGACGGCGATGATCGGGAAAGCTAATCTCTTTACCCATGTCGGAGATGGCAATACCTTTGCGGCCATGATTGGGGGGGCCAATGTGCTGACCAAGGTCGGTAATGACCTGACCGCCGCCTTAATGATAGGGAAAGCCAATATCTATTCGCATGTGGGTGAGGGCACCAGCATCGGTTTGTTTGCCGGTGAACTGAACGTGATGACCAAAGTGGGTGAGGGGACAACGCTGGCGGCCATGTTTGGTAAAGCCAATATGATGACCCATGTGGGGGATGGCTTGACGGGTGTCTTGGCACTGGGTGAGGCCAATATCGTTACCAAGGTGGGTGATGATTTTCTGGGGGTTGTTGCGGCGGCGAAAGCGAATGTTATTACGCATGTGGGCAATTCAACGACGGCGGCTGTTTTGCTTGGTAAAGGCAATATTCTGACCAAAATAGGAGACGGTCTTACAATCGGCCTGCTTATTTCCGATGTGGGTAACGTGATGACCCATGTTGGAGGGGGCACGACGGTGGGTTTTGCCAAAGGGAAAGCCAATCTTATCACCAAAATTGGCGATGGCACCGGGGTGAATGCGGCCTGGGGTGAGGCGAATATCCTGACTCAAGTGGGAAATGGCGACCGTTACAACTTTGCGAAAGGTAAAGCCAACATGGTTACCAAAGTGGGGAATGGGCAAGAAGTCGCGGTCGTTCAGGGAGATGCCAATATTATTACCCATGTGGGTCACGGTGATGATTACACCGGTGCCTGGGGGCAAGCCAACGTTATCACTAAAGTCGGTGACGGGCGTAATGTGGTGCTTGCTAAAGGTAAGGCTAACATGATCACTCAGGTGGGTAAGGGAGACAGCTTTAATGCCTTATGGAGTGAAGGCAATGTGGTTACCA
>NZ_NMQR01000072.1 GCF_003545805.1 Photorhabdus sp. CRCIA-P01 | reverse complement strand
TAACACAGCAGAAAAAGCTAAAAAAATCACATCCATTAATTCATGTTTTTTATTGATGTCAGAACGTGGGTCATCTATCTTGCTGATAAAGTTGAAAATACTCATTATTAAGATCACGCTTTTATAGAATAGAGAGATCTTAACGTTTTAATGAGAGAAGTGGCTATAAAAAGTTATATTTTGGTCTTTATTTAACCCAAATAACCTTGTTAAAATTGTGAGATCTTGCCCTGACGATTTACCTGAAACCACACTGACTATTTCCGCCAGTAAACTATAGCCCGTGTTGCTATAAGCATAATATGCTCCGGACGTAAAATTAAGCGTTTGTTGCCGTTGAACCAGCTTTCTCGCCAAATCAATATGACGATGGTCAAAGTCCGAGTTTTTACCTGCCAGATTAAAAAGCCCAAATTGATCCCTTAACCCACTGGTATGGTGAATAAGATGCTCAATGGTAATATCAGAGAATTCTGCGGGAAAATAATCTAAATATTGCCCAACTTTATCCTTGACGCTGAGCTTTCCTTCTTTTTCCAATAAGGCAATGCAAAAAGCAGTGAATTGTTTTGAAACACTTGCCAAATAGAATTTAGTATTAGGTTTTACAGCAACAGTATGTTCAATATTAGCCTTTCCGATATGGCGCTGATAAATGGTTTTATTACCGTGGGTCACAGCAACAGCGAATCCGCCACCCTTTTTTTTATTTTCAATATTAACCAGTTCGTCTATTTTCTTGAGAAATAATTCAATTTTATCAGTAGATATCTTTGATTTCATCATTAATTTCCTTATTTTAAGGTTATAAAACAGAACATATATATACGGGCAGTACTGTAAGACGTAAACAGGAAACATCCAAGTGATAATGGTTATCATTTAATATATAAAGGGCAATATAAAGTAACTACGGGAGCTGATGTTTAAAAAAAAAGACAGAACATAAATAGAATAGTTCTGCCTGGAAAAAGTACATCTAATAGGGAATATCTTTAGGCCCTCAATAGCATTAATTCCATTCTGCTATAACAATGCCGTTCTTCATTCTGATTGATCACCTTATAAATTAAACTGCGACAAATTCTACTCTCCAGCAGCCCCAATCATTGATATAGAGATGAGGTTTATTCGTATCAAAGTCAAATTCAAAATCGATAACAAATTCAGTACTCGGAGAGAAATAGCTGTTCCTATAAACCCGCCGCAAGGCTTCTTTATTCCCAGGATAAGTAATCCCATCAAGATAAATTCCATCTCCAGAAGTAGAAATAGTCATTGTTGCTTCTATTTCATGACTATAATAATTCCCTGACAATAGCTGAATATCGATACCACCGTCATCAGTCATCTTTTTAAAATGAAAAACATTGCCATTTTCATCAATCTGTTCCAATGCAATAACACTGTCATTTTCAATGATAGGTCTGAATAGGGTCTTACTTCCTTGCTGTTGGAATGAACAGTCAGAGTTAAAAGTAATCGGGTTGCCTTTTCCGAATAAATTACCTAACAAATAAACATCTTCCTTAGTAATAATATAAGGATAAGGCTCTGCCCCCCTGAAAATACCTGTGATATCAATATCACAGGTTAGACAATGTGGTTTTTCCGGTTCAATCATATTCGTGTTAAACAACATATCAAGACACTGTTCAATCCATTGAATGACATTAACATTTGTTGCAGAGGTAATCGCGATACCTAATTTAGCGTCAGGCAAAATACAAACTTCAGATTTGAAACCAGCATAGGAACCATCATGTTGTATTATTCTTTGCCCTTCTCGTTGGCTGATAATCAAACCGTAAGCATAGTTATTGCGATTGCCATTAGTTAAATCTAGTGTACGAGATAATTGAGGCAACAGCGCCTGAACAATAGATGGCGAATAAAATGCTCTGATCCAGCGACACAAATCATTCACCGTAGAATAACCCCCCGTGCCACCTACCACGGAACCATTGAGATCATACCTTGCCCATCGGGGCGGTTTCTCGTTATAAGTGTAACCCATCGCCCGATCAAGAATAATCTCCGTGACATCATCATAGAAAGAAGTATCTTTCATCTTTAATGGGGCGAAAATATTTTCTTCCGCATATTCTCTCAATGACTTACCTGAAACCACGCTGACGATTTCTGCCAGCAAATGATAGCCAGTATTGCTATAAGCATAATATTCCCCGGGCGTAAAATTAAGTGTTCGTTGCCGCTGCGTCAGTTTTTTTATCAAATCAATATCATGGTAATCAAAACGCGAGTTTTTACCTGCAAGGCGATAAAGTAAAGATTCATCACGTAATCCACTAGTATGGTGAATAAGATGCTCAATGGTAATATCAGAGAATTGTGCGGGAAAATAATCCAAATATTGCCCAACTTTATCCTTGACGCTGAGCTTTCCTTCTTTCTCCAATAAGGCAATGCAAAAAGCGGTGAATTGTTTTGAAACACTCGCCAAATAGAATTTAGTATTAGGTTTTATAGCAACAGTATGTTCAATATTAGCCTTTCCAATATGGCGCTGATAAATGGTTTTATTACCGTGAGTCACAGCAACACCGCATGCGCCACCCTTTTTCTTATTTTCAATATCAACCAATTCGTCTATTTTCTTGAGAAGCAACTTAATTTTATTTGTAGATATAGTAGATTCCATAATGAATTCCCTCATTTTAAGGTTATAAAACAGAACATATATACGATCTGATAGCAATATCATATACGGGTAATACTGTAAGACGTAAATAGCAAATCATCCAAGTAATAACCATCATCATTTAATGTATGAAAGGCCATATAAAATAGCTGCGGTTGTAAATCAAAATCAGTTAACCCTTGCAAACAGTTATTCGCCGACAATAATCATTTTGATAATTATATTTGCAAAAAACAGGCAAAACATAGACATAATAGTTCTGCCTGGAACAAAGTATATCTAAATAAAGGATACCTTTAGACTCTCAATAATATCAATTCCATCCTACCCATCAAACTACAACGAATTCTATCTTCCAACAACGTGAGTTACTGATATAGAAATGAGGTTTATTGGTATCAGGATCTAATTCAAAATCAATAATCAGTTCAGTACTGGGTGAGAAATAACTATTCCCATAAATCCGCCGTAAGACTTCCTTTTTACCAATATAAACAACTCCATAAATATAAATCCCATCGCCAGAAGCGGAAACAGTCATCGTTGCTTCTGTTTCATGGCTATAATAACGCCCTGACAATCGCTGAATATCGACGCCACCATCATCAATCATCTTATCTAAACAAAAAACATTGCCATTTTCATTAATCAGCTCCAATGCAATGACACTGTCATTTTCAATGATGGGTCTGAACCGGATTTTACCGCCTTTCTCTTGGAATGTACCGTCAGCGTTAAAAATAATCGGGTTACCTTTTTCGAATAAATTACCTAACAAATAAGTCTCTTCCTTGGTAATAATATAAGGATAAGGCTCCATCCCTCGGAAAATACCGGTGATATCGATATCACTGGTTAGGCAGTGCGGTTCTTCCTGCTTAATATCGGTGTCAAACAAGATATCAATATTCTGCTCCACCCATTTAGAAACATCAACACCTGTTGCAGTAGTAATCACAATACCTAATTTAGCATCTGGTAAAATACAAACATGAGATTTAAAACCAGTATAGGAACCACCGTGTTGTATTATCGTTTGCCCTTCGCGTTGGCTGATAATCAAACCGTAAGCATAATTATTGCGATTACCATTGGTTAAATCTGGTGTACGGGATAATTGAGGCAACAGATCCTGAACAATGGATGGTGAATAAAATGCTCTGATCCAACGACACAAATCATTTACCGTAGAATGAAGCCCTGAACCACCGACCACTGTATCGTTGAGATCATCTCTTATCCACTGGTGAGAGCCCTCGTTATAAGTGTAGCCCATTGCCCGATCAGGAATAATCTCGGTTATGTCATCATAGAAAAAAGTGTCTTTCATCTTTAATGGGGCAAAAACATTTTCCTCCGCATATTCTTTTAACGATTTGCCTGAAACCACACCGACTATTTCCGCCAGCAAATTATAGCCCGTATTGCTATAGAGATAATATTCCCCCGGCGTAAAGTTAAGCGCTTGTTGCCGTTGAGTCAATTTTCTGACTAAATCAATATGGCGGTGGTCAAAGTCTGAATTTTTACCTGCCAGGTGATAAAGTACAAACTCATCCCGTAATCCACTGGTATGGTGAATAAGATGTTCAATGGTAATATTAGAATATTCCGTGGGGAAATAATCCAAATATTGTCCAACTTTATCCTTGACACAAAGCTTCCCTGCTTTTTCTAGCAAAGCAATACAAAAAGCCGTGAATTGCTTTGAAACACTCGCCAAATAGAATGTAGTATTAGGTTCTACAGCCACAGCATGTTCAATGCTAGCTTGTCCGATATAACGCTGATAAATAGTTTTATTGCCGTGGGTAATAGCAACGGCGAGGGCGCCTCCCTTTTTTTTATTCTCAACATTAACTAACTCGTCTATTTTTTTGAGAAACAACTTAATATTATCTGTAGATATAGTAAATTCCATCATTCACTTCCTTATTTAAGGTTATAAAACAGAACATAGATATTCAGTCTAATAGCAATACATATGTGGGCAGTACTGTAAGATGTAAACAGGAAACATCCAAGTGATAATGATTATCATTTAATATATGAAGGGCAATATAAAGTAACTACGGGAGCTGATGTTTACAAAAAATAGACAGAACATAAATATCATAGTTCTGCCTGGAATAAAGAGTATCTAATATAAAATACTTTTAGGCTTTCAACAGTATCAATCCCATCCTGCTAGCCAAACGCTGTTCTAAATTTATATTTACTAACCAGTCAATTAAACCGCAACAAATTCCACATTCAAGCAACGTGAATTACCGATATAAAGACGAGATTTATTGACATCAGGATCAAATTCAAAATCAATAACAAACTCAGTACTGGATGAGAAATAACTATTCCCATAAATACGTCGTAAAGCCTCTTTTTTTACAGGATGGATAATCCCATCAATATAAATATTATCACCAGATGATATAATATCAATTACCGCCTCTGTTTCGTGACTATAATATCTCCCTGACAATAGCCGAATATCGACACTACCTTCATTGTTCATCTTTTTCAAATAAAAAACATTACCGTTTTCATCAATCTGTTCCAGTGCGATAACACTGTCATTTTCAACGACGGGTCTGAACTGGATTTTACTTCCTTGCTCTTGGAATGTACCGTCAGAATTAAAAGTAATCGGGTTACCTTTTTTAAATAAATTACCTAAGAAATAAATATCTTCTTTGGTAATAATATAAGGATAAGGCTCTATCCCGCGGAAAATACCGGTGATATCAATACCACTGGTTAAGCAATGTGATTTTTCCGGTTCAATATGGGTGTTAAACAAGATATCCATATACTTATCCGTCCATTGATCAACATCAACATCGCTTGCAGCAGTCATCGCAATACCTAATTTAGCATCCGGTAAAATACAAATATTCGCTCGAAAGCCAGCAAAGGTACCATTGTGTTGTATTATCCTTTGCCCTTCACGTTGGTCGATAATCAAACCGTAAGCATAATTGTTACGATTTCCATTATTTAAATCCGGTGTACGGGATAATTGAGGCAGTAGATCCTGAACAATCGATGGAGAATAAAACGCTCTAGCCCAACGACATAAATCATTCACGGTGGAATGAACCGCTGCACTACCCATCACAGAATTATTGATATCGCTTCTTATCCACTGTTGCGAATTCTCATTATAAGTGTAACCCATCGCCCGATTAGAGATAATCTCGGTTACATCATCACAGATAATGGTATCTTTCATCTTTAATGGAGCGAAAACATTTTCTTCTGCATATTCTCTTAACGACTTACCTGAAGCCACGTTGACGATTTCCCCCAACAAATAATAGCCCGTATTGCTATAAATATAATATTCCCCAGCGGGGGCGTTAAATGTCTGTTGTCGTTGGACCAGTTTTTCCATCAAATCAGCATTGCAGTAGTCAAAACTTGAGTTTTTACCTGCCAAACTATAAAGTAAAAATACATCCCGTAATCCGCTGGTGTGATGAATAAGATGCTCAATAGTAATATCAGAGAAATGTTCTGGTAAATAATCCAAATATTGTCTGATTTTATCCTTAACGTTGAGCTTTCCTTCCTTCTCCAGCAAAGCTATGCAAAAAGCCGTGAATTGTTTTGAAGTACTCGCTAAATAGAATTTAGTATCAGGCTGTATAGCAACAGCATGTTCAATACTAGCTTGCCCGATATGACGCTGATAAATTATCTTATCATCATGGATAATAGCAACTGCGAGAGCTCCACCTTTTTTTTCATTTTCAATATTAACCAGCTCATCTATTATATTGATATACAACTGAATATTATCTTTAGATATCATCGATTCCATCATGAATTTCCCTATTTAAGGTTACAAAACAGAAAATATACCCAATGGATTTCAAGCTGCATCGCGACGGCAAAGGAGCGAATCCCCGGGAGCATAGATAACTATGTGACCGGGGTGAGTGAGTGCAGCCAACAAAGAGGCAACTTGAAAGATAACGGGTATATATATACAACTTGATAGCAATACATATATGGGCAGTACTGTAAGACGTAAATAAGAAATATCCAAGTAATAATGACTATCATTTAATGTGTGAATGACAATATAAAGTAACTGCGGATGAAAATTAGAATTAGCTAAATTTTATAAACATTTATTTTCTTTCAGGAATTATTTTAGGATATAATGTTTACAAAAACAGGCAAAACATAAATATAACTGTTCTGCCTAGGATAAAGTGTATCTAGTAGAAAATATCTCCAGGTTCTCACAATAGCATCAATCCTTTCCTTGCTAACAAAATACTGTTATAAATTTGCATTTACTAACCTAAAAATTAAACTGCAATGAATTCCAAATTCAAGCAGCGTGAATTACTGACATAGAGACGACATCTGTTTTTATCAGGATAAAACTCAAAATCAATAATAAGCTTAGTTCTTGTGGACAAATAACTATTCCCATAAATATGCCGCAAACCCTCCTTTTTCATAGGATGGACAATCCCATCAATATAAATACTTTCACCAGACGATATAACATTAATTATCGCCTCTGTTTCGTGGCTATAATAGCTCCCTGACAATAGCTGAATATCGACACTACCTTCATCATTCATTTTTTTAAAATAAAAAATATTACCATTTTCGTCAATCTGTTCCAGTGCGATAACATTGTCATTTTCAATGATCGGCCTGAATCGGGCTTTACCTCCTTGCTCCTGGAATGTACCGTCAGAGTTAAAAGTAATCGGGTTACCTTTTTCGAATAAATTACCTAAAAAATAAACATCTTCTTTGGTAATAACATAAGGATAAGACTCTATCCCCCGGAAAATACCGGTGATATCAATATCATTGGTTGGGTAATACGGTTTTTCTGGCTCAATATCGGTGTTAAGCAATATATCAATATACCGATCCACCCATTTAGCAACATCAACACCTGTTGCAGCAGTTATCACGATACCTAACTTAGTATCCGGTAAAATACAAATATTAGCTCTGAAGCCAGCATAAGTACCGCCATGTTGTATTATCGTTTGCCCTTCGCGTTGACTGATAATCAAACCGTAAGCATAATTGTTACGATTGCCATTGGTTAAATCTGGTGTACGAGATAATTGAGGCAACAGATCCTGAACAATCGATGGCGAATAAAACGCTCTCATCCAACGACACAAATCACTCACAGTGGAGTGAACCCCTGCACAACCCACCACGGAATTGTTGATATCGCTTCTTATCCACCGTTGCGAATCCTTATTATAAGTGTAACCCATCGCCCTGTTGGAAATAATCTCGGTTACATCATCGCAGATAAAAGTATCTTTCATCTTTAATGGAGCGAAAACATTTTCTTCTGCATATTTTTTCAACGACTGGCCTGAAACCACGCTGACGATTTCCCCCAGTAAATGATAGCCCGTGTTGCTATAAAGATAATATTCCCCAGTGGGAGCGTTAAGTGCCTGTTGTCGTTGGATCAGTTTTCTGACTAAATCAACATGGCAGTAATCAAAATCTGAATTTTTACCTGCCAGACCAAAAAGTAAAAATATATCCCGTAACCCGCTGGTGTGATGAATAAGATGTTCAATAGTAATATCAGAGAAATGCGCGGGTAAATAATCCAAATATTGTCTGACCTTATCCTTGACGTTGAGCTTTCCTTCTTTCTCCAGTAAAACTATGCAAAAAGCCGTGAATTGCTTTGAAACACTCGCTAAATAGAATTTAGTATTAGGTTTTATAGCCACAGCATGTTCCATGCTAGCTCGCCCGATATGACGCTGATAAATGGTTTTATTACCGTGAGTAACCGCAACAGCGAGAGCGCCACCTTTTTTTTTATTCTCAATATTAACTAATTCGTCTATTTTCTTGATAAATAATTTAATATTATCTGTGGATATTGTCAGTTTCATCATTAATCTCCTAACATTTATAAAAAACAGACAGAACATAAATATAACCCGAATTCTGGATAAGATATTGAACTGAAATGCCTGTTACAAGATCAGCATTTTAGACCAATAAAAAACCGCTCGAAGAAAGAACAAACTATAGACAAGTTAGTTGAAATTTTCTGTGATGTCGATGATTTCTTCCGCTTTTTCATTCCTCAGTGGGAACGATTTTGTGGAGAAGCTGGCAGAAACCGGCATCACCTTTATCACTAAAAAGCGGCGTAATATGAAAGCAGATGCTCTGGCTGAGAGGGATAAAATAATGTTATTAAAGCGATTCATTATTACCCGTTATCTTTCAAGTTTCCTCTTCGTTGGCTGCACTCACCCACCCCGGTCACATAGTTCGCTATGCTCCCTTGCCGTCGCGATGCATCTTGAAATCCATAGGGTATAGAAACGATCCGTGAGCAGTTAAAAACGATTTCTCAGATAGAACATTCACGCCACCGGAGTATAAAAGGATCTCTGTTGACAGTTTTGGGTGGACTCATTGCTTACTATCTTAAGTTGAAGAAACCGTCCCCAGATATTTTCTATTCGGAAGAAGATAGCACAGTGACGGCTTAAACAAAATTCAGGTTAAATATAATAGTTCTGTCTGGAACAAAGTGCATCTAATAGAAAATATCTTTAGGCCCTCAACAACCATTAATTCTATCCTGCTAACGAAACTCTGTTCTAAACTTATATTTACTAACCTGTAATTAAATTTCAACAAATTCCACATTCAAGCAACGTGAATTACCGATATAAAAACGAGATTTATTGGCATCAGGATCAAATTCAAAGTCAATAACAAACTCAGTACTGGGTGAGAAATAACTATTCCCATAAATACGTCGTAAAGCCTCTTTTTTTACAGGATGGATAATCCCATCAATATAAATATCATCACCAGATGATATAATATTAATTATCGCCTCTGTTTCGTAACTATAATAGCGCCCTGACAATAACTGAATATCGACACTACCTTCATTGTTCATCTTTTTCAAATAAAAAACATTACCGTTTTCATCAATATGTTCCAGTGCGATAACACTGTCACTTTCAATGACGGGTCTGAACTGGATTTTACTTCCTTGCTCTTGGAATGTACCGTCAGAGTTAAAAATAATCGGGTTACCTTTTTTAAATAAATTACCTAAGAAATAAACATCTTCTTTGGTAATAATATAAGGATAAGGCTCTACCCCTCGGAAAATACCGGTGATATCAATATCACTGGTTAGGCAAGGTGGTTTTTCTGGCTCAACATTGGTATTAAGCAAGATATCAATATACTGCTCCGTCCATTTAGCAACATCAACATCGATTGCAGCAGTCATCGCGATACCTAATTTAGCATCGGGTAAAATACAAATATTCGCTCTGAAACCAGCATAGGTACCACTGTGTTGTATTATCCTTTGCCCTGCACGTTGCTCAACAATCAAACCGTAAGCATAGTTATTACGATTACCATTAGTTAAATCCGGTGTACGGGATAATTGAGGCAGTAGATCCTGAACAATAGACGGTGAATAAAACGCTCTAGCCCAACGACATAAATCATTCACGGTGGAGTGAACCGCTGCACTACCCATCACAGAATTGTTGATATCGCTTCTTATCCACTGTTGCGAATTTTCATTATAAGTGTAACCCATCGCCCGATTAGAGATAATCTCGGTTATATCATCACAGATAATGGTATCTTTCATCTCTAATGGAGCGAAAACATTTTCTTCTGCATATTTCTTCAACGACTTACCTGAAACTACGCTGACGATTTCCCCCAGCAAATAATAGCCCGTGTTGCTATAAATATAATATTCCCCAGTGGGGGAGTTAAATGTCTGTTGTCGTTGGATCAATTTTCTCACTAAATCAGCATTGCAGTGATCAAAACTTGAGTTTTTACCTGCCAGACTATAAAGTAAAAATATATCCCGTAACCCGCTGGTATGATGAATAAGATGCTCAATGGTAATATCAGAGAAATGCGCGGGTAAATAATCCAAATATTGTCTAACTTTATCCTTGACGTTGAGCTTTCCTTCTTTCTCCAGCAAGGCTATGCAAAAAGCCGTGAATTGTTTTGACGCACTCGCTAAATAGAATTTAGTATTAGGCTGTATAGCAACAGCATGCTCAATGCTAGCTTGCCCGATATGACGCTGATAAATGATCTTATCACCGTGGATAATAGCAACGCCGAGAGCTCCACCTTTTTTTTCATTTTCAATATTAACCAGTTCATCTATTTTATTGATAAATAACTGAATATTATCTGTAGATATCATCGATTCCATCATTAATTTCCTTATATAAAGTTATAAAACAAGACATGTATATGCAGTCTGATAGCAATATATATGTGGGCAGTACTGTAAGACGGAAATAACCAACATCCAAGTAATAATGGTTATCATTTAATATATAAAGAGAAACAGAAAGTGACTGCGGTCGCTCATCGGAATAGGTGAATTCGGACTAGAAAAGATTCTCTACCAGCGATTATTTCAGAACTCATACTTAAATCCAGAATTAAACAGCCTGTTACTATTCATAATCATAGAAATGGTGGAGAGGAGAGAGAAAATACAAGCAAAACGCATGCACACACTGTGATTAATCTTAACTGTGTGCATGCGGATATTTATCTCTAACATTTACATTAGTCGTATATAAATGTAGAGGTATATTTAGCATGGTCAAATATTGGGAGAGATTTCAATTCTATAATCACTTTTATATCCCAATACACAACTCGTGCAACAGTGGCTACCATATATACCCGTTATCTTTCAAGTTGCCTCTTTGTTGGCTGCACTCACTCACCCCGGTCACATAGTTCGCTATGCTCCCGGGGATTCGCTCCCTTGCCGTCGCGATGCATCTTGAAATCCATAGGGTATGCAAGATACGTAATGCAAACATTACTGCATCCCAAAGGGAATATCTCCAGATAGCCATCATTATTCCTAGTCAAGATAAGACTGTAAAGTTCCGCGCCGCCTTACATCCACGGTGGCACAATGGAAGGAACCGCCGAACGTATTAAAATTCCTGAAATTACATGGAATAGGCGTAAAGCCCCAACTTTTCATCGCAGCAATCATTGGCTCATCCTGCTTTTCAACAATCACCCGCTGTTCATCCAACATCAGAATATTCATGTTGATCCATTTACTGGTCGTATACAGAGGATGGTCATCAGGAATAACCGGCTTAGGCGCATGTAATACATCCCACTTCCTAAACAATTCAGGAATTTTTAATACTTTTTCTGGGTGAATTAATAGTTTTCCTGGCGCCATAGGAACAAAAGTGGCATCAATATGCATAGGGCTATCATCGTTAAATTCAAAAACATGAATACGATATTCATCACCTATATGACGACGAAGCCATTCAATACCAAATTCATTTGTGACATGGCTCTTTTGAGCAATGATGTCTCGCCCACATCGAATAAAATCCGCAGCATCAAACGTCGGTTCAAATTCAGTTATAGCAAGGGGAACACGCTCCTTGTCATTAGGCTGATGCCATTCGAAATTATATTGTTCTTCGATCAGCTGTGGCTTTGGCCCGGCGCTCCATTTTGCACCCTTCTTAAAGTAATCTTTAAGTAAAGTCTTATATGCCGCCGTCTCAAAATAACGGGAACGCCATGCTAGCGGGCATTCAATAATATCATTTCCAATAACTAACAGCACATCACGAGGCATTGCACAATAAAACCCTGTACTACTCCAGCCTGGTGCGCCAAATACCTGAGATTGATCTTGCGGATCTGGACGACGTACTGTCACACCTTCACCTTCAAGAATATGGACAAACTCTTCTAACTCTCTAGATGCTGCATCAATTTGCTCTTGCGGAAATGACCGACCTGCATACCGATGAAAATTATCAATCTGATTCGGTGGTAGTATTGGCTCTATCGCCATATGCCAGCCGGGAAATCTGGCGCCATCAACTACACCGACAATAACCTCCTCAAGTGGGTCCCATTCATTAAAAGAACAAACTGGGGAAGAATTCTTACTATTACAATCTGTTACATTTGAATCAAGCATGTCGTCTCCTGATATTTTAATATTATGTCGCTTTAAAACTATAACAACTGTATTAATTGCGACCCTATTTCATCAATATAAACCTCTTAGAAAAAATTCAATTTCAATATATCATCATACATAATATTATGGATTTACATATTTTTCAGTTTAAAAAATCAAGTTAACTATAATTTTTTTAGATCTAATAAATCCAACAATAAATTATAACATTGGTTATTTAAAACAGTAAAAACTGTTAAAAGATTTATTTTCCCGTTATAAAATGTTTAACCAAGGTAATAATATAC
>NZ_NMQR01000071.1 GCF_003545805.1 Photorhabdus sp. CRCIA-P01 | reverse complement strand
TAAATACGGTCAACCGGTGCCGTTGGGGACAATCGGTGAATTGTATATTGGTGGCGCGGGTGTGGCGCGGGGTTATCTGAATCGCCCTGAACTGACGGCGGAACGTTTCCTGGTTGACCCGTTCAGTGATAAACCGGATGCGCGCATGTACCGTACCGGGGATTTGGCCCGTTATCTGCCGGAAGGGGATTTAGTGTTTGTCGGCCGTAACGACCAGCAGGTGAAAATCCGCGGTTTCCGCATTGAACCGGGGGAAATTGAAGCCCGGCTGATAGAACACCCGTCGGTACGTGAATCTGCCGTGTTGGCGTTAGGGGATGCGCAGGATAAGCGTCTGGTGGCTTATGTGGTGGCACCTGAGGATGAGGGGCTGGCGAATAGCCTGCGTACCCACCTGAGTACAACTTTACCTGACTATATGGTACCAACGGCCTTTGTGCGACTGGATGCACTTCCGTTGACCCCGAACGGTAAGCTGGATCGCCGGGCGCTACCGGCACCGGATAATGAAGCGTTTGCCCGTCAGGTTTATGAAGCGCCACAAGGGGATACGGAAATCACATTAGCGGCGATTTGGTGTGAGTTGCTGGGCGTTGAGCAGGTTAGCCGACATGACAATTTCTTCGCGTTGGGTGGTCATTCTCTGCTGGCGGTACGGATGATTGAACGTTTGCGTCACTTGGGGTTGACGCTGGCAGTGCGTAACCTGTTTCAGTCTCCGGTGTTATCAGATCTGGCTCAAACGTTGGGACAGCACCGGGCTGTGGTGGTGCCACCGAATGTCATTACATCAGCGACGACGACACTCACCCCGGAAATGTTGCCACTGATCGATCTGACTCAGGCTGACATTGACCGCATCGTCAGGCAGGTGCCAGGAGGGATAACCCATATTCAAGATATCTATGCCCTGTCGCCATTGCAGGACGGTATTTTGTTCCACCACTTACTGGCAAACGAAGGGGATCCGTATCTGGTGGTCAGTCAGATGGCTTTTGCTGACCGATCCTTGCTAGACCGTTACTTAGCGGCAGTGCAACAGGTGATTGATCGTCATGATATCTTGCGGACCGCTTTTATCTGGCAAGGATTATCTGTGCCGGCTCAGGTGGTTTGGCGTCAAGCCACGTTGTCAGTGATGGAGCTGACCCTGGATCCGACTGACAGTCCGGTTTGCGATCAATTAATGCAACGTTTTGATCCCCGTCATTATCGTCTTGACCTGAATCAGGCACCGTTGTTGCAGTTTGTGGTGGCACAGGAAATGGATGGTCGTTGGATTGTTCTGCAATTGCTGCATCACCTGATTGGCGACCATACCACACTGGACGTAATGAACCGTGAAGTACAAGCTTATCTGGACGGACAGCAGGATAGCCTGTCTGAGCCGGTGCCGTTCCGCCATCTGGTGGCGCAGGGCCGGCTGGGTGTCAGCCAGGAAGAACACACCCGTTTCTTTACTGACATGTTGGCGGCGGTGGATGAACCGACATTGCCGTTTGGTTTGACGGAAGTGCATCGTGATGGCTCACAGGTGGCGGAATCTCACCGGATGTTGTCAGCCGGGCTAAATAACCGTTTACGTCATCAGGCGCGACATCTGGGCGTCAGTTTGGCGGCATTGTGTCATCTGGCCTGGGCCCAAGTGTTGTCGCGTACCAGTGGGCAGGAGCAAGTGGTGTTCGGCACCGTACTGTTTGGGCGTATGCAGGCCGGGGAAGGAACAGACAGCAGTATGGGATTGTTTATCAATACGTTGCCGCTGCGGCTGGATATGGATGATACCCCGGTACGAGACAGCGTGCAGGCTGCCCATACCCGACTGGCCGGACTATTGGAACATGAACATGCTTCATTGGCGCTGGCCCAGCGTTGCAGTGGTGTACAGGGGGAGATCCCCCTCTTTAGCAGCTTGCTGAATTATCGGCATAATGCCCTGTCGGCACCGTCAGATGAGCTGATAAGCGGCATTGAGTTTATTGGTGCACAGGAGCGGACCAACTATCCGTTAGTGCTGTCGGTGGAGGATTGTGGTGAGTCTCTGGGGCTGACGGTTCAGGTAGTACAACCGTTTGATCCGAAAAACCTGTGCGACTATATGCAACAGGCACTGGAGAGCTTGGTGGAGGTACTGGAACAAGCTCCGAAAACGCCGGTACGACAGTTGGAGATTTTGCCGGAAGCGGAGCGTACGTTGTTGTTAAAAACCTGGAACGTGACGGAAACTGCTTCTCCTGACCCGTCATGCATTCATCAATTGTTTGAACAGCAGGTGGCGCAAGCCCCTGATGCGCCCGCGTTAGTGTATGAAGATCAGTTCTTCAGTTATGCCGAATTAAATGCCCGTGCCAACCGGCTGGCCCACCAACTGATTGCACTGGGTGTCGTACCCGAGCAGCGGGTGGCGATTTGTGTGTCACGTTCACCAGCAATGGTGGTAGCGGTATTGGCGGTGCTGAAAGCCGGTGGCGCCTATGTGCCGTTGGATCCGGTCTATACCGGAGAGCGTCTGGCCCATATTCTGACGGATGCGGCCCCGGCTATTTTGCTGGCGGATAACCCCGGACGTGATGCGCTGAACGAGCAAATGCTGGCTGCGCTGACCGTGCTCGACCCGAATAATACCCTGCCGGATCAGCCGGATGTTAACCCGCGGGTCCCTGCGCTGACGTCCCGGCACCTGGCGTATGTGATTTATACCTCCGGTTCGACCGGGATGCCGAAGGGGGTGATGGTCGAGCATCGTAATATCCAGCGTTTGTTTGAGGCGACTGAATCCTGGTATCACTTTAACCGGCAGGATATTTGGTGCCTGTTGCACTCCATCGCCTTTGATTTCTCGGTATGGGAATTGTGGGGGGCTTTACGCTACGGCGCAAAACTGGTTCTGGTACCACACGCGATCGCCCGTTCACCTCAGGAGCTGCATCAATTCGTGTGTCAGCACGGTATCACCGTGTTGAATCAGACGCCGAGTGCTTTCAAAGCCTTTATTGCCAGTTATGTCGACAACCCATTACCGGACCAGTTGCGTTATATCATCTTTGGGGGAGAAGCCCTCGATCCGGGGATGTTGCGGCCGTGGTATCGCCTGCGTGAAGAGACGTCGCCCCGGTTGGTGAATATGTACGGTATCACGGAGACGACGGTCCATGTGACTTATCGGGAACTGAGTCCTCATGATGTGGCGCAGATAACCAGCCCTATTGGTACGCGTATCCCGGATTTAACGCTCTACTTGTTGGATAAATACGGTCAACCGGTGCCGTTGGGGACAATCGGTGAATTGTATGTTGGTGGCGCGGGTGTGGCGCGGGGTTATCTGAACCGGCCAGAATTGACGGTGGAACGTTTCCTGGTTGATCCGTTCAGTGACAACCCGGATGCGCGCATGTACCGTACCGGGGATTTGGCGCGTTACCTGCCGGACGGTAATCTGGAATTCCTGGGCCGTAATGACCAGCAGGTGAAAATCCGCGGTTTCCGCATTGAACCGGGGGAAATTGAAGCCCGGCTGATAGAACACCCGTCGGTACGTGAATCGGTGGTGTTGGCGTTGGGAGAAGCGCAGGATAAGCGTCTGGTCGCTTATGTGGTGGCACCCGTGGATGAGGGGTTGGCGAATAGCCTGCGTACCCACCTGAGTGCAACTTTACCTGACTATATGGTGCCGTCCGCCTTTGTGCGTCTGGATGCGTTGCCATTGACCCCGAACGGTAAGCTAGATCGTCGTGCGTTACCGGCGCCGGATGGTGAAGCCGTTGCCCGTCAGGTTTACGCGGCACCGCAAGGCGAAACAGAAATCGCCCTGTCGGTTATTTGGCGTGAATTACTGGGGGTTGAACAGGTCAGCCGGCATGACAGCTTTTTTGCTCTGGGTGGTCATTCACTGCTCGCGGTACGGATGATTGAACGCTTACGTAACCGGGGGCTGACACTGGCGGTGCGTGACCTGTTCCAGTCGCCGGTGTTGTCTGAACTGGCTCGAACGTTGGGGCAGCACCAGGCCGTGGTGGTGCCACCGAATGTCATTACGTCAGCGACGACGGCACTTACCCCGGTGATGTTGCCGCTGATCGATCTGACTCAGGCTGACATTGACCGTATCGTCGGGCAAGTACCGGGTGGGGTGGCTAATCTTCAGGATATCTATGCCCTGTCGCCATTGCAGGATGGCATTTTGTTCCACCACTTATTGGCAAATGAAGGGGATCCGTATCTGGTGATCAGCCAGATGGCGTTTGCTGACCGGCCTTTGCTGGACCGTTATTTGGCCGCGGTACAACAGATGGTTGATCGGCACGATATTCTGCGTACCGCCTTTATCTGGCAAGGATTGTCAGTGCCGGCTCAGATAGTCTGGCGTCAGGCACCGTTGTCGGTCACTGAATTGACGTTGGACCCGGCTGATGGGCCGGTGGGTGATCAACTGGTTCAACGTTTTAATCCCCGTCATTATCGTATTGATTTGGGTCAGGCACCGCTGCTGCGTTTTGTCGTGGTTCAGGAGACCGATGGCCGCTGGTTTTTACTGGAATTGCTGCATCACCTGATTGGTGACCATACCACGCTGGATGTGATGAATCGCGAAGTACAAGCGTATCTTACGGGTCAGGAAGACGGCCTGCCGGCGCCGGTGCCGTTCCGCAATCTGGTGGCGCAGGCCCGGTTGGGTATCAGTCAGGAGGAACATACCCGCTTCTTTACTAACATGTTGGCGGAGGTGGATGAGCCGACATTGCCGTTTGGGCTGGCGAACGTGCATCATGATGGATCTCAGGAGAGGGAATCCTACCGGATGCTGACTACCGGGTTAAATGACCGTCTTCGCTATCAGGCCCGGCATTTGGGTGTCAGTCTGGCGGCGCTGTGTCATCTGGCCTGGGCACAGGTGTTATCCCATACCAGTGGTCAGGAGAACGTGGTGTTTGGTACTGTGCTGTTTGGGCGCATGGCGGCGGGAGAAGGGGCTGACAATGGGATGGGGCTGTTTATCAATACCCTGCCGTTACGCCTGGATATCGATGATACCCCGGTACGGGACAGCGTGCGGGCGGCTCATTTACGGCTGGCTGGGTTGCTGGCGCATGAGCATGCGTCACTGGCGCTGGCCCAGCGTTGCAGTGGGGTTGCCAGTGGTACGCCTCTCTTTAGTGCCCTGCTGAACTATCGGCATAATGATCAACAGGATCCGCTGAATGAAACGATGGACGGGATTGAATTCCTGGGCGGGCAGGAGAGCACTAACTATCCCTTTGGGCTGTCGGTGGAGGACGGGGGATCCACTTTGGGACTGACGGCTAATGCGGTGCAGCCGTTTGATCCGGACAGAATATGCGGTTATATGCAGCAGGCGCTGGAGAGTCTGGTGGAGGCGCTTGAGCAGGCACCGGAAACGTCGGTACGGGCGTTGAATATCCTGCCGGAAACGGAACGCACGCTGTTGCTGGAAACCTGGAATGCCACGGAAACCGCCTATCCTGACGCGTTATGTATTCATCAGTTGTTTGAGCAACAGGTGGAGCGGGCTCCGGAGGCGACGGCACTGGCGTATCAAGAGCAGACCCTCAGTTATGCCGAATTAAATACCTGCGCCAACCGCCTGGCCCATCAGTTGATTGCGCAGGGTGTCACACCGGACCAGCGGGTGGCGATTTGCGTGGAACGCTCTCCGGCGATGGTGGTGGCTTTGCTGGCGGTACTGAAAGCCGGTGGTGCTTATGTGCCGCTGGATTTAACCTATCCAGGGGAACGTCTGGCGTATATCCTGAATGATACCGCCCCAGCAGTGGTCTTGGCTGATGCGGCCGGTAGGATGGCGTTGGGTGAAGCCGCGCTGACGGGGCTGATAGTGCTTGACCCGAATACCCGGCCAGACCAGCCGGACAGCAACCCGCAGGTCACGGCGTTGACGTCACAGCATCTGGCGTATGTGATTTACACCTCCGGCTCAACCGGGCAACCGAAAGGGGTGATGGTAGAGCATCAGGCGATTTATCAACGTTATCTGGGTTTTAATGACACCTATTCTGTCACGGCACAAGACCGGCTGTTGCAATTTTCCGCTTTTGCGTTTGATGTTTCAGTGGAAGATTTTTTCTCGTCATTATGCAATGGCGCTACGCTGGTTCTTCGCGATGACAGTTGGTTGGCGTCGATGCCGGAATTTATTGCTTTAACCCAGCAATATCGTATTACGGTGGTGTCACTACCGACCCTGTTCTGGTCTGAACTGGCGGCCAGAGATACGGGGTTACCGCTGCCGGATTGTCTCCGGCTCATCATCATTGGTGGTGAGGCGGTCAAAAAGAACGCCATTCAGGATTGGTTTAGGCAGGAAGGCCACCGGCCCCGGCTGTTGAACGGTTATGGTCCGACTGAAAATGTCGTGACGGTGACCTATAAAGACGTATTATCCCCAGCCGATGCGCATTCTATTGGCCGGCCGGCTAAAAATGCCCGCATCTACCTGCTGGACCAATATGGTCAACCGGTGCCATTAGGCTGTGTGGGTGAAATGTATATTGGTGGCGTCGGGGTAGCGCGCGGTTATCTTAACCGACCGGAACTGAGCGCGGAGCGTTTTATACCGGATCCCTTTAGCCCAATAGCGGGTGCGCGGATGTATCGTACCGGGGATTTGGCCCGTTATCTGCCAGACGGTGATCTGGAATTCCTGGGCCGTAACGACGAGCAGGTTAAAATCCGCGGATTCCGTATTGAGCTGGGTGAAATTGAGGTCCGGTTGGCGGAACACCCGGCGGTGAGTGAGTCGGTGGTATTGGCGCAGGGTGAAGGGCCGGATAAACGGCTGGTGGCCTATGTGGTGGCGTCAGCGGATGAGAGGCTGGCTAATCGCCTGCGTGAGCATCTGAGCGTTCAGTTGCCTGACTACATGGTGCCGTCGGCCTTTGTGCAGCTGGATGCCTTCCCGTTAACCCCGAACGGTAAGCTGGATCGTCGTGCGCTGCCGGCACCGGACGAAGAGGCGTTTGCCCGTCAGGTTTACGCTGCACCGCAGGGAGAAACGGAAATCGCCCTGGCGGCGATTTGGTGTGAAATCCTGGGGATTGAACAGATCAGCCGGCATGATAATTTCTTTGCCCTGGGGGGGCATTCACTGTTGGCGGTACGGGTGATGAACCGGATGGCCGCTTTCGATGTTGAATTGCCGCTGACCAAGCTGTTCAAATCCCCGTCTTTGGCTGCCTTTGCTGAGGAGATCATCACTACCCGGCTTGATAAGCAAGACAGAGCATTGTCCGCCATCCTGCCGATATCCCGCGAGGGTGAGTTGCCGTTGTCATTCGCTCAACAGCGCTTGTGGTTCCTTGCTCAACTTGATGGCGTCAGTGAGACTTATCATATACCGATCGCGTTGCGTTTGCGTGGTTCACTAGATATTGTTGCCTGGCAGCAAGCACTTAACGCTTTGTTTGCTCGCCATGAAGCGTTACGTTCTGTCTTTGTCTCTATTGAGGGTCAGCCACAAGTGAGGTTGTTGGCACCGGATGGCGGCTTACTGTTATCTCAACATGACCTGCGCGGGTTCCCGGATGCGCAGGATGTTCTTGAGTGCCTGTGCGCCGAGGAAGCCTGCGCATCATTTGACCTTAACCGTGGCCCGCTGATCCGCGCCAGTCTTATCCGGCTTACCGATGACGAATACGGGTTCCTGCTCACCCAGCATCACATTATTTCCGATGGTTGGTCTGTCGATGTGCTGATAGGTGAACTGAGCGCACTCTATACGGCGTTTTTGGCCGGGCAACCGGATCCATTGCCACCGCTGGCGATTCAATACCCAGATTATGCAGGCTGGCAGCGTCAGTGGTTGTCAGCGGAACGTGTTCAGATTCAATCTGACTATTGGCGTACTCTGCTGGCTGACGCGCCGGTCTTGCTGGATTTGCCTACTGATCGGCCTCGTCCGTCTGAGCAGTCGTTTGCCGGGAATGCCGTGCTGGTTAACCTGGATCCGGCATTAACGACGGCGCTTAAACGGCTGAGTGAGCAGCACGGTGTCACGTTATTTATGACGCTGTTGTCAGCCTGGACGGTGGTCCTGTCGCGCCTGTCAGGTCAGGACGATGTGGTGATTGGTACACCGAGTGCAGGCCGCAGTCGTCAGGAAGTAGAGCCGCTGATCGGATGCTTTGTCAATACGCTGGCGTTACGCATGGATGTTTCGGGTGATCTGACGGTGACTGAATTATTGGCGCGTGTACGGCAGACCGCTCTAGCGGCACAGGAACATCAGGATTTACCGTTTGAGCGGGTGGTGGAAATCGTGCAGCCGCCGCGCCGACTGGCGCATACCCCGCTGTTCCAGGTCATGTTTGCCTGGCAGAACAATGAGAGCACGGCATGGCAACTACCGGGGCTGGCAGTGTCACCGGTCGATCAAGCCGTTGATATTATCAAGTTTGATCTTGAACTAGGCTTGTCAGAAGAGGAGGGGCGGATTGTCGGTGAGTTGAGTTATGCCACCGCTCTGTTTGATCAATCGACAATGGAGCGACAGGTGGGATATCTGCACACGGTGCTGCAAGCCATGGTCGCTCATGCTCAGCAGCGGATCGGGGAGATCGATATCCTGGCACCGGCGGAGCGCAAACTGTTGCTGGAAACCTGGAACGCGACGGAAACCCCTTATCCTGAGGCGTTATGTCTCCATCAGTTGTTTGAACAACAGGTGGAAAGAACCCCGCAGGCCACGGCGTTAGTGTATGAAGAGCAGATCCTCAGTTATGCCGAATTAAATGCCCGCGCCAACCGGCTGGCCCATCAATTGATTGCTCTGGGGGTCGAGCCGGATCAGCGAGTGGCGATTTGCGTGTCACGTTCACCGGCAATGGTGGTGGCATTGCTGGCAGTGATGAAATCTGGCGGGGCCTATGTGCCGTTGGATCCAACCTATCCGCTGGAGCGGTTGGCGTATATCCTGAATGATACGACTCCGTCAGTGGCGTTGGCTGATGCGGCCGGACGAGTAGCATTGGGTGATAAGGTGTTGGGCGGGTTAACGGTACTTGACCCGAATACCTTGCCAGACCAGTCGGACCGCAACCCGCAGGTCCCTGCGTTGACGCCACAGCACTTGGTTTACGTCATCTATACCTCTGGCTCGACTGGGCAACCAAAAGGGGTGATGGTGGAACATCAGGCGGTGTATCAGCGTCACTTGGGCTTTAATGAGACCTATGCGGTCACGGCGCAAGATCGGATGTTGCAATTTGCTTCCTTTGCTTTTGACGTTTCAGTGGAAGAGTGTTTCTCGACATTATGCAATGGCGCCACGTTGGTCATGCGTGATGACAGTTGGCTGGCGTCGATGTCGGAGTTTATCTCCTTAGCCTGGCGGAACCGTATCACGGTGATGTCTCTGCCCGCGTTATTTTGGTCTGAACTGATTGTCAGAGACAACGATGCATTACCGCTACCGGATTGTCTCCGGCTCATTATCATTGGTGGTGAGGCGGTGAAAAAGAGCTCCATTCAGGATTGGTTTGTGCGAGAGATCCACCGACCCCGACTATTGAACGCCTATGGCCCGACGGAAAATACCGTGACAGCGACCTGTAAGGAGGTTTTATCCCCAGCCGATGATTGTTCTATCGGCCGACCGCTTAAAAATACCTGCGTTTACCTGCTGGACAAATACGGTCAACCGGTGCCATTAGGCTGTGTCGGTGAAATGTATATTGGTGGCGTGGGCGTGGCACGGGGTTACCTTAACCAGCCAGAATTGAGCGCGGAACGTTTTATACCGGATCCTTTTAGTCCGGTATCCGGCGCGCGGATGTATGTTACTGGGGATTTGGCCCGCTACTTGCCGGATGGTAATTTGGAATTCCTGGGACGTAACGATCAGCAGGTTAAAATTCGTGGCTTCCGGGTTGAGCTAGGAGAAATTGAAGCTAGGCTGGAGAAACACCCGTTGGTGCAAGAGGCGGCAGTGTTGGTATGGGAGGATGATCAGGGCAAACGGCTGGTCGCCTATGTGGCGGCGGAAGCAAATGAGGGGTTGGCGGTTCGTTTGCGTGAATACTTGAGTGCAGTTTTACCTGACTATATGGTACCGGCAGCTTTTGTGCGGCTGGATACTTTACCGCAGACCCCGAATGGCAAGTTGGATCGTCGGGCGTTGCCCGCACCGGCGGAGGAGGCGTTTGCCCGTCAGATCTATGAAGCACCGCAAGGGAAGATAGAAACGATGCTGGCGGCTGTCTGGTGTGAGTTGCTGGGTGTTGAACAGATTAGTCGGCATGACAGCTTCTTTGCGCTTGGTGGTCATTCGCTGCTTGCCGTGCGCATGATTGAACGATTGCGGCGTATCGGTCTGAGTGTATCGGTAAAAACGTTATTCCAGCATCCAACACTCTGTATTTTGGCACAATCTCTGGTTCAGCATAGTGAAATTCAAGTGCCTGACAACCGTATTACACCGGATACTACGGTGCTGACGCCGGCGATGTTGCCGCTGATAGATTTGACCCAAGCTGACATTGACCACATTGTCGGGCAAGTGCCGGGGGGAATCGCCAATATTCAGGATATCTATGCGCTGTCACCGTTGCAGGACGGTATTTTGTTCCACCATCTGTTGGCAAATGAGGGTGATCCCTATCTGTTGACGGGGCAGATGGCTTTTGCTAACCGGGCACTGTTGGATCGTTATCTGGCGGCGGTTCAACAGATAATTGATCGGCACGATATTTTGCGTACCGCTTTTCTCTGGCAGGGATTGTCAGTCCCGGCGCAGGTGGTCTGGCGTCAGGCCCCATTGTCGGTGATGGAACTGACACTGAATCCGGCTGATGGCCCAGTCAGTGACCAGTTAACTCGGTGCTTTGATCCGCGTTATGATCGTCTCGACCTGAGCGAAGCCCCGTTATTGCGTTTTGTCATCACTCAGGAAACCGATGGTCATTGGTTGTTACTGGAATTGCATCATCACTTGATCGGTGACCATGAAACGATGGAAGTGATGCGCCGTGAAGTCCAGGCGTATCTGACAGGTCAGGAGGAGAGTCTGCCTGTGCCGACACCTTTCCGCAATCTGGTGGCTCAGGTCCGGTTGGGGGTGAGTCAGGAGGAGCATACCCGTTTCTTTACCGACATGCTGGCGGAGGTAGATGAACCGACCTTGCCGTTTGGTTTGACGGAGGTGCATCGTGATGGTTCGCAAGTGACGGAAGTTCACCGGATGTTGCCAGCTGGGTTAAATGACCGTTTGCGTCATCAGGCGAGACATCTGGGCGTCAGTCTGGCGGTCTTGTGTCATTTGGCCTGGGCGCAGGTGTTGGCGCGTACCAGTGGTCAGAAGAATGTCGTGTTTGGCACAGTGTTGTTTGGGCGTATGCAGGCAGGGGAAGGGGCAGACAGCAGTATGGGGCTGTTTATTAATACCTTGCCGTTGCGGCTGGATATCGATGAGACCTCGGTACGGAACAGCGTGCAGGCCGCCCATGCTCGGCTCGCCGGACTATTGGAACATGAGCACGCGTCACTGGCACTGGCTCAGCGTTGCAGTGGTGTGCAGGGTGAGATCCCTCTCTTTAATAGCTTGCTGAATTATCGGCATAATACCTTGCTGGCAGCGTCGGATGACATCATCAGCGGTATTGAATTTATTGGTGGACAGGAAAGGACTAACTATCCGTTAATGCTATCAGTGGAGGATTTTGGCGAATCTCTGGGGCTGACGGCTCAGGTAGTGCAGCCGTTTGATCCGGAAAGTCTATGTGGTTATATGCAGCGGGCACTGGAAAGTCTAGTGGGTGCGCTTGAGCAAGAGCCGGACAGGCCCGTTCGGGCATTGGAAATCTTGCCGGAAGCGGAACGTACATTGTTGCTGGAAACCTGGAACGCGACGGAAAGCACTTATCCTGAGGCGTTATGCGTTCATCAATTATTTGAACAACAGGTGGAGCAAACCCCTGATGCGATAGCATTAGTGTATGAAGAGCAAACCCTCAGTTACGCCGAATTAAATACCCGCGCCAACCGGCTGGCCCATCAGCTGATTGCTCTGGGGGTAGAACCGGACCAGCGGGTGGCGATTTGCGTATCACGTTCACCGGCAATGGTGGTGGCGGTACTGGCAATACTGAAAGCCGGTGGCGCCTATGTGCCGCTGGACCCGGTCTATACCGGAGAGCGTCTGGCCCATATTCTGACCGATGCCGCCCCGGCTATTGTGCTGGCGGATAAGGCCGGACGCGCTGCGCTGGACGAGAAAACGTTGGCTGCGCTGACCGTACTTGACCCGAATACCCTGCCTGAACAGCCGGATAGTAACCCGCAGGTCCCTGAGCTGACTGCCCGGCACCTGGCGTATGTGATTTACACCTCCGGTTCGACCGGGACGCCGAAGGGGGTGATGGTCGAGCATCGTAATATCCAGCGTTTGTTTGAGGCGACTGAATCCTGGTATCACTTTAACCGGCAGGATATTTGGTGCCTGTTGCACTCCATCGCCTTTGATTTCTCGGTATGGGAATTGTGGGGGGCTTTACGCTACGGCGCAAAACTGGTTCTGGTGCCACATGCGATCGTCCGTTCACCTCAGGAGCTGCATCAATTCGTGTGTCAGCACGGTATCACCGTGTTGAATCAGACACCGAGTGCTTTCAAAGCCTTTATTGCCAGTTATGTCGACAACCCATTACCGGACCAGTTGCGTTATATCATCTTTGGGGGAGAAGCCCTCGATCCGGGGATGTTGCGGCCGTGGTATCGCCTGCGTGAAGAGACGTCGCCCCGGTTGGTGAATATGTACGGTATCACGGAGACGACGGTTCATGTGACTTATCGGGAACTGAGTCCTCATGATGTGGCGCAGATAACCAGCCCTATCGGGACACGTATTCCCGATTTGACGCTCTACTTGTTGGATAAATACGGTCAACCGGTGCCGTTGGGGACAATCGGTGAATTGTATATTGGTGGCGCGGGTGTGGCGCGGGGTTATCTGAATCGCCCTGAACTGACGGCGGAACGTTTCCTGGTTGACCCGTTCAGTGATAAACCGGATGCGCGCATGTACCGTACCGGGGATTTGGCCCGTTATCTGCCGGAAGGGGATTTAGTGTTTGTCGGCCGTAACGACCAGCAGGTGAAAATCCGCGGTTTCCGCATTGAACCGGGGGAAATTGAAGCCCGGCTGATAGAACACCCGTCGGTACGTGAATCTG
>NZ_NMQR01000070.1 GCF_003545805.1 Photorhabdus sp. CRCIA-P01 | reverse complement strand
CGCGGAGCTTGTCTATCGTAACAACATGACTGAGCACATGTTGTATCAGTTATCGGCAGATAATCAAAAAGATATCTTGGCGGCGGAAAAAGGGGATAAAGCGGCGGAAGAGCGCATAACTGCGCGGCGGAATGCCGCGATTGCCGTCACCGCCGTGGCGGCAGGCGGCTATGCGCTGGTTTATGGCGGTCATATACTGATTGCGGGCTCGGCTGAAATGGCAACGGCAGGGCGTATTGCGCTGGAAGGCTGTAAAGCCAATCCGGCGCTGTGCCTGAATAACGTGGGGATTTTTGTTGCGGATGCGGTTGCGCCGGAAGCGGCGGTGGGCACAGGTGTTTTAGCTGCTGGAGCGGTAAAAGTATTAGGTAACAGCAAAGAAGGGGCGAAAAATCTGGCAGAAGAGTTGAGTCATGCCTCAGAACCGCTGTTAAGAAATGCTAAACCTGATACCCATGCCGTAGCTAGCTTGATTGAAAATGAGAAGTTGTATGTTGGAAAGGGGGTGACAACAGGAATTAAGATAAATGCATCAGAGCTTAAGTTAACTAAAACAGTTGAAAATCATCTTAATGATCTTAATAAGGTTGGTGATAGAGTTAGGCCGTATGGCGATTCAAGAACGTTAATGCAAGAAATCATGGATTCTAAACCACCGTCAACTGATCCAAGAGGTATTCCTGGGGCTCTTCGATGGGATGTGTCTGGGATGATGAATGGAAGCAAAGGAACGTATGAATTAGTTGTAGATCCTAAGACTAATACCGTACTTCATTTTCTCTTTAAAAGTGGTCAGTAGTTATGAAACATATTAATTTCTATAGTCGACTAAATAACAAACCGTTATCTGGAAATTTGATTTACAGAGAATCCGAATATTCAATAGACTTTATAGACTATTCGCCGGAAGAAATGGAAATGTTGGTTGGTAGTCAAGGGTGTTCATCGTTAACTATTGGTACATTGCAGATTGAAGTAGGTATTGAAACTGGAACATTGCTTTATCCGTGGGGTTTATTTCCTCTGACACAATGTGAATCAAAGGTTTTATTACAGCCTGAAATGCATGGAGGAAATATATATATAAATCCCAATGAGTTAGGGATGTTGTCGGGTGTAGCAATTGAAATTCCAGGCTCAATCTTGTGGAAAGTGTTTAGAGATACGTCGACTGGATGGATCTGTATTGGTAATAATGATGAGGTCGATAGCAGCGTTTGTGTTGTACAATTTGCAACCAATGCAGCTATATCCCTTAAAAATAAATTAATTATTGCATTATGGATAAAGCCAGATTTGGAACCATGAGATAAATTCAGTATAAGTTAATCTTAGCCCTGACGATGAGGCATCTCCGTTCAGCGGTAATGGTCACCGGTTGGCTGGTAAGTAAAGCCCAGCTTTTCCTGCCATCGTTCCTTGATAGTGTGGGTAAGCGTTAGGTTTTACCCAAGTTAGGTGACTCACAATTTATCGGGGCGTTGTCAGGTGCCCTGATTAGCCATACCCCGGAAGGCGCTTACAGTGCGGCAAACAGCGCGGAGCTTGTCTATCGTAATAACATGACTGAGCATATGCTGTATCAGTTATCGGCAGATAATCAAAAAGATATATTAGCGGCAAAAAAAGGGGATAAAGCGGCGGAAGAGCGTGTTATTGCGCGACGGAATGCAGCGATTGCCGTCACCGCCGTGGCGGCAGGCGGCTAGCTTATCACAAAAATTATCCACGTTTGATATTTTCTATACAGTAGTGCCATCATAACGCCATAATGGCAGAAATTGCGTTTAAAATGCTTCGAATGTGCTTACATTTTTTTCGCTCTTCATCTAAGTCCGAGCTTCTTTTTTGAGAAACAGGTTTGCTCAACACTAAACGTATTACACTAAATTCTATACAGTCTGTATATGGGGCGAGTCTCTGAGGTGACAGAGGGGAAGAAAAATGAGATTACGTTGCATGGCTTATCGTCAGGGTGAGGTATATGTAGCCGCCTGCTTAGATCTGTCTTTAGCGGCGCAGGGTGATAATATAGAAGAAGCAATAAATAAGCTTGAAGCCCAGATTGAAGATTATCTTGAAGAAGTGAGAGCGGAGCCTCAGTACGCCAAACAAATGCTAAGTCGAAAAGCACCATTATCAATGTGGGTTAAATATTGGCGGATTGCCTTTCGAATTTTCATGAATAGAGAAGACAGAGGTATGGCTAAAGTTTTTAATGAACAGTGCGAACGGGTTTGATATAGGGCTGCGCCATGTTTTTTAAAAAATTAACGCCATTGAAATATGTGGAAGTTATCAAAGGGCTTACCGCACTTGGTTTTGAGATGAAGCCCAAAAAGGGCACATCTCATGAGCAGTGGATTAGGAAAACAGAGGGCGGGAAATGGCTGGTAGCGGTCGATAAACATCACGCCCCGTTTTCCAGAGACCTTATAAAATCAATGGCTAAACAGGCTGGTATCAGCGCAAAAGAGTTTCACTCATTATGTAAAGGTGTGATTAGCGTTGAGCAAGTGCACGCTGAGAATTCAGAGTAAGCAACTTATTATAGTTTAATTTATCAACACTAAAAAATTTTCTTACGCCGCTTAACTGCGGTTTTTTTATTTAATCAGCCTCGCGATTTCAGCGAGGTTTTTTATGGGTGGAATATGGTAAAAGTGATCATCTGTGGATACCGTAGTAGAAAATGCGATTAAATCAGAAAAGCGCGTTAGGTTATCTAGCCGCCGCAGTAGCGACTATTCCCGGTGCGGATAATGACTTAAACAGAACTCAGGTTAATTAGCTTTTCTTTAATGTTTAATAACGCTTTATTGCATCAACAATGGTTAAAAGTCTGGAGGATTAATAAGTCAGAAATATGATAACGGTTAGACAAGTATTTAACCGTTAACAGTGCGTGAAAATAGCTTGGGAAAATAATGATATAAATCGATTTTAGCGTTAAATCACATTGACAGTATCAAAAGAGGAATGGTTTAAATCAAACAGTAAAAAAGATGTTATTGGATGGGATAAAGTAGTGTAAAGCCAGTTTAAAATGGCGGATTTAAGCTATCACGGTTTTGTATAATAAAGGTAACAGAATAACGTTGTAAGTAACTTAATTCGTAGAGACTGTTATTCAAATTTTTCATAATTGATAATTTAATTGGTTTATGAAAAAGATTACTTTTTTGTTGAATACGTTATTAAAGACGATTCCTTTTTAAAAAATAGATTATCTGATTAACTTATTCATATTTTTATTTATCCGATTTTTTCATGAGACATAATCATTAATAAAATCAACCTTTGTTTTTCATTTTTCACTGATGGCTTTATAATAGATAGGTTTTAGGCTATTATTAAAAATCATCGTTTTAACTCCTGAGTTAATTGGTATAAAGTTTTAACGATGGTTTTTACCCCTTTTTACCCCTGTTTTTTATTAAGCTTAATCATCATGGTATATTGTGTTTTACGTTTAAAAAACATTAATCACACTCGCCTTTTATATAAAAACTTGAATTTATCTGCATTCTCACTTTTAAATAACTATGGCAGATTAAATGAATGTAAAACAGGCGAAGAATAGTATCACCGATAGATATATTAAATCTGATAATGAAAAAGGTTTTTTTAATCACACTATACCTTTTAAAAACGGGTGTTAATAAAATGCTAGTTTTTTTAACCCTCAGTTGAATCATTACCGATAAAAATGAGTTTACTCTCGCCGAAAAAGGGAAATGTAAGTGAAAAGAAAAAGTGAATAATGTTAAAAACATAATGTGCTTGTTCTTTTTTCCTGATTTTAAAACCACACTGACAGATAAAAAACGGATTTTCTTAACAAGATTAAAAGCATTAAAAGCATTAAAAACAGCGTTAAATCCCTCTGGTGGCCGGAAAATGCCATTCCCATGCAGACTGTCAGTACAAACTTGCTCGTTTTATTATTGAGGAAAACTCAGCAGTGATAGTCGAGATGCTAAAAGTCAATAATCTGAAATGTGTATGTTTACCACTTACACGTTGATTATGAATAATCACCAATATTATAGTCAATAAATAATATAATAACTCATGTATTCTATTTATCTATATTGGTGAAAGTTGATGGAAAATATAAATTTAAAAAAACACCTTTCTTGAGAATTTTTGTTTTTTTATTGAAGAATAAAAGGTATTTAGAATATTGTTCCCCGTAACAATTTAAATATAAATTGTTTTTATTTTACACTGAAAGTATTTATATGATTTTTTTGTTTATAATATAAGACTAAATTTATTTGACAGTTTTGTATTTGATGACTATTGTTCTTCCCTGATTTGCAGATGTTATTTCAAATATAATAATATCTTTGGTTATTATTTATTTTAAATGTAAATGGCATTTTGTGATGTTGCTCAATTTGTTGTTTTTATTGTGAAATTTTATTTTCGTAAATTAATTAATATGGGTGATTATATTTGTCTGATAATAAATTTAAACTGTTTCTAATGTGATGATTTGTCATTTCATATTTGTTTTTAAATTTAGTGTAAATTTTAGTGTGATTCGTCATTTTAATTACTGATGAACACAGGGTTATTTTTTTACAATTGATGTAAATCAGTAAAAATATCCTCACTATAGAGGATGATAATTATTTATTCGTCGTTGTTGACAAAATATTTAAAATAAATTGGCCACAGGCCATACAGGAGAAATAAGTGAAGTACGATTTTATTGTTGTTGGTTCAGGGGCAATTGCCGGTTCAATCGCCTATGAGCTGGCAAGCAGAAATCTTTCGGTTTGTAGGGTTGGAGAGACTGATCGAACCCATGCTGCCTCCAAAGCTGCGGGTGCAATGAACGGTTGTTTTGGCGAAATTACCAGTGGCTTATTAGCGAGCGAACACGGTAAGTTGAAATTGAATATGGATTGTATTTCCAAAGAGCTTTGGCCTGCTTGGGCGCAACGGTTAGCTGACGCTTCCGGTGATACCCGATCGCTGTTCACTGCTAAAGGCACCCACGTGATACTGAACACGGCCGGGATGGAAGAAATTGACAGTATCAATTATGACGCTATCGAACAAACCCTGAACGATTACGCGGCCCCTTATGAAACCGTTGATCCACGTGAAATTGAGTGGTTAAAGCCTAACGATCTGGTGCGTCCGCTTCGTGCTTTATATATCCCTGATGAACATGCGCTGAATTCGCATTTATTGCTGGAAAAGCTGGATGCGGCATTGGTGGCTGAAGGTGGCGTTCTTAAAGAAGAGAATGCTAAGTGTGTGTTGATTGAAGATGGTTTAGCTACCGGTGTCGAATTGCTAAGTGGTGAACGTTTACTGGCGGATAAGGTGGTCGTGGCTGCCGGTGCGCATTCGTTGGATCTGTTATCAAATATACCTTCTGTTGTTCGCCAAATTCCGCCAATCTTTGCCGGTTATGGGGTATCCATTCTGGTCAAGATGCCAAAAGGCAGAGAATTACCGACCTCGGTCATCCGTACCCCTAACCGGGCATTTGCCTGTGGGCTGCATTGCGTGCCACGTGGCGATGGTGTGCTGTATCTTGGGGCGACCAATATTCTGTCTGAAAAACCACGCAGTCAGGCACTGATTTCTGATGTGCAGTTCTTGTTGGATTGTGCGCTAGATCAGCTGGATATTAACTTACATGATGCTGAGATCCTCTCAATTCAGGTTGGTAACCGGCCAATTCCGGCTGATGGGTTCCCGTTGATTGGTGAATGTGGCGTGAATGGTCTTTGGCTGGCTACCGGGACTTACCGTGATGGCTTACATCAATCACCGTTATTAGCGGATTATGTCGCTAATGCTTTGACAGGAGTGGAAAATACACTCATTAATCTTGATGATTTCAATCCAGTTCGTCCTCCGCTAGTGGGTTTCTCCCGTGAAGTGATGGCTAAAGAGACTGCCCAACAAATGTTTGCTACCGGTTACGAATATCGTTGGGATATCAAACCTTATTGGCTGCCATTGCTCAATGAAGGGATGATGCGCAATTACCAGAATTTAATTGAGTCTCTTCACCCTCAGTTCACACCACCGCCAGAGTTGGTTGCCTTCTCCCATATTTATGAATCCATGCGTGAACGGTTACGTGGTTACTATGAGGCATGGTCATGAGTTTAGATCAATCTGTTATTGATAAAGCCAGAGAGTTACTGTCAGAGGCCGATGTTTGGGACGTGGAAGCCGATCTTGATTGCCTGATCGACCGTTATCTGGAGAGGCGCTGTAAAGATCGCGCCCGTGATGAATTTATGCTTGCGGTTCATGAACGCTGTAACCGGATCCCTCTTGGGCATATTGTCGGTACTGTGGATTTTGATGGATTGCCTCTGACGGTGGGGACGGGGGTATTTATTCCGCGTCCTCATAGTCAAGTGATTCATAAATGGCTGGAGAATGAATATCAAACACCTCAGGGGGCCGTGGTTCTGGATTTATGTTCCGGTAGTGGCGCCATCGGTTTAGCTATTGCGAAACGTCGCCCGGATTTAAAGGTCACTTGTGTTGAATATGACGACATCGCTTTTCAATACCTGACGCGCAATATCTATCGGTTGGCGAATTGGGCGATTAAAGCCGATGCTTTAAAAGCAGATTTACGGGATTGGCAAGCATTTTCTCAATTCAACGGATCGGTGGCGTTGATTGTGGCTAATCCCCCTTATGTGCCAGAACAGCAGGAAATATTACCGGAGTGGGAGGAGCATCACCCTTATGCGTCGGTGTATTCGGGGGATGATGGGCTTGACTTAACGCGATTGATTATCAAACAAGCTAAACAGCTACTGCAATCAGAGGGTTGGTTAGTTATTGAACATGGTGAAAGCCAGGAAGAGTGCGTCAGAGCATTATTTTCAGACGCCGGTTTTTCCTTGGTGCGAACCATTATCGATGAAGATATTTCTGACACAACGGGCAGTTCGGTCATCACTGTTGGTTGTCAGCGCATTTGAACTTAGACAGTTGGAATCTGAATAATGAATGTAAAACACAAGCAGGATTGGATGACAATTCGCCGGTCACGGACAACCGGAGCCTTAGCGCAGGCTATTGAGGAAGGTTTGACCAGTTTCACGGTAGTAGAACGTCAAGGTAAGCAAATTACTACAGAGGAAGGAAAAGTTTTTACTGAATTTGTTTCCTGCTCTTATTTGGGATTAGAACATCATCCTGCCTTAATTGACGCGGCAAATCAGGCGATGTCCCGCACAGGGATACATCTGTCATCGTCCCGTGGTGCGATGCGCCCACAATATTTGGGACAATTGGAGAAACTGCTGGAAGAGATTTATCAGGGGGGTTCTGTTGCGGTGTTTACTTCCACCAGTAATGTTCACCTTGGGGTATTACCGTTATTGGGGAGTGGCTCTTTACCTGGCTATCCCCTTTCCGGGCCTGTACATTGGTTGATGGATAAAACCGCTCATGCCTCTATGCAGGTACTACGCGGTATTCTCGAACAGTTCGGACCGGTATCGCGGGTTGATAGTGCTGATGCACAGTCAGTACAGCAAGCTTTGCAGAACTGTAAGGAGAATCAGCGTACACCTATCCTGTTGATTGATGGTATTGGTTCAATGAATGGTTTAATTCCGGTTGCGGAATTAACTCGACAATTGGCTACGGTTGGAGGCTATGTTTATGTCGATGATGCTCATGGTATTTCCATTATGGGACGTCATGGGGCGGGTTATGCCTTTGCTGCACTTGACCATATTTTGCCATCCAACCTCATACTTGCAGGTTCATTATCCAAAGCATTTGGTGGCGCCGGGGGTTTTGTGGTGGTATCCGGTGCCGATGATGTCGAAGTGATTAGTACCTTAGCGAATCCTCTGGTTTTTGGTCATTCGATTATGGTGCCGATGTTGGCGGCTAACGTTGCCTCAGCAAGACTTCATCTTAGCCTTGAGATAGAAATCCGGCAGGAGCAATTATGGAAAAACATCAATCTGTTTGATTCTCTGATGGATAACAGTTTGATGAATGCGGGTGTGCAATCTCCCGTTCGTGGTGCTTTATTCGAAAATGAAGCGGAAGGGCTTGAAGCTGCTCGTTTGCTGCGTGATAACGGCATCTTATTATTCCCGGTATTTTATCCACTGGTCCCGGATGGCAATGCGATGTTGCGTTTTGCCTTCTCTAGTGAGCATAAGGATAGCGAAATCAATCATTTAGCAAATACCTTATTTGAAATAAGGGAAAAAGGGCTGAATTGGGTTGAGCCACAAGCGGTAGTTCCACAGGTGTAATTGACGCCAATTTATCGATAAAGAAGATCATCGAAATGAATCAGTGACGAAGATCAACATATGACTCAATCAATAATAAATAAGCAGGACATATTACAACCTTACAGGGAATCTCTGGATGTTATTAATATGCAGATTTTAGCGCTTCTTTCAGAACGTATGAAAGTCTGCATGAAAATCGCTGAGATAAAAGCGGAACAGGATATTCCGATGATGCAGCCACAACGTATTACTTCGTTATTGGATATGTTGCGGGATAAATCAACAGATTTTGGGTTACGGCCTGAATATACTGAATCAATATTTCAACTGGTAATCAACGAAACTTGCTGTCGGGAAGAAGAATTGATTGATCAGTTGTTAAACGAGAAAGTAAAGAAATAAATGAAAATACTGCTCATTGATAATTATGATTCCTTTACGCAAAACATTGCTCAATATCTGTATGAAGTGACGGGCAGTGTGCCGTCCGTCGTCACCAATTCTTTGACTTATGAAGAGTTAACGATAGACGAATATGATGCGGTAGTCCTTTCTCCAGGGCCAGGGCATCCGGCTGAAAGCAGTGATTTTGGGGTCTGTGCTGAAGTTATTGCACGCGCCAAAGTGCCACTGTTGGGTATTTGTCTCGGTCATCAGGGAATTAGCCTGGCATTTGGTGGTTTTGTAGAACATGCCCCCAATCCGGTACATGGCTATCGCAGTCGCATCAGGAACACCGGAGAAGGATTATTCCTTGGTTTGCCTGAACAGTTTGAAGTGGTTAGATATCATTCGCTGGTATGTACCCGTCTTCCTGACAATCTAAAATGTACTGCCTGGACTGACGATGGCTTAATCATGGCGATTGAGCACACTGAAAGGCCGATCTGGGGTGTTCAATTTCATCCTGAATCGATTGATTCTGAATATGGGCGTGAGCTGCTCAGTAATTTCGTGCGTATGGCGGAGATGTATAAAGAGAATAACGAGCAGGGAGTTACCGCTCAGAATATATGCACTGATGTCAATGAAGCCTATCTTGCGGTAGGTGGAAGACAATATCTCAATCTGAATTATCGTGAATGTAAGGAGATAATCGATCCTGAATCCTTGTTCATTCAACA
Organism: Photorhabdus sp. CRCIA-P01; assembly: GCF_003545805.1. Classification (GTDB taxonomy): domain Bacteria; phylum Pseudomonadota; class Gammaproteobacteria; order Enterobacterales; family Enterobacteriaceae; genus Photorhabdus; species Photorhabdus antumapuensis. Next base: position 4,179 of record NZ_NMQR01000070.1, on the reverse strand, counting down.
TTATGGCAATGATATACACGCTTTCTGGCTTGACAGTGAAAACTGTGATAGACCCAATGCCCGCTTTTCAATGATGGGAAGCGGTAATGAACAGGGTGCTGTCAGAATTGAATACCGTGTACAGACTGAGAGTTTGCGTTTGACCGGTCCTGATGGCGAGAGGATTGTTCAGGGAGATTTTTTCTCACTGATGTCTGAGTTGCTTGATATGGTGGAAATTTTGACACCAAAATCGATGCCATTTGTATTTAAAGGCGGATTTGTTGGTTATTTAGGCTATGAATTAAAGGCGCTGACAATTGGCAGCAACAAATACCGTTCAGAACATCCTGATGCCAGCTTAATATTTACTCCGCATTTTTTTGTATTCGATCATCAACAGAGTAAACTTTATGAATGTTTTATCACACCAATCGGGCAGCCATATAATTGGTCACCGGAACTTTTAGTTACCATTGCAAAAAATACCGGTGAAGTGATACCTGACTTTATTCCTGGTGCTATCGATCAGAATAAAATTTGTCTGGAATATGGAGCTGATAAGTATATGGATGGAATCCATAAATCACTCCAATACATCACGGATGGTGAGTCCTATGAAATCTGTCTGACGAATAGGGCAAAGATGGCTTATTCAGGGCATCCATTGGATGCTTATCGGCGTATGCGTCATGCCAGTCCTGTACCTTATGGCGCTTATCTAGCCTGTGGGGATTTTTCTGTGCTCAGTGCATCACCAGAAACGTTTTTACATATTGATGAGAGCGGAAATATTGCATCCAGACCGATTAAGGGGACTCGGCCACGAGGAAAAACGGCAGCAGATGATCAGCGTTTGCAGATGGAATTGAGTCAGTCCACTAAGGATAGAGCAGAAAATCTGATGATAGTGGACTTGGTGCGCCATGATCTTAATCAGGTATGTCGTCCAGGCAGTGTGCATGTACCTGAATTATTTAAAGTTGAGAGTTTCTCTTCCGTACATCAATTGGTTTCGACGATACGCGGTGAGTTGTGCGAAGAGACGTCATCAATAGAGGCTATCCGGGCATGTTTTCCAGGAGGATCAATGACCGGTGCGCCGAAGAAGCGCACGATGGAGATTATTGACACGTTAGAGTCATCGGCACGCGGTGTTTATTCTGGTGCGCTTGGATGGTTATCCTTCAGTGGTGAAGTAGAATTGAGCATTGTGATACGTACAGCAGTGTTACATCAAGAGTGTGCTGAATTTGGCATTGGGGGGGCAATTGTTGCTCACTCCGATCCTTATGGCGAATTTGAAGAGACATTGGTCAAAGCGAGTGTGCCCTATTTCAGTTTTAGTCATATGGCGGAGGAAGTGTGTGAGTAACCATAAAGTGGTCATTCTTGGTGGGCAAGGTGCTATTGGTTCTTTATTGAGGCGCCTTTTTACTCGCTGTGGTCACATAGCATACAGTGTTGATAAACGAACGCAGGGAGTGCGTTCTCATTACTATCATTCTTATTACTACCAGATTGATATCTTAAATCCGGCGGCTGATGCTGGAGAGGTTTTTAGTGGGGCAAAGGCGGTAGTCTTTGCTTTACCGGAAGCGGTTGCCATACAAGCGTTGCCTTGGGTGTTATCTGCTATTGGTGATGATGTACAGATCGTGTCAACCTGTTCAGTTCAGGCCCCTTTCTATTCTGCGTTAAGAGCTGCCGCCCCTGGGCAGCCTTTCATTGGTGTTAACCCGATGTTCTCGCCATCTTTACCGGAGCAAAAAAGGCCAGTTGCAGTCATTCTCGATAACTGTCATGTTAGTGAACATTGGATTGAGCGGGTATTGATGCAGGCTGATATGCGTATCAGTAGGATGACACCGGAGGAACATGATCGGGTGATGGCGCTTTGTCAGGCTTTGCCCCATGCCGCGATACTGATTTTTGGCTTGGTGTTGGCGAAAAGTCCGTTAGATATTCGTACCTTGGCAACTATTGCGCCACCGCCCATGCGTACAATGCTGGCGTTATTATCAAGGATCTTACGCAATCCAATAGAAGTATACTGGGACGTTCAATATGAAAACCCAATGGCTGCTGAACCGCGTCAGGCGTTGCTGCATGCCATACAACAGTTAGATTCGATAGTACAGGCTGGTGATCAAACTGAATTTGGCAGTAACCTCAGAGATATTGCGCAACAGTTGGGGGAACAGCTTGATATCAGTGCTGCTGATTGCCAGCATATTTTTTCAACGCTTGAATGATATAGGAAAGGAGTTGAGGGGATGTCGTTAAATAGAGTTGCTGAGGCTAACGGGCGGGCAGGACTCAGAAATTGGCTGGGATTACTGATATTGATGTTACCAGTATTGTTGGTGACCGTGGACAATACGATCTTAAGTTTTGCTTTACCAAAAATAGCTGAAGCTCTGGGACCCAGTGCAAGCCAGCAATTATGGATAATTGATGCTTATTCATTGGCACTGGCTGGTTTGCTGGTATCAATGGGAAGTCTTGGCGATCGTGTTGGTCATCGTTCATTGCTGTTATTTGGATCTTTGGGATTCACGGTTATTTCGGTGTTTACAGCACTGTCAACTTCACCCGAACAATTGATTATAGGGCGAGCCGTACTTGGATTTTTTGGTGCGATGCTGATGCCTTCAACTTTGGCTTTGATCAGCGTTCTTTTTGAGGATCGTGAACAGCGTCGATTGGCTGTTGCTGTCTGGGCGACAACATTAACTATCGGTTCGGCCTTAGGTCCCGTAGTGGGTGGTGTTTTATTACAATTTTTCGATTGGAGTTCAATTTTCCTATTGGCAGTACCGGTATTAGTGCCATTGTTGATCTTCGGACCGATGTTATTGCCAGAGTCCGATAAAAAACAGACTGGCATTATCGATGTGTATAGCGTTCTGTTATCGATCGTTGCTATGGTTGGTATTGTTTACGCGATTAAACACCTTGCTAGCGATGGGTTTGAAATAAGTGTAATACTCGAACTGTCGGTTGGTCTTATTGCTGGTGTGCTCTTTGTTCGCCGACAACAGCATCTGCCTGTGCCGTTGATGGATCTTTCCCTATTCCGCAATGGTATGTTTACTGGTTCGATTATTGTTAACTTGCTGAGTTTGGCATTGCTGGTTGGTTTTGTCTTTTTCGCCACACAGGTCTTGCAAATCGTACTCGGTATGAAGCCGATTTTGGCTAGCCTGGCATTGGTTCCCGGACAAATACTGGCGATTGTTATGGGTATGGCGATAGTGCCCATTGCTCAACGGGTGCCTGCTCATTATCTAGTGCCAATCTTGCTGAGTATTGCAGGCATTGCATTTCTTCTGGTAGCGAGTATCGGCAGTGATTTAGTCACTCTGATTGTTGCTTTCGCATTATTAGATATTAGTGTGGGGGCAATTGCTTCGGTGTCTAATGATTTGGTGCTTTCGTCAGTACCCTCTTCTAAAGCAGGGGCTGCATCATCAATAAGCGAAACTGCTTATGAAGTGGGGGTTGTACTTGGCACGACGATTCTGGGGGGATTGGTCACTGCTTTCTATCGTATAACATTACAATTGCCGAATGAGGTCTCTCAGGAACAGGCTGGATTGGCTTTAGAGACGTTAGCGGGGGCTTACGTTGTAGCGAATTCATTAGCTGAATCAGAGGGGCAACAATTGATGACAGCAGCGGCGGAATCATTCAGCAGCGCTATTCATATGATGAGCTGGATGACCGTGGTATTGACCGCGGGAGTGGTATTGCTCGCTTGGCGTTTGCTGAAAACGCCACGAAAAGAACAAGTACTTGAATATTGATAGTTTGACGTGCAGCCATTGGAAATGGCTGCACTGCATCAGGATAATTATTGATCCGGCTCTATGTCAGGTACATTTATTTTGATTGACTATTTATTTCATTAGGGTTTTTTTATTGACCTTTTTATCGAACATTTAAGCGTTTATTGGTAAAGTTAATTGATTTAAAAGTTGAAGTGTCTGTTCGTAAAAATATCTTCTTCTTGTAAAGAAGAATTATGTTATACCTTTAATTTAAACCATATTCATAATTTTATTGCTCAATAATATCTATAGATTTCTATCTTGTTGTGATTTTTGAAAATACAATCATTTTATTGTTTTTATTTGTATTTTATAATAATACCTTATGAGATAAATATAAAATTGAAATTTTTGATTGGTGTATATT